>CAZQKT010000026.1:0-33384 GCA_964594055.1 uncultured Spirochaetales bacterium
CGCATCGAAAGTGGGCGCTTTGTTGAGAGTAATTGTCCCTATCTCCCAGCCCGGGCTGGTCTCTTCGGGAGTTATCTGTTTTGTGTTTTCAATGGGTGAGTTTATGGCTGCAATGGCGATCATAAATGTAACACGGTTTCACACACTGCCCTTAGCGCTGGCACAATTTATCACAAAGTACTCGATAGAATACGGCAAAATTACCGCATCGGCCGTGTTAACGATAATCTTCCCGGTCTTATTCGTTCTATTGTTCCAACGTTACATTATCAGTGGCCTGACCGCGGGGGCCGTAAAAGAATAACAGGGCAGTTATATGGTAATTAGACGGGACAACATGGAGCTCCAGAAGCGGGAGAACATGCGCGGCGGCGACGGGATAATCGAAATACTCCATCTCGATAAAAAAGAGAACATGACGAACTGCCGGCTCTTCTCCCACAGCATAAAGAACGTCGGGAGCACTCCCCTCTCGATGATGGCAGTAATTATCACTCACTAGTTATACCGTACCGATCAAGCCGGCCAGTAAGATGTTTCCTTCTTTTTCGAGAACAGCAGCTGTTCTATAACCCTATCCGAAGCAGCGTAAAAATTCTATAATCGGGGCAGCATGGTTATACCTCACACTATTTCTCTCGGCCCTCTTACAGTACCGAGAGAAGCCTTATTCGCAGCGGCCGCACTCGGCTGCGCCTACTTGTTCATCCTTCTTGTTTTCCGAAAACATACACTGGCCCGTAAAAAAGCGGTTGACCGTGGATTTACCGCCCTTATCATTTTCTTCGCAGCCTGGAAATTGAGCCCTCTCATCTTTCGTTTTTCCACCGTTATTAAATTTCCACTCGCCCTTGTTTATCTTCCGGGAGGGATTAAGGGTGTCATTCTGGGGTTTGTGTCGATCGCCGTCTACTTCGCCGTCTTGATTGTTATAAAGAAAACACCGATACCACTTCTCGTCCGATTAGCAGGAGCCGGTATGATCGCTGCGGTCCTGTTCATCTTGCTGAGTTTTATCCCGGTGAGTTCGGCATCACCTGCTATCTCCGAAGAGGGCACTCCGGCAAACGCACAAGCTGCCGGCCGGGTAGGAGCGCCTGCGCCTGATTTTACCCTTACCACAGTAAACGGGGATGATTGTTCGCTTTCATCCCATCGTGGAGAGTACGTAATTATCAACTTTTGGGCCACCTGGTGTCCGCCGTGCCGCGCGGAAATGCCGGAACTGGCCGCTTTCTATCGAGAAAATACGGAACAAAGCGGGGGTCCGGTCTTGTTAGCGGTCAATCTCACTGCCCAGGAAAAATCACCCGAAGCGGTCGGTAATTTTGTCGAACAACAAAACATCCCTTTTCCGGTTTGTCTCGACGCAAACGGTGCGGTATCTGATCTCTACAATATCGCCTCTATCCCAACTACCATCATTGTCGGAGTGGACGGAACGATACGTGCAAAAAAAAGCGGTGCGGTGACCTTTGACTGGCTTGTAAGAAATACACAAAAGAGGTAGCATGAATAGAGAGTTCATTACCGAAGAAAATGACGCTTTCTACAGAGTGATATTCGAAAACACCGGGACGGCAATCCTTCTTCTCGAAGAGGACACCACGATTTCACTTGTAAACAGCGAATTCGAGAAACTCTCCGGCTATACAAAACATGAAATCGAGAGAAAGCTCTCATGGACTGATTTTGTACACGAAGACGACCTCCCTAAAATGCTCGAGAACCACAAAAAGCGTCGCGAGCATCCCCAGAGCGTACCACGAAATTACGAGTTTCGTTTCATCGACCGCAGCGGCGACGTCAAATATATATCTCTTACCATCGAGATGATTCCGGAAACGAAGAGAAGCATCGCCTCGCTTATCAACATTACGGAAAACAAGCAGATCCACAAGGCGATGGAGTACAGACTCCGGTTTGAAAAAAAAATAACCCAAATATCCCGGGATTTCATCAACCTGCCCAAGCACAAAATCGACAACGGTATCGAACGGGCATTAGAAACCATAGGCGAATTTGCTCAAGTTGACAGAAGTTATATATTTCTTCTCTCCGATGACGGCGAATACTTTAGCAACACACATGAGTGGTGCGCCCGGGGAGTCGAGTCGGTTAAAGCCCTCCTGCAAGACCGTAAGGCAACTGACGCCGCGTGGACCGTCGACCGACTGAAACAGAACAAAGATATAAACCTCCCATCGTTGGACTTGATTCCCGACGAAGCCGCTTTTGAGCGGGAAGAACTCAGCAGTCAGGGTATCAAGGCGGTTGCCATCGTCCCTCTGTTTTACGAAGGAACATTGCGGGGTTTCTTAGGGTTCGATTCCACCCGGAGTGAGAAAACCTGGCTCGAAGAAGATATATCCCTTCTCCGTACTGCAGGAGATATTTTTATAAATGCACTCGAGAAAAAGAGTTATGAAGAAAAATTGAGGATAAGCGAGCAAAAGTACCGCGATTTTGTAAACTTCCTTCCGCAGGTCGTATTCGAATCGGACCTGGCCGGGCGATTAATCTTTGTCAATCACTATGCGTTCGACAAGTTCGGATATACGAGGGAGGAGTTCGAACACGGGTTGACAATCTTCCAAATGCTCGATGAAAAAGATTGGTCCCAAGCCCGGGAAAATCTCGAAAAGCTCTATCAAGGAGAATCTACTGTAGGGGCAGAATATACCGGTGTGACAAAACAGGGTGACCGATTTCCCATACTCATATACTCTACTCCCGTATTCAATGAAGGAAAACTGATAAGCCTGCGCGGGATCATTATCGATATATCCCTTCGAAAAGAACTCGAGGAACAGCTTAAGCAATCCCAGAAACTCGAAGCGATCGGCCGGCTTGCGGGAGGCATTGCCCACGATTTTAACAACATTCTCACTTCGATCTTAGGCCATTGCCACCTTCTCCTCCTCAATGAAAAACTGTGCAAGGAGTGTGAGCTTGAAATACAGAATATCATGACTACTTCCAAAAGCGGCGCTTCTCTTACCAGGCAGCTGCTCGCCTTCAGTAGAAAACAGATCACCGATCCAAAGTCGGTCAATATCAATTCAATTATCAGAAGCTCTCAGTCGATGCTCGACCGATTGATAAACGAAAATATCATTATTACCCCGATTCTCGAGGACGCGCTCGATTTAATAAAGGCCGATCCCGGACAGATCGAACAAATAATCATGAACCTTGTGATTAATAGTTCTGATGCCATGCCCGAGGGGGGAAGAATTACCATTAAAACCCAAAATGCATCGATCACTTTTCCAAAACCAATTCAGGGAGACAAGGTAGAACCGGGAGATTATGTACTTCTTGCAGTAACGGATGAAGGCCACGGTATGGACAAGGAAACCAAAGAGCAGGCGATCGACCCTTTTTTTACCACCAAGGACCTCGGAAGAGGCACCGGTCTCGGGCTATCAACAGTCTACGGTATTGTAAAACAAAGCGGCGGATATCTCGAAATCCAGAGTACTCCCGATATCGGAACGGACATTACCCTCTATTTTCCGAGAGAAAAACAGCAGACGGGCCCTAAAAAAAAGAAGACCAAAACGAAAGCACACAGCAATGGAGAAACACTTCTCGTAGTAGAAGATGAGAAGACTGTGCGCAAAGTGATGACCGAAATTCTCAATGCCCAGGGGTATACCGTCTTGGAAGCGGAAAACGGAAACCGTGCACTTTCACTAATCCGTTCGGACAACAGCATCGATATGGTAATCACCGATGTTATTATGCCCGGGATAAACGGACGAGAATTGATCGATCTTATAAAAAAAGAAAAGCCCGATATCCGTTTTCTCTACGTATCCGGATACACAGACAATGATGTTATCCGTCAGGGGGTAGAAACCAACCGGTACGATTTTCTTCAAAAACCGTTCTCTTCTCAGCAGCTTTCTGAAAAAATACGGGAAATTCTAACAAAATAGAACTTAACGGGCCGTCTCCCGGACCGCTTCGAGCCGGATCAAGACGGCACTAATAACAAGCAGCAGGCTCATAAAACAAATCCCGTAGAAGAGAAACCCGATACCAAAATACCGGATAATGAGAGAACTCAGGAAAGGCCCTAAAGCAACACCGAGAGCACCGATACCCAGTACTGCGGCTGTAAACTGGGTGTTGTCTCTGGTGTGGTTACTTATAGAGACGATACAGGGCCATACCGGGCCTGAAAAAAGCCCTAACGCTGCAACCAACACGGTAGTCAACACCGCGGAGAGATGAAAAGCAAGAACAAACGTGCCGACAAGCATACCTGCCCCTCCGAGAAGAAACGGCTGCCACATCGAATACCTCGGCGGGGAGGCGGACACGACAAGCCTTCCGATCAACAGCCCGCCCCAATACACTCCGATTCTCCAGGCCGAATCAGCAGCGGAGAAGCCAAGAAATTTTTCAAAATAGGGCGCAATCCAGATGATAACGGAACTCTCCGCGGCCACATAGAGAAAAATTGCTGTTGAGAGAAGAATAAAAAGGGGGTCCTTTAAAAAATCTCCTAGAGGAATGGAAACGGAGGCGGGCCGCTGTTCACCTTTTTTTCTGTTCCCGCCCTGTTCGGCAGGTCTGTAGAGAAAAATAAACAGAATACCGAAGAGCAAGAGAAACCCGCCGAAGAGAATGAACATGATCCGCCAGGGCACACCCCGTTTCAATAAGATGGAGACAATCTGCGGGGCAATGACTGCACCGACGCAGAAGAATACCTGGGTGAGATTTACGATTTTACTCGAACCCGGCTGGTCGAAGCGTGCGGCAAGAATCGTAGAGAACGGTTCGAGCAGGCCGCCGCTGAATCCGTACGGAATTATCCAGAATATAAATACCGCAAAACTGGTCAAAAGAGAGCCGGTAAAAAGACATACGGTAACTAGAAAAAACCCGAGTAAGATAAGCGAACGGAGGGAGAAATGAAACTTGGCACTCAGCCATCCGCCGATAAAGGAGGCGAGAGAGAAGAGAATGAACTGCACCATAAACAGATACCCGAACTGTTCATAGGGAACACCAAGCTCCGCGGAAATAGTTGTGGTAAGAGGAGGAATTGCATTTGTCGAGATGGCGAATGCGGTCAGCACCAGCATGATGCCGGCCAGACCCTTTACGCGTCTTTTTTTTACATCATTAGTCACTGTTGTGCACTATAGCCTGAATCTGCCGGACCTACAACTGTTCTACTTCAGCCTGCTCCCGAAGATTTTCAATGAACTCGGTATACTGCTGCTGCTGTTTTACATTGGTCAAATACTCTTCGATATTCGGTTTGGCCTCTTCGTAGGAGAGGGTGCCGGCCTCAATTTTATCGGTAACTTCGATGATGTGATAGCCGAACTGTGTTTCGACGACTTGTGAGATTTCGCCGATCTCGAGTGAAAAGGCTACTTCTTCAAAGGACGGGACCATTTGTCCTTTGGAAAACCGTCCGAGACTCCCCCCGTTCGAAGCACTCGGCCCTTCCGATTTTTCTCTGGCCAGGTCGGCAAAATTGGCCCCGCCTAATAATTCCTGCCGAATACTCTCGGCCCGGGAAAGTGCTTCTTCTTTTGCAGCATCTCCTTGCAACCCTTCGGTCGAGACGAGAATGTGGCGGGCTTCGATCTGTTCCGGGATTTCGAAATAGGAGGGGTTTTGCTCGTAGAAAGATTTCATCTCCGAATCATCTATGGTGATGCTGCTGCCTACTTCCTGTTCGAGAAGTTTCTGAATGGTAATATTCCGCTCAATGTACTGTTTGAAGGCCTTCTCCGTAAAACCGCCCTGGGCGATTGCTTCTTTGAAACTGTTCTCATCCGGATATTGTTGTTTCAATGCATCCAGCTGCGCGTTTATCTCTTTTTTTCCCGCACCGATATCGAGCCGCTGTGCTTCCTGAAAAAGAATTTCTTCGGTCACCAGTTCATCCATTACTTCTTCGTCCAGCATATTTTGCTGTTCTTCATTCAACTCAGCACCCTGCAGACCATACTGCTGTTTTTTTTGATCGATCAATAGATTGTATTTCTGTTCAGGGATGTACTCTCCGTTGACCCGGGCGACACTGTTTTCTTTTTTCTCTTTTCTGCCCCTCGCCGACACCGACGCAGGGAGGAGACAGAACATCACTATTATAGATAGGATAAGGATTGTGGTTCTTTTTACTAACATGCTCCCAACATACGGATGATTCGGTGAAAAGTCAATGCCCGTCCCCTTTGACCATTTCCTCCACATTGTGTAGGCTGTTGAAATGTACAACTATTAGAAAAAGGAGTTCTCATGAATACTCATATAAAGGCCGTGAGCAAACGTACCGTACTAACGGTAATCGTAATAGCCGCTATAACGCTCTTCCTTACGGGCTGCTTCCCCGGTATGGCAGGGGGCGGGCAGCAGCAGGTGTTTATTACTAATCCCCTTTTCCACCCGGAGAAAGATCTGCTTGCGTTCGTATCAAACCATGACGGAGATGCGGAGATTTTTCTCGTAAAGCCGGACGGGACCGGATTAAAAAAGCTTACCGACAACAGTGCTACCGATATCAATCCGGTGTGGTCGCCCGACGGAAAGACGATCGTCTTCGTGTCCGACAGAGACGGCCAGTTCGAACTGTTTAAGATGAACGAAGACGGGACCAATGTCAGTAAAATCCCCCTGCAGATAGAACAGCTCTCGAGCGGCAAGTAGCGGTCAGGGGAGGTGCCCCGGGAGAGGCACCCCGACGTGGGGACCCTTGGGGGCCCTACTCTCTCCCCGCTTATTCCAGCATACTGCAGGACATTTCGAAAAGCTTTATTCCCTCGTCTTTGAAAAAAAGTTTCAGGTCTTCTATCGCCTGTCTGATCTTCTCCGCCTCCGCATCATCACAGTAAATAATGAGAATAAAGTTCTCTTCGGGCCACACATGATCACCCATGCGGGGGCCGGAATTACCGGCCCCATGCACAACGGGCACTTTTGTATAATAATGGACGACATCGTACCGCTTGAATACGTCGAACATGTCCTCTTCGATTGAACGGTTTCCGATAACCTCAAGTCGTTTCATCTGTTCTCCTCTCCATTCCCCGTTTCTTCTCAGCTTCCATCCGTCTTGTCCGCCGTTCCTCCCTGCGCCGTTTTCTCCGCTCTGCTAAACCATTTAACAGCGAGTAAACGACCGGAACGAAGAGCAGGGTAAGTACCGTGTTAACTGCAAGCCCCCCGATAACGGTTTTTCCGATCGGCTGCACCAGTTCGGCCCCTTCACCCCGGAAGAAAGACATGGGGATGAGGGCGAGGATGGTGGTAAGGGTCGTCATAAGAATCGGCCGCAGCCGGTTCCCCCCCGCTTCTATACACGCTTCATTGATGGACAATCCCCGCTTGCGCATCAGGTTTGTGTAATCGACTAAGACAATGCCGTTGTTGACCACAATACCTACCAACATGACCAAACCGACCGCCGTAAACAGAGAGAACATCTCACCGGTGAGCACATTCATCGCAATGACCCCGATCAACAGCAGCGGCATGGTGAAAAAGATGATGAACGGATCGAGAAACGATTCGAACTGGCTGGCCATGACCCCGAAGACGAGAAATACCGAAATCAGGATGATGATGATAAAATTCTTTCCGTATTTCATAAGGTCCGCGTAATCACCGGAAAACTCGATGACCACATCTTCGTCCGCCGGTATTTCGGAGGTGATAAGATTTCGCACCTCCAACTCGATCTGATCTATGGAAGTACCCGGCTGCACCCCTCCTGTGACATGGATTACTCGGGTTTGATTTTCACGTGAGATGCTGATCGGACCGGTGGTTTTCTCTACGGTTGCAATACTGGCCAAGGGGATCCGGTCTCCCGTAGAGTTAATTACGAAAATCTTGTTGATATCGGGGATTTCGTCTCTGTCCTCCTCCCCGATGATCACCAAAATATCGTATTCGGACCCGCCCTCTCGGAACTTCGAGGCGGTAATCCCGTCGATATTTGCCTTTATCTCCTGTCCGATCGAGTAGATGTCGAGACCTAAGGAATACGCCTTTTCCCGGTCAATGAAGATCTCGGCCTGGGGACGACCTTCCTGAAGATCGACCGAAGGTTCGGTCACCTTCGGGACGCGGTCTTCTATGAGCCGCTTGATTTTCATCGCTGTCTGCTTGCCCTTTTCCAAATCGTTGGATTTGACAAGAATGTCTACCGGGTTGGTAGAAAACCCCATACCGCCGCCGGAGAAAGAGAAGACCGCTGCCGGAAAATCGTCGAAATGCTCCCGCAACTTCTGTTTTACCGTCTCGGAACTGTCGATACGCTCTTCGAACGGCGGGAGGGTAACGGTGAGGTCTCCTCTATTGGACATGCTTGCCCCTAACCCGAAAAAGCCCCGCTCTCCCGCAGACACGATGATGTTCTCATATCCGTGTATCTCGTTTTTTACAAGGGATTCGAGCTGCTGCATCACCTGCTTGGTTACATCCAGTTTGGTCCCGATCGGCAGCTCCACCTGCACAGTAATCGAATCCTCTCCCATGGTTGGCATGAGCTCGAATCCGGCCACAGGGATAAAGAGCAAACTGCCTAGAAGTAAGAGTATCATGAGAACCACCACCAGCCAGCGGACCTTTAACACGAACCTTAAGATTGTCTTGTAGATCGTATCCAGTCCGTTGAAAAACCATTCCAGCGCACGATCGAGGTATTTTACCGGCCCCCGCAGCGGGCGCTGCTTACGCGAAGCAATGGGAAGGTACCTGCTCGAGAGAACAGGCACGAGAAAAATTGCCACGACCAGCGAAGAGACGAGAGCAATAACGACGGTAAACGCCAGCCCGCTTACCATCTCTCCGACCATATCGAGCTGGTTTTTGAACATCACCAGAGGGGCGAACACGGAGAGTGTGGTAAGGGTCGAGGCCATGATCGCGTTGAGCATCTCCTGTGAGCCCAAAATAGCGGAAGCGGTAAGCTTGGCCCCTTTTTCCCGATACCTGAATATATTTTCGAGAATAACAATGGAGTTGTCCACCAGCATTCCCACCCCTAAAGCGAGACCCGCCAGTGTCATCATATTGAGGGTAAGATTAAAAAAGTGCATGAACATCAACGTGATGACGATTGAGATAGGAATTGACAACCCGACAATGATAGTACTCTTCAAACTCCGCAGAAATACAAACAGAACAATAACCGCAAACAATCCGCCTAAAACCGCGGAAGATGAGACCTGGTTGAGGGAAGCACGTATTATTTTGGTCGTATCGGAGATAACCGATACTTCGGTGCCCAAAGGGACCTCTTTATTGATCTTATCGAGTCTGGAAATGACATTGTCGGCCGTTTTTACCGAGTTGGTACCGCTCTGTTTCTGAATAGAAAGGTAGACCCCCGGTTCCCCGTTAATGATCACACTGCTCTGCTCATCACGGAACCCGTCGTACACTTCGGCGATGTCCCGCAGCCGTACCGTTTTCAAACTGCTCTCGGGGCTCCGTTGGGAAGGAGGTGCACCTTTGTAGGCGATGACCGTATTTTTTATCTCCTCGATAGTCTGATATTCTCCGGACGTACGGACCAGGTAGGTTTTAAGCCCCTCGGTAATACTGCCTGCACTGATTTGGACGTTCTGCCCCCGCATCATGTTTGCTACCTGGTTCAAAGTGATGTCATACGCGGCCAGCCGGTCGTGGGGAATCTCCACCCTGATGACCCGCTGTCTACCGCCTGATACACTTGCCATGGCCACCCCTTCGACCTGCTCGAGCCTCGGCTGCACGATCTTCTCGGCGATTTCCCGCAGCTCTTCCGGTGTCCGGTTCCCCGTAATGACCAAATTGAGAATCGGCAGCATGGCCGGATCGAATTTGAATATCTGGGGTGATTCCGCCTCGTCGGGAAGATATCCTTTTACAAACTCCAGTTTGTCCCGTACATCGTTCGACGCCTCGGCCATCTCGGTCCCCCAGGTAAACTCGATCATGATCTGGCTGGAGCCCTCGGAAGAGGTCGAGGAAATACTCTCGATATTGCCGACATTGCTCAGCACCCCTTCGAGCGGACGTGTAACGGATTTCTCGACTTCTTCGGGGCCTGAACCCGGATAATCGGTAAAGATCACCAGGATCGGGGGGTCGATTTCCGGATAGAGATCGATTGCCAGGTCTGAAGCCGAATACAGTCCAAGACCGATGAGGATGATAAAAATAATTGCTATCGTTGTGGGTCGATTAACTACTGTTTTTGGTAAACTCATACATGCACTCCGCTACCTGACCGTATCTTCGGCTGCAAGCGGTTCCACTTCATCGATCACCCGCACTTTTGCACCGTCTTCCAACAACGTCTGGCCCCGAATTACCACCTTCTCGCCGGAGGTCAACCCCTCGACAACTTCCACCTTATTATCGATCTGGATTCCCGGCCGTACAGAACGTCGTTCCACCCTTCCTTCTTCGGTTACGACAAACACAGCATATTCCCCATACCGTTTTACGAGACAGTCGATCGGTACCTTTACGATACCTTCTTTTTCTTCCGTAATTATCTTCAATTCGGTGAACATACCCGGTTTTATCCCCGGGTACCTCTGGGTAAAATTGAGTTTTATTTCCATCGTTCTCGATTGGGGGTCTACTACCGGGCTCATCTCGGCAAGCCGTGCCGAAAACTGTTGTTCCGGATAAGCGGCGAAACGGAGTACCGCGTTAAGACCGTACTCCATTTTGGAAATGTACTTCTCGGGTACAAAGGTACGGACCTGTTTTTCGGTGGTCCGGCTCACCCTCGCCACCGGTACCGATTGGGTAATGGTCGAGCCGATCTCCACGGGCACTTCGATTACCGTTCCCGAAATAGGAGATTTGACCGGTGACGGGACGAACTTCATCCCCGGTTTGGAAGGGTCCACTTCCCCGATTACCTGGTCCTTTTCGACCCATGAGCCGACATCGATGGTAAGTTTAGACAGTTTGCCGACCGTATCCGCATATATATCGACAGTGGCCCGGGTAATTACCTCTCCGGTCAGTTCGATATAATCGATAATCTCACCTTCTACTGCGGTGGTGGTATTGACCGCAAATACCGTCTCTTCTTCCTCGGCCTGTTCCGCTTCCGTTCCTGGGGCGCCGGGGCCGCCCGGTCCCATACCTTCCGGAAGCCGTTCTCTCAATTTTTCGCACCCGCCGAATAGCACGGCAAGGGTGACGAGAAAGGCCCCGAATATAAACAATCGTTTACTCATAGTATCTATCCCTTATTTCTTTCATCGTGGTGTTGAGCGCATATTCGAGATCGAGGAGACCGGTCGTATAGCTGTACTTCTCCTCGAGCACTTTCACACGCGCGTTGTTAAGCTCATCCTCCGCCTCTTTGACTTCCAAAAGCTCCTTCGTGCCTGCGTTGTACGCCTCTTCGGCCATATTGTAGGCCCGCTCGGCAAGTTGTACATTCATCTCGAGCGTTTCAACGGCATCTGCTGATTTTTTCAAGTTCATAATGATATTCTCGATTTCCATTTCCGCACCGCGAATTGCCTGGGTCAAGTTGGTCTGCATCTGTTTTATCCTATTGTTCGAATCGGCTATACTTACCCAGCTTTGCGAGAAAGGAAGAAGCTGGTCTAAAGAGATGGCCAGGGTAACAGCGAACATACCGTTGCGTTGCACCCAATCTTCATCCGTATCTTCAAACCAGTCGTCTTCAAACGGATCATTCATAAAATTGGTATCGAAGTTGAGAAGGAAGGTCACACTCGGAGTCATACCGGCAATAGTTGCGTCCCGGGAGTTCCGTATTATCTCTATTTGCTGTACCAAAGACTGAATATCGAGCCGGTTGGCCATGAACCCATTTTTCAGCGCATTCGATTCCAGGTCGAGCGTCTCCGGTTCGATTTTACCGTCCAGGGTCAGTTCCGTATCGAGGGGCATCCCGAGCTGATGTTTGAAACCGAGCAGAGCGGAGCGGTACCCTGTCTTCATGCTTTCCAGACCCGGTTTGAGATTTTCCAGTGCCACCTGGGCACTGAGCATGGTGTACTCGGAGACCAGTCCGTTTTCATAATTTACCTTGGCCTGCTCGTACCGTTCCCGGGCGGTATCGATTTTTTTCTGCATAAGAGCGATGTTCTCCTCCATAAGCAGCAAATTGTAGAACTGTTTCTTTACGTCCCTGGCAAGTTTTTTTCGCGTAGTCTCGAGACCCAGCCGGCCGGACTGGTAATCGAGCACGGCGGCTCGTATCCCCCAAAAAAGTGCCGCGGAAAGGGTGAGATTAAAATCCAGTTTCGCGCTTACGTTCCAGGTGTGGTCTACTTCTTGGGTCACCTGGGTGACCGTCCCGTACAATCCGTCGGGGATGTAATCAGGATCGACGTACGTATACGTACCCGGTGCATATGGATTTTCGGTCATATAATCGTACAGTCCGTAATCCTCCATATCCTCCGGGTCCACCGGGGCGAGGAACTCGATGTCATCGGGCTCCTCGTGCATTCTCGAGAGGGTCCCGCTTACCCGGGCCGTGGGGTAGAACTTGTTGAACACCGTGTCCCGTGCACGCTTTTTGATGGAAAGGGCAAGTTTTTCCGAGACGATACCCAGGTTATTAGCAAGGGCAAAATCAACCACTCCGTCGACATCCAGAGCAAGTGTGCCCTCATCGATTAAAGCGTCGGTCGGGCGTTCGGGCCGCGTTTCGTTTTCAACCTTTTTGATTTCGATTCGGGTCTTCTCTTCCCGCCGTTGTTCGGTCCGCTGCTGTTTTTCGGGGTCCTCTTCCTGGGCGCCCCCCGCATAAATCACGGTAACTCGTACAACTGCAGAGATCAGGAGCAATGCAATCATCAAAAAAAATCGTTTCTTCATTACGTTCTCCTTTCAATTCCGTTATAAAAACAGTGCAATAACACGTAAATTCGGTTATATATCTCGTTCCGGGGCACCCCGGAGCGGAAATCAATCATGACCTGCCGGAAGATGGACATATTGAGCAGACTCACCAGCTCGAACGGCCGCAGTCCGTGCAGATCTTTCTCTACGTTCTCCAACAATCCGACCAAAAAAGCGTAATCCTTTTCCAATTTATTCAGGTCCGGCTTTTTCATTTCTATCTCGATGCCCTGAATACGAAGCCAGTTAAACGTAATAAGTATGGAGGGTTTTTGAAGCAGGTAAGAAGCAACGATAACCGCGTAGCAGCCGAGTTTCTCTTCTGTTGTGGGGTACTGTTTTTCCTTGCTCTTAAAAATAGACCGTAATTGTTTTTGTTCCCGCCTGAGCATCGCGGCGATCATTGCCTTTTTATTTTTAAAGTAGAAGTAGAGGCTGCTCTTACGCATGCCCAGTGTATCCGCTATCTGTTCCACCGTCGTCTGCCATAACCCGTGTTCAGCCACACTATCTGCAATTGCCGCGAAAATACGGTCCGGCGGGAGCATCTCCGTCTCACTCACTTCACATGACGATACAAAAGAAGCCCAGTCCACGATCTCAAACTGCTGCTCGCTACGAATGCCGTGGAGAATAAAACCTGCAAGATTGGTACGCAGCTCTTCGGTCTTTTCCTTGGTTATCCGGCTGCCGCAGTGGATTGCAAGGGAAATCCAGAATATGAGCGAAGTCCGGACATAGTCGAACAGCACCTCCGCTTCTTGAAAATCTTTTTCGGACTTCTGTGCAGGTTTACCGGCGAGTGCCTTTCCGGTTAGAACGGGTAAAAAATTCGATTTAATGCGGCTGCTGTGGTGTTTGAACTCACTGTCTAAGAGTTCTTCTTGTTTGCCGACGTACTGGAGAAAGAACTGAAAGTGATACCGGTTTTTCAAGTAATAGAGGAAAAATACGGAGAGATAGGCATCAAGGAGCCCCTGAAGTGTGCGGTAGGGACCTTGATCACAAAATTGATCGGCAAGCCGGTAAAACTCTTCCAGTACTGTCCGCCGCATACCTTCGATCAGCTCATCCTTATTAGCGAAGTGCCGGTACATTGCCGCTTTGGTAACACCGAGCGAAGAGGAAAGAGATGAAAGGCTGGTGTTTGTAAAATTGCTCTTTCCCCACTCCTGAAAAGCAGTGGATATAATCTCACTTTGAGACAAAGCCATGAACTACTCCTGTTCCTTTGTTACCGAACGATCGTTAACAAAATATAACGCCCTCCACAACAATTGACAACCTTTTTAACGATTTTGGGCACGATTTTCCCTCAATTGTAATAAAAAAAAAAATTTGCTATGCTTATATGCGCCGGATGACCTCGAAAGACCACAACAAAAAGCAGACCGAACAAAATCTCAAAGAACGTATTGCCGAACTTCGGGGGCTCTATACATTGAATTCATTAGCAGACAGCAATACAGACAAGAAAGAAGTACTCGAGACCTTTGTTCGAGAAATTCTCCCCGCGAGCCTGCACCAGCCGAAGGACCTTTTCGCCTGCCTTACCGTTGATGACGAGGTGTTTATGAATACCCCCTTTCAGCGCGAAGAAATGGTGCAAGCACATACAGTCCCGCTGATTATCGGGGGGAAGGAACGAGGGGCACTTGCATTCTATACGGAAAACAGAGAGTTCTCATTTTATGATACATTCGAAGAAGAACTAATTTCCGGTTTTGCAGACAAACTGAGTAAATATCTCACCCGGCTCGAAGCAATCGAGACGATCGGAGAACGGGAAGAGCAGCTTCGAGACATTTTGGACAGTCTGCCCGATATGATTTTTTCATTAACCGATACTCTTATAATCACCTGGGCAAACCGAAAAGCGCTGGATATAAACAACAATGCTCTCGGTATGCACTGCTATAAGGCTTATCTCGACAGGGACAGGCCGTGTGCCAACTGTCCTGCCGAAAAGGCGTTGGAGACCGGCGAGGTCAAGAAAGGGAGTATCTATTTTGCTGAAATTGACGGTGTGCAGGGGGAAACCCTGTGGGAAAGCCTCGGTGTTCCGCTGGTCCGCTCCGATGGGCATATAGAAGGTGTTATCGAGATAGCCCGGGACGTGACCGACCACATGAAAGCCCAGGAAAACTTACGGAACCTCGCTTCTCATTTGCAGAGTGTGCGGGAAGAAGAGAGAACGGCAATTTCACGGGAAATCCACGATGAGCTCGGCCAAGCGCTTACCGCACTAAAAATGGACCTCTACTGGCTTACCAAGCACCTCCCCGAACAGAATGAGTATTATCCGAAAATGAAGCAGAAAACAGAAGGCATGCTCGAAATCATAGATCACACCGTTTCAGCCGTGCAGCGTTTAATGACCCAACTTCGCCCCGTTTTGCTGGATGATTTAGATCTTTGTGCCGCGATCGAGTGGGAAACTGAAGAGTTTGCAAAACGTACCGGAATACACTATATGCTGGACCTCGATTTAAACGGTCGGGAACTGGACAATACATTCGCTACGACCATATTCCGCATATTTCAAGAGGCGCTTACCAATATTGCCCGCCATGCAGATGCTACCGCCATTTCTGTTTCACTGAGAACGGATGATTCATCGCTTATACTCGATGTGAGTGATGACGGGACCGGGATCGAGCAGTCAAAAATTACCGACACCCAATCTTTCGGATTAATAGGGATGAAAGAACGGGCCCTCTCCCGGGGCGGCGATGTCCTGATACGACGCAACCCCGAAAAAGGGACGACAGTACATGCAGTAGTGCCGCTTCCTAAGAATACGGGCAACAGATGAGAGCATTAATTGCAGATGATCACCAAATAATACGGAGAGGATTGCGGCAAATCCTTACTGATGATCTCGGAATCAGGCAGATTGACGAAGCAGACAGCGGTGATGAAGCGCTTTCCCTTATTCGGAAAAACAGCTATGACGTTGTCATTCTCGATATTTCGATGCCGGGGAAAAGCGGCATCGACGTACTACGGGAAATTACATTCGAGTTTCCCGGTCTTCCGATCCTCGTGCTCAGTATACATCCGGAAGACCAATATGCACTGCGGGTCATGAAAAACGGCGCCTCGGGGTATCTCAATAAAGCAAGCGCTCCTGAAGAGTTGGTAGCGGCGATACGAAAGATTACTTCCGGCGGGAAATACATTACTTCCGCCGTCACAGACCGGCTCTTACAAGACGGCGGCGCGAGTAGAGATAATCCCCACGAAACATTGTCCAACCGAGAATACCAAGTGATGCTCCATATTGCCTCCGGAAAAACGGTTACCGAAACAGCGCAAATACTCAACTTGAGTGTAAAAACCGTCAGTACCTATCGCACCAGAATTCTCGAGAAACTGCATCTCGAAAACAATGCCCGTATTATCCACTATGCCCTCTCCCGAAATCTCTTATAGCGATGTCCCCTGTTTTGTAAGTGTTTCTCCTACAAAGAAATCAGGATACGTCTGATTTCTTTCTTCCCGAGTTTCAATTAATATTAAAAAGTACATGACAGTGTTAATTGCAGATGACTCCGCTCTTATGCGTGAGCGGTTGGAAACGATGCTTTCGGAGATTGAGGGAGTATCGATTATTGGAAAAACGATGAACGTTATCGATACCCTCTCGCAGGTCGAGCTCGACCATCCCGATGTTGTCATTTTAGACATAAAAATGATCGGTGGCAATGGGATCGATGTTCTCAAATCAATCCGTGAATACCATATCGATTCTACGGTCATTATGTTTACCCATTTTCCATACCCGCAGTATAAAAAGGCGTGTATGGAGGCCGGAGCAGATTATTTTTTTCACAAAGCTACGGAATTCGAACAGATGATAGAAACCGTCAAGCAGTTGAAAAAAATAAAAAACAACTGAATATATAGTATGTAAAAAAGTTTATGTAAAACTACTTCTGCGCATGAGCATGGGAAACCCCATGCTCATGCGCACTTTTTTTTAAGGAACATTATGAGTGCAGACAGGGTGCCTGCATAACTTCGGGAAGAAAGATTTCTTTACTGTCCCGCTTCATCTTTTTTAATACCCTTCCGTTGTTCCAAATCCACAAACGCAGCGTAATATAGCCGTACAGCTGGAACAGTACCACTGCCGTCTTTCCCCGCAGCAGCCATCTTATAATGCTCAACGGTGAATAGAACCGCTTCATCGCCCGAAGCATGCCTTTCTGCAGTTCATAGGGAGAGAGATTTTTAGGAAGATACACAGCATTAAAGGCGTCGTAACGAGACCAGTCGCTGGAGAGAATCCGTTTTTCCCGTTCTAAAGCAGCGTAATGCTTGGAACCGGGAAGAGGAGTGAGAATGAGAAACTGGACTGTTTCTATCTCACTTTTCTTGGCAAAACGCACCGTCTCGGAGAATGTCTCCATTTTATCCGCATCCGAGCCGAATACGAACATCCCGTGGATTCTCATTTTCCTTTTATGGATTTCCTTTATCGAATAGATGATGTCTTCAACATTTTGGGCCTTATTGTACAGCTTGAGACTTTCCGGGTTGACCGATTCGAGCCCGATAAAAAGTGTTTTGAACCCGGCTTCCGCCATAAGATCGAGCAGCTCCGGGTCTTTAGCGATGTCCGACCGGACCTGCGCGGAAAAGGTGCGTACATGGTGCCGCTTCCCCCGCTCTTCTATAATCCTATGCAGCAGCTCCTTGGTCCGCTTTTTATCGGCTGTAAAGTGGTCGTCGTAGAAAAAAACATTATTCGTTTCTACGGAAGCCAAATCCTCTATGATTAGATCAATTGGCCGCATTCTATATTTCCTGCCGAACATCGGGGTAACCGAGCAGAAACTGCAGTCATAGGGGCAGCCCCGGGAAGTCATAGCGATACCTAATGTGGGAGTGTAATCGACGAACAGACTCCAGTCGGGAGACGGCACCTCTTCCATACTGGTCCGTTCTTCCGGAAGCGGATTATGGACGATCCGCTCGCCGCTATAAAAACTGACACCGGGAATTGCAGAAACGTCCCCGCCGTTATTCAACTGATCGAGGAAGGGAACAAAAGTCATGTCCGCTTCCCCTCGAAATACATAATCACCCTCTTCGAGTGCTTCTTCCGGTTTGAACGTAACATGTACACCGCCGAAGACGATCGGACGATTGCCTCCATGCTTTTTATCCAGTGCTTTGACCATCCTCGCCAACCGATAGCCCTCCGGGGCGGTAGAGGTGATCATAGAAAAGCCGACCAGATCGGCCCACAGGATATGCTCTTGTTTGAGTGCTACAGCCTCGCTGTAGACGATTTTTACATTGTACCCGGCATTTTTGGCCAACGTACCGAGCACCGCCACCCCGAGCCTCGGAATTTTAAAAAGCGAAAAAATGTTGAAATCAGGTGATTTCGGTTCTACTAACAGTATGTTTTTAATCATTGTGATCCTCTATTCTTTGGTTATTTTACTATACGACAACATCGAACCGTAAAGGTTGCAGAAAAAACCAAAAATATGGTATTTTTTTGCAACCAAACGGCAGGTCAACCGGTCGTTTTATATAAACGAGGAAAATACCATATGCTGTTACAAACCGCTCCTTCCGGGCTAACACCCGCTTCTCAACTGATGATTGCCATTCTGCCGCTCATCGCCGTCGTTGTCTTCGGTATTCTTTCATTTTTCTTTTTTCTTTGGGAATATAAGAAGAACAAAACAATTATTGAAAAAGGGGGTGAACCGAAATCGGCACATCTGGACGAGAAATTGCTGCTCGTCGGTATCGTTGCACTCTTTGTCGGGGCAGGGCTTTTTCTCTTTTTTCTTATTTACAACGGACTCGACGCTTCATTATTGGGTGGAATCATTCCCACTACATCCGGTCTCGGCATCATCACCTATTTCATCGTGATAAAGAAAAAACGCGATCGAGAACGTGAACAACAAAAACGATAATACCCTGGTAAAAGAAGTTCTTTGGGGAAACCACAACGCATTTCGGACATTGATCGAGCGGCACCAGGGAAAAATTTACTACCTCGGACTGAAATTTTTTCGCAACGCCGAAGATGCAGAAGATTTTTCGCAGGATGTTTTTATCAGGGTGTATGACAAGCTCAAAACATTCAAAGGTGAAGTGTCTTTTTCCGGTTGGCTCTACAAATTAGCTTTTAATCTTGCTGTAAATGCGTATAGAGTAAAACGGTTGACGATGAGTCCGCTCGAATCACATGGAGAGATCGAAGATTCCGCCGTTACTCCGGAATCTGCCGCTCTCGAGCACGAAACGCAAAACATTGTTCAGAAGCTCATTGCTTCACTTCCCCGATCGTACCATATTGCTATAAAGATGCACTATTTTGACGGTCTGAGTTACCCGGAAATAGCAGAAATAACTGAAATTCCGGTCAACACGATCAAGTCCCATATCCGGAGGGCAAAAGAGCTGATAAGCAGCGGTTTGAAACGGCTCAGCCTCCATTCCCCGTTTAAAAGAGGAGTAATTCATAATGAATAGTCAAATAGACAGAGAAATAGAGACAATCCTTTCCCACATCGAGTTTCCCGGTACTGATGCAGAGAAAGTCCGGGCATTTCTCGAACGGGGAGGGGTCGCAGACCACGTAATGGAGATAACCGGAAAGGAGGGCCGGTTTTCCCGAAAAGCGACCCTGTGGACTGCACTCACCCTCTACAATCTGGTCCTCCTTCTTTTTTTCGGCTCCAGTATTACGTTCTCCGATCAGGTCCTGATCGCGGTCGGTCCTCTTACGGAGTTTGTATTCGTGCTTCTCGGTCTGACCTTCTCCGGAAGTATCATCGGTCTGGTCCTCTCTCTTGACACAACCTGGTTTAATCGGTTTATTCATAGATTATGATAACACTGCCTGTCATCGGAGAAAAAAAAGCGTATACGGTACGGCCTACAAAAATCATCGCCCTCGGTCTCAACTACAGAGACCATATCGCAGAAAGTGAAAGTGTAGACGTAAAAGGGTTTACCACTGATGTCCCCGAAGAACCGGTTCTCTTCCCAAAAACCCCGAACGTGCTTATCGGCCCGGATGAACCGATCATTCTTCCTTCATTTCTCGATGCGTATCACTTTGAAAATCCAAGAATCGACTATGAGGGGGAGCTTGCTTTATTGATCGGAAAACAGTGTAAAGATGTTGCTCCGGAAGATGCTTTCAACGTAATCTTCGGGTTTACCTGTATGAACGATGTGAGCCAGCGGAACATTCAAAAGGGGGACAAATCCGGCTGGTTTCGGGGAAAGTCACTCGATACCTTCGGCCCGATCGGTCCTGCCGTTATGCCCGCCGGGGGGTGGGACCCTCAGAACGCAGAGATTATCACCAGGCTCAACGGCACGGAGGTCCAGCACTCCAATACCTCTTTTATGATCTTCGGTATTCGGGACATTATTGCTTTTGTTTCAAAAAACTTTACCTTAGAAGAGGGAGACATCATTTTGACCGGCACGCCGGCAGGGGTCGGCCCGATTGCCGACGGAGACACAGTCGAAGTCAAAATCGACGGGATCGGAACGCTTCGTAATCAGGTGAGAAAAGAACCTCGATAGGCACTGCGTGATGCTTCGCAGGCCCGTTACGCCGCCGGCCCGCTACGTCGGCCCGCTACCTGCGCCAGAGATGAGGTGATTTTCTCCGTCCCTTCGTTATAATAAAAAATGCTATGCCGACATACGCGAGGTACGCTGCAAAAACGGCCGCCGTAATCCAGTAGTAGAGCGGTTCTCCGTATCGGTAGCCGTAGGCGGGAAGATCGACCATAAAAATATAAGGAATGGCAAAAACAAACATCAACCCGGCAGCCGGAATATAATCCGAAGCAGCAGGGGTCCTGAACTCAGGATCGACCACCCGCAGGAGAGTGAGACCCGAGGGCAGTGTCCCTGTCAATGCACCGTAGAGCAGTATCGTACGCTCGAACTTAAAATCAAAAAAGATACGGGAACTCATCCAGAGGAGAGTTACCATAATGAAGAATCCGGCAAGGACCCCCATAATCAGGATCGGGACCCAATACCGGGCAACGACGGCCACCGAAATTGCACCGATAGAAGCTGCAACCATAAAATCTACCGAGAAGCCGGCGGTCCGCGTCAACGTTCCGGTCTCCAGGACATGGTCCTGATTGAAAACAATGAGCAGTTTTTTCGCGGCCATTCCGAAGAGGGCAGCGAAGATAAACGAAATCCCCCAAAGACTTTCCGCGAGGCTGATACCCAGCGGACCGGTAAAAGAGAGGAGAAAGGTCACCAGTTCGAGGAACAGGAAGGTTATCAGGTACACCACAAGGACAATGGCGAAATTAAAGGAAAATGATTCTATCGCTTCGCTCTGCGTGGTCAGGTGGGCCCCGATAGGAATTTGGTCTCCCCGCTTATACAAACCGCTGCGGTTGCCGGGCGTTTGTCCCGTGATATCACCGGGCCGCTTTACCCATCCTTTTCGTATGGCGATATTGACCAGGATCATACCTCCGAAAATTGCCCAAAAAAAACCGATCGCGGCAAAGGTAAGACCCACAGAGCCGGACCCTTCAAATCCATACACCGGGGCTTCCCATTTTGAACCAATGGCGAATGCCTGACCCGGGCCGAGGCAAAACCCCATAGGAATGAAAAAACCGAATGTCGGAAACAGGTCCGGGAGAAACGTTTTTATAAGCATAATGGTGAGGGAAAAACCCAAAACACCCTGCAGTACGTACTGAGAGAGGATAACCACCGACGTGGAATAGGCCGGTCCTTTTTTCCCTGCTGTCCGGGTCGATTTGCGCAAACTCATCGCAATAAAAGAGATATTCAGCAGATGAAATACCATATTCTCGAGAAAACTCGTATCCATACCGAACCGGGGGGCGATAAAAGTATAGAAAAGGAGAAGCAGAACACCGCCCGTAATGGAATTAGGAATAAGAAACCGTTGAAAGAAGGGAGTGTTAGCTCGAATGATCGTACCGATGAGGAGTGCCAGAGAGACGAGGCCCAACTCGACAAAAACCATCCACTCAAAATTCATTCGATATTCTCCTTGTACCTATGATAATCCGACTATTATGACCGAAGTAATAAAGAGAATCAATGTATCTGCTCATAAGAAATTGAAAAGCTTACCGATAAAAAATATGTAGAAGATGAGAAACAAACTTCCCGCCCATCGGTTGACTTTCCTCTCCATCGTTACCAGGATGCAGAGTACCGTAGCACCTAAGAAAACCGGTACGGCAAAGCTGCGGATATTCGAAGGGATAGTAAGCGGTCCGATCAACGCGGGAATTCCCAAGACGGCAAATGTGTTAAAGATATTCGAACCGATGACATTTCCGACCGACATTTCCGGATTACCCCGGCGGGCGGCCGCTATGGAGACAACCACCTCCGGGAGGGACGTGCCGAGTGCGACCGCACTCAACGCAATCACTTCACTGCCGATACCGGCCAATGTAGAAATCTGAATAACGGAGCGCACCGTGTATTTTGCCCCTACGTAGACAACCACGGGGCTTGCAATCAACAAAATCCAGGTAAGGGCTTTCGGTTTCTCCCGTTCCTGCTCCTCTTCGTCATTTTTTATACGCAGCGAGTTGAAAATATAGACGCTCAGGCAAAATAGACAGATGATCGCCTCGGTAAAACTGAACACACTGTCGAGAAGCATCAAAGCGACTAGAATCGCACTGCCTAAGAGAAAAGGGAGGTCCACCCGCATCAGATTGTAGTTGACGGAAAACTCTTTTCCGATAACCGCCGTTATTCCCAATACGAGAAAAATATTGGTGATGTTCGAACCTAACGCATTACCGACAACGATTTCAGATGAGCCTTCCGCCACTGCTATAATTGATGAGACCAGCTCGGGGAGCGATGTCCCGAATGCAACGATAATGACCCCGACGATAAAGGAAGGCAGGCCTAAGAACAGACCGATCTTCTCGGATGAATCTATAAATATATCCGATGATTTGACGAGTACGGCCAGACTGATGATAAATACAATAATCCAGAACAGTAAACCCATTGAGCTTCCGTTAGTACATCACCTTATCTTCTTTCTGTTCCCATTCTTCGAATGCGGCCCTGCATTCATCGTGGCAGGTGCAAAGCATCTTTACCTGCTGTTCTTCGGCAGTCCCTTTTATTACTTCGTAGATAAACTCATCATCAAACCCGATTTCGGCAGCATCTTTTCGTGTGCAGCCGTAGTAAACCAGGGAGATCCTTGCCCAATGAATGGCGGCAAAACACATGGGACACGGCTCGCAGGTGGTATAGAGTACACAATCACGAAGTTCGAAACTGTTCACCACTAACGAGGCCCTGCGAATAGCCAAAATCTCAGCATGAGCGGTAGGGTCGTTGGTATGAATGACCTCGTTATGGGCACGCGCGATGATATCTCCTTCACGCACAATAACAGCGCCGAACGGGCCGCCATGATTATGATGCACTCCGTGAAGTGCCTCTTTTAACGCTTCCTGCATATACCGGCCGCTGTCCGCCATTAGTAGGTCCTCTCTTTTCGGATTTTCTTACTATGCCAATTCTAAATCGATACCGGTCGTTCTGTCTACAGAAAGTTTTTTGATAGGTACGTTTTAATCACGTAAACCCGAAGAGTTCAATCCCTTCCGCATACCCCCGTTGAGAAGCCACGAAGTGGGTGGCTGTGTATCTGCCCTTCCCGGTCTTGGAAATGGACTCTACGTACGGGAAGAGGGCCGCTTTCTCCTGACCGGTCACCACGGGGAACTGATAAACTTCGTTCGCGTGATTGATCTGTTTTCCTGCAAGCTGCCGTTCCCGGACAAACTGACAGTGCCGCTCGAGACGTGAAGTAATAATCAGATTAGCTTTATTATAAAAACGTGAAACCGTCTCATCGATTACGGACCCGAATTCTTCCATCAGTTCGACCCCGATGCAGTTTCGCCCGGAGATGATACTCGCAGCCAGGGTCGTTCCTGTTCCCAAAAACGGATCGTAAACGGTATCGGTATAGAGGGAGTACATATTGATAAGCCGATACGCAAGTTCAAAAGGAAATGCTCCGGTACGCTTTCTCGGTGAGTTACGGGAAGCTGATTCGAAATCCTGTACGGCACCTTTAAAATCCCACACATCGGAGAACCACTTGTTCCGCTCTTCCCAAAAAAAAGCACTTTGCTGCCTGAGGAGCTTCTCTTTTTCATTTTTAAAAGCTCTCTTGTCCCCTTTTCGAAAAATAAGGATGTATTCATGTTCTAAGGTAACATATGCTCCCGCAGGCAGCATACCGGAACCCATAAACTTATTTGGTGCATTGGTCTGTTTTCTCCAGAGAATCAAAGGGAGCATGGTAAACTGTAATTTTGAAAACTTTTCGATGATGCGGGCATGGTTCGGATAGAGGCGGAACTGTTTACCGAGAGTTCGGGTAGCATCTCCGATATTAATGCAGGCAAAGCCGCCCGGTTTCAGCAGCCGGGCACATTCATCCCACACCGCATCGAGTTGCAGATGCATCAATTCGAACGCCTCCATCCCATCGTCCCTTGCGAGGGCCTCCCCGATAGAAGCATCGAGACTGCAGAACTGGTCGTCCCACATAGCAATCAGAGGATAGGGAGGAGAGGTAACGATAAGGTCAACAGTTTCTTCTTTTCTTTCAGGAAGTGCATCACTCTTTTTGAAAAACACCTCGTGGTCGGTGGTAAAGCGGTATTTCATCCTCTTATTTCTAGCAGTACTGTGTTATGAAGGGACAAAGAGAAACCGGGGACCGCATATGATGCGGTCCCCGGGGTATGTATTCGGGTCGTTCAAGTAATTACTTTGTCTTTACAGTTAAATTCGTGAACTCGGCGGCACCTAATGTCCGCAATGCGCCTGCGTCTCCGGCAGTAAGACTGGACATATCATCGTAGACCAGTTCAATACTTCCCTCTACGGCCACCATAATTTGTCCTTTGCTTCGATTTACGTACACTTCGATATCGAGTTCATCTGAAATGTCCTGATCTATGGCCTGGCTTGCAAGCTGGATCATCCGCACATCGCTGTTTGATTTATACAACTGAACAAAGGTCCTGTCTGTCTGGAGATTCCCTTCATCGCGGGTTACCCACACTAAATAGGATTCTCCGAAACCGTATCCTTTGGCAGTTTCACTGTCGGAAGCGAGAAAATGGAGTCCGTATCCGGCCCACCCTTTACCGGTCGCTTTCCCTGTAAAACTGTACAGGTATTCGTTGCTCGACTGCCGTCCGTATCCGATATACTTAGCAAACTTTTGGTCCGAATCTGTCTGCCGTGCCCGGGAAGAACTGGTGCTCCAGCTGCCGAGAGCGGCATCGCCGCCCCGAAATCCCGACAAAACGGTATAGGTCAACTCATCTTTCGGAATCTGGGTTTGTGCCCGCATCAGGTCTTTCTCGAGACGCTGCATCTTCGCGAGGAGCTGATCGATCTCACGCTCTTTTTCACGTATCGTTTTTTCTAGATTGTCGACTTTTTGTTTGAGTACTCTGACCTCACCCTCGTCTCCGCTCGTGAAAGGACGGTCGGAAGGAGTAAGCCGTTCTGCAGAGACACTCCCCGTCTCAACCCTCATTTCGTTGGTAGATTCGATTGTGAGATATCCCGAGTAGCTATAGTCTTCGACTTTCACATTTTCGAGATAGATTTTGCTATTTTTGAACGATACATCGATATCGCTCAAATTTACTTCTTGCGGTTTCAAATAGGTTGAAACACGATTTGGAACTTTGATTGTCAGATTACCGGCACCATCATGGTCGAGAATAGCAGCGTAGTACATATCTGCATATTTGACATTGGAAACATAGAGTTCGAATGGTCCTTGGAAATAAAACTCTATGTCCGAAAAATCTACTTTGCTGAGATCAACATCGGCAGGATCGATTGAATCAACATCAATCGCAAACATAGATGTACTTACCGTTACTAATGCCAGTAAGACAAAAACACACAATTTTTTCATACAGCTCTCCTAAGGTTTAGGTTTAGTCTCTATATTTCTATAGTAAAAGGTTTTTCCGTATTGATCAAACAACTTTTTATTATTTACAATTTTTTTGCGTTATTTACATACTTGAAAAGGTATCGATCTCTATTTATCATTTATAACCATGAAAAACCATCTCTTACTCTTGTTCTCCGGTGCTGTCGTAGCTGCAATCCTGTTTACAGGGTGTCTTACTCGAGATAGAGCGGAGAGCGGCACCCCGAAACCTCCCGAGAAAAGCACCCGCACACCCTCTTCGAACGGCGAGACGGCCGCGGAAACGAAGAAACCAGATACATTCGGCAGCCTTTTTATCAGTACCATTACGGCGGGAGAGGTGGTCCTCGATACCGGCGAGACTTTTTTACTCCCCGAAAACGGCTCCATACTCATCAATAAGCTCGAACCGGATGCATACAGGGTTACAATCCGGTATCCGGGGGAGCATGAGGAACAGCTTTCGGTCTTTGTCGAGAAAAACAGCTTGACGGAAGCATCATTTACCTGGGCACCTGAGCCCGAAAAGATGCACATACCTGCAGAAAAAGATGTAGAGATACCCGATACGGAAGGGGGACCCCCCGCTGCCGAAGCTGAAAAACCGTCTGAAGAGAAGAGAGAAGAGAACCCGATACGGAAAATTCGTCTTTTGACCGGAACGTACACCGGCCTTCTCAAAGACGGAAGGCGGCACGGATACGGAAAAATGGAACTGCTAAACGGAGACCGCTACGAAGGCGCGTGGTATAAAGACCAAAAACACGGTTTCGGCACCTATGTCTGGGAAAACGGCGATGTGTATAAGGGCCAGTGGCACAACGATAAACGACACGGTACAGGTACCTACAATCTGGCTAACGGCGATTCGTACTCCGGCTCGTGGAACGAAGGACAGATGCACGGGATAGGCATATATACCTGGTCCAACGGTGATTACTACGAGGGGAGATGGGTCGAAGGCAAAAAAGAGGGGAAGGGCCTCTATAAAACCGCAGACGGCGGCAGCTATGAAGGGGAGTGGGAAGACGATACCATGAACGGTATCGGAACGTTTATCTGGTCCGACGGTGACAGGTATTCAGGAGAATGGAAAAACGGCCTGATGCACGGAGAGGGAACGTTTTACGTCGCCTACCGGGGCCGCTACGAAGGCACGTTTAAAAACGGCAGAGCGGTAGGAGGCTGGTATTACCTGCAAGACGGCACGAAAAAATGGGCCTCTATGAACGAACACGGAGAATGGGAGCTCAAAGAAAAAGACCCCGCTACTGCTCCTTCTTCATAAACCGCTCCACCACGGCACCGGTAACGGGAAGCAGCACCCGGTCTCCCGGTTCGAGTTCCTGTTTATCTTTTTCATCCTGCTTTTTTGACGGCAGTACGAAAACTCCTAACTCCGTCCCCGGTTCGGTATACTTTTTCCCCACAACGGCCAATCCAACGTAGTTGCCGTCTGCATCGATTGAACAGCTCGTCACAGCCCCGATAACCACACCGTTCTTATTCACCACAGGGTCTTCAGGATTCGGTCTGCGGACCCCTTTTTTCCCGATCATCCACCGTACCAACTGCCGTTCTCTCGAGAGCTCATCCCCGATCCGGCCGTTTCTGCCGATGAAAAACGTTTTATGGAACTTTACATAGCCGCCGAATCCGGCTTCCGCCGGGCCTAACTGCTCGGGTCCTGCCAGCTCATGTCCGTAGAGCGGCAGTCCCGCCTCGATTCGCGTACTGTCCCGACAGGCAAGACCGCACGGCTTCAATCCGTACAGTCCGCCTTTTTTTAGGAGGAGGTCCCAAAACCACACGACACGGTCCGGATGGACAAACAGTTCGAACCCGAGCGGCTCCCCTGTATAGCCTGTTCTCGTAACAATAATCGGTATGCTTTCGATCTCGATAAAACCGAGACCGTTCCGTTTGAGTCTATCCAGAGTGGTATGCACGTTCCTGTCTTCGGTACAGCTTTTGAGGACCTGCTTTGAAAGCGGACCTTGTAGTGCGATGTCGACCAGTCTGTCCTCTCCGGAATCGGGGTCTTTCAGGTTGCGGATGGTAACTTTTTTAGGGACACCGACATAGGGGCGGTCCGGGTCGATAACGGCCGTACCGTCATTTACCGCGTTAA
Organism: uncultured Spirochaetales bacterium; assembly: GCA_964594055.1. Classification (GTDB taxonomy): domain Bacteria; phylum Spirochaetota; class Spirochaetia; order SPDA01; family CAZJBZ01; genus CAZKZZ01. The sequence goes on from CAZQKT010000026.1 coordinate 28,023, forward strand.
GCCACTCCCAATCTTTGTGCTCGTTAGCCGCGTTTACCACCAAAAGATAGCTGCCGTCACATCTGCAGTAGATAATAAGATCATCAATGACGTTGCCTTCCGGACCGAGCATAAACCCGTAGCACGATTCACAGGCCTGCAGCCAGTGCACATAGTTGGTCGTTACAATATTGAGAAACTCAACAGCCATCGGCCCGCTTACTTCGAACACACCCATGTGGGCAACATCAAAAAGCCCTGCTGCCTCCCGTACGGCCCGGTGCTCTTCGGTTACACTGCTGTACCATACCGGCATCTCCCATCCGGCAAAGGGGACCAGTTTTGCTCCTAGCTTTTTATGCGCCTCATAGAGAGGTGTCCGCTTGAGCTCTTCTTCCTCTGCGGTCTCGTACTTCCACTGTTTTCGCTCCGGGTCCGGTTTCGGGAGCACCCCGGGTGCGAGTTTCCGAAGCAAGCTGTTCTGTCCTACAAAATAAGGGAGGGTAAGATCGAACCGGTCCGGATGATCGGCATAGAGCTCGGCGGCATCGGTACCTGCGGAAACGGGCTTTTCATCCCGTTCCCCGAGCAGCTTGGCTACCCGATCCGGCAGGTCCGCACGCTCCTTTTCTTCGATCATGACCGGTCCCTGCACTTTCCGAAACGAGTCTTCCCGGTCAAAAACGATGTACCCTTCACCGAGCGCCCTGAACCAGGAGACAAGTTCGCCGTTTTCCTCTTCAGTACGTATGTAGTACACGTCCCGGTTGAACTCGTCCCGTTCGTCCCGGCACAAGAGCATATCACCGAGGACCATACCGTCCGGGTCGAGGGCCACTGTCTCGGTTTTCTCTCCCGGCTTAAGGGTGAGAATGTTCATTGTGCACACTTCCTGTAAAAAAGCACGTGCGCGCCATCCGTACAGCTTGGCAAAACGAAGACGTGGGCCCTCTTCCGTTTCAGCACCTCGGGCACCGGTGTATCCCCAGTAATGGGGATAGCCGCTTTCTTCTACTTTGAGGTCGAACCCGGCCTTCTCGGCAATCTCCGCTACATCCTGCTTCGCCCTCGCCAGTACGGAATACGGAATTCTTCCTTTCGGCTGGACACCGGAGATCCCTTCGTAGGCGTAGGGAATAATGGAGGTTACAACGGTATGGATGAGCGAAGCGATCCGTTTCATATCACTCGGCCCCAAGCCCCGCTGTGTGACCCAGGGAGTACCCAATCGGATTCCCCTCGCCAGTACGGTTTTGGTATCTCCGGGGATTGTATTTTTATTGACAACGATGCCGGCCAAATCGAGAATGCGTGCTGCAATCTCCCCCTTTAAAGGGATGCCCGGTGTGTAGAGATTCTTCTCCTCCGGGGCGGCTCCGACACTGCTTACATCTACGAGCACGATATGGGTGTCCGTACCGCCGAACACGATGCGCAATCCCAGTCTCGAAAGTTCGTCTGCAAGTGCTTTTGCATTTTCGACGGTCCGTTTCTGAAGTTCTCTAAACTGTTCGGTTTGAGCGAGCTTAAAGGCCACTGCCAGGCCCGCCATTTTATTGATATGGGGTCCGCCTTGAGCACCGGGGAACACGGCATTGTCTATTTTCCTGGAAAGTTCCTCGTCCGTAGTGATAATGACCGCCCCTCTGGGTCCGTGGAGTGTTTTGTGGGTTGTAAATACGGTGACATCTGCTGTCCCTACCGGGTCGGGATACACCCCGGCGATGGCAAGCCCCGCAGTATGGGCAATATCGGCCATGAGGTAAGCGCCCACTTCATCGGCTATCCGGCGGAATTTATTCCAGTCCGGGGCCCACGAATAGGCGGTGTACCCTGCAATAATCAATTTGGGCCGATGGTCGCGGGCAAGCCGGCGGATTGCTTCATAATCCAGTTTTTCGGTTTTCGGGTCGACCCCGTAAGAGACAACGTTGTACCGCTTTCCGGACTGATTGAACTCGCTGCCGTGGGTAAGATGCCCCCCTTCAAACAAATCCAAACCCATAAAGATATCATCTTCTTCGAGCAGCGCATCGAAGACGGCCAGATTGGCGGGCGAGCCTGCCAAAGGCTGAACATTGACATGGATCGCTTCTTCGGGCAGCCCCGGTTTTACAAAGCATTGGGCCGCCCTGCGGGCCGCGAGAGACTCGATGATATCGACATAGTCTACCCCCTTGTAGAACCGCCGGTCTGCATACCGGCGATAGTAGATAAGGTCCTGGGCCATGTCCTTGAGCAGTTCTTCGGGATATTCAAGCATCCGCTCCCGCGGATATCCTTCAGCATACACATTCTGAAACACGGAGCCCAGCGCCTCCCGTACGGCTTTCGGCGCATAACTCTCCGACGGGATCATGATCAGTTTCCGCTTCTGCCGTTCCTCTTCCCGTTTGATCAGCGAAGAAACAAAGGGTGCCAACTCTTCGAGACTTTCACGCCATAAAAAATCACTCATACTGCACCTCGTTTTTTATTAGTATAGCAAGCAATGCGCAAAATGTCAAAATATTTAATCTAAATTACTGATAAAATAAATATTTTATGTGAATTTTTATGTTTTCAAAAGATTTGAAGCAAAAGGAACACCATAAGAACGCAACGGTATTTAGGGAAAATCCTTCCCTGTGGTTGTTTCAATAAACCGGCCGTGCTTTACCCCTCGCATACTGATAAGAGAATTGGCAATCTCCCGTATTCTCTCCACAGTGCCCCGCAGCACGATGACCTCGAGACAATTGTGTTCATCCTGATGAATGTGGAGCGTAGAGACTACACTCGTGTAATCTTTATGCTGATGATCGGCGAGCCGTTGGGAAAGTTCCATCTGATGATGGTCATAGACGATGATCACCACGCCGGCCGTCTCTACAGTACCTGAAGACCACTGTTCTTCAACCATATGGTCACGAATGAGGTCCCGAATCGCCTCGGAGCGGTTCGTATACCCTTTTTCGGTGATCATCGTATCAAAATGAGCAAGCAGTTTTTCATCTAATGAAATGCTAAACCGTTTAACCATTATATCCTCCTTTTACCGATCGTACTTCGCCTCTAGTAGCGGAACCTTCAGCAAATTCGGGGGAGTAGAAGGCCCCGGGGGAAATCGAGAATACGGCTGCCCCCGACAGCAGTTGAAAGGAGCACTTTGCCTTTAGGCCCCTCAATCACCTCTCCGACAACCGCCGCCTCGCCGCACCCTTCAACTTCTCGCAGCCCTGCCGTTACCTCTTCAGCACGCACCCGATCGACAACCGCGACTAAAACCCCCTCATTGGCCACTTCGAACGGATTGAGTCCGAGTATCTCCGAGACCGTGCGGACCGTTTCTTTGACCGGCACGGCCTCCTCATCTATCCGGAATCCTACATCGAGGCCGTTTACCGCCTCATTGAAAATCGCCGCGAGCCCGCCCCGCGTTGCATCCCGCATAAATCTGACTGCATCGCCGAACCGAAGCAGGGTCCGGCATGCCGGGTGCAGCGGCCTGCAGTCGGACGAGAGGTTTTTGGCCACGGAGAGTTTCTCCCGGGCAGCGAGGACGGCGATACCGTGTTCACCGACCGGAGAAGAAACAACAATTTTGTCTCCGAGTAAAATTCTTTGCGGGCCGAGCTCCGTCTCGAAGAGCAGTGTGCCTACCCCGGATGAATTGATATATATGCCTCCCCCTTTCCCTTTCGGGACGACTTTCGTGTCCCCGGTCACGATTGCTACATCAGCTTCCGCAGCAGCCGCCTTGAGCGATTCGAGTATCCGTTCGAGGTCGGAGACGGGAAATCCCTCCTCGAGAATAAACCCCAGGGAGAGATAGCGGGGCCGGGCGCCCGATACGGAGAGGTCGTTGCAGGTACCGAAAACGGCCAGCGTACCGATATCACCTCCCGGAAAAAACGGCGGGTCGACAACATAGGTGTCGGTTGTGAATACAGCTGTTCCCTCAACAGGTATTACCGTTCCGTCGGTGAGGGCGGTATACGTGCTGTTTTTGAGCCGGGGATAGATGACCTCCTCGACCAGTTCCCGAGAGAGGCTGCCTCCGCTTCCGTGCTCGAGTCTGATAACGTTCATTGCGCACCGCCTTTGTGATTAACGCGGACCGGAGACCCATAACGAAAATACGCGGCGCAGGTGCCTTCCGATGAGACCATGCAGGGGCCTACCGGCTGATCGGGGGTGCAGGGAGAGCCGAACAGAGAGCAGTGGGGCGGTATCACCTTTCCTTGAATGACCTCGGCGCAGAGGCAGCCGGGCGGCTCATACGGAGAGAGCGGCGGGAGTGAAAACTGCTCGACCGCATCGAAGCGGGCGTATTCGTCTCGGAGGGCGAGCCCCGATTCGGGAATGGTACCCAACCCCCGCCAAAGCGCGTCAGCCGGTTCGAGGAGGGTACGCATTACCTCCCGTGCTCTCTTGTTCCCATCCTCCCGGACCGCCCGGGTGTAGCAATTATAAATTTCCCGCTTCCCGGAGAGGAGCAGTTTTACCAAAACTGCAATCCCTTCGAGCATATCGAGCGGTCCAAAACCGGTAACGACCCCGGGAACACCGTCCGGCGATTCGAGAAACCGGTACGGTCCGAGCCCGATAATGACCGACACATGTCCGGGCAGAAGAAACCCGTTGAATCCCCGTTCCTGCTCGGCAAGCAGGGCCTTGAGAGCGGGAGCAACGGTTTTGAAGGCGGGATAGAGATAGAGATTATCGATGTTCCGCTCTGCCGCTTTGAGAAATACCGAAGCGATGACCGGTATGGTTGTTTCGAACCCGATACCGAGAAACACGATCGGCCGGTTGCTGTTCTCGGCAAGCCCGATGAGTTCCGCCGGAGAGTAGACAATTTTGACCAGTTCCGTACCCATATACTGAGATAAGGAACGGCCTTCGGTCCCCGGGACCTTGACCATATCACCAAAGGTAGCCACCACAGCACCGTGGTCTTCTATCAAGCGAAGCGCATTGTCGATATAAGAAGACGGCGTTACACATACCGGACAACCGGGACCGGAGATAAGCCTAATAGTATCGGGCAGCATGGAGTGGATGCCGTGTTTTCTCAAGTTTACGGTGTGTGTCCCGCACACCTCCATGAGTACGGCAGGCTGCTCGAGCTCATCCGCATATCGTTGTATGAGAGCGGATAGCGTCTGCGCTTTCTCCCGTACCGGCCTCCGCACTTCATTCATACGGGTCCTCTTGCAGGTTGTCGTAGAGCTCAATGATCTCATTCGCCTCGCTGTCTCCGAGGACCTCGATAGCAAAACCGGCATGGATGATAACATAATCTCCCGGTTTCGGTCCTTCGAGCAGGGATATATTTACCTCCATATCGGTTTCGCCCTGCGAGACGAGGGCGAAACCGATATGGAGGTAAATATATCCC
>CAZQKT010000027.1:0-32904 GCA_964594055.1 uncultured Spirochaetales bacterium
TAAGGTTTATATATTAAACTACATATATTGCTCTGTCAAATAGTTAGGCTGAAGAATTGATTGACTTTTATAGGTCAATCATCCACAATCTATATACATTGTAACGGGAGTTTATAATGTTTAGAAAATGCCGTTCTCCGGTTCTCTTTTTCGCTTTTGCGATGTTTTTTTCGGGAATACTTCATGCACAGCAGATTCACACCGATGCAGTGAATGATGTCGCTTTTCATCCCGACGGCAGGTTTTTTGCTTCCGCGAGTTCGGACAGCACAGTCATTATCTGGAATTCAGAGACATTAAAGCCGCTTGCACAGCTTGACGGTCATAGCGATTATGTACGCTCCGTAGCTTTTAGTCCAAACGGGGCCTATCTCGCTTCCGGCAGTGACGACGGGACCGCCGGTATCTGGAATATTTCTTCTACTGCCGCTGAATTTTCTGCAAAGATGGTGAAAACTTTGAAGGGACACACCGACTATGTCCGCTCGGTTACATTCAGCCCGGACGGGAAATATGTGGCTACAGGCAGTGACGACTATACTGTAAAACTGTGGCATGTGGGTCGAGGTGAGCTGGTGAGAACGTTCGGCGGCCATTCCGATTATGTGAGGGATGTTGCATTCAGTCCGGACGGGTCGAAACTGGCTTCCTGCAGCGATGATCAGACAATAAAAATATGGAATGTGGCTACCGGCACTCTAGTGCATACCCTTGCAGGACATGATGATTATGTGCGCTCTATTTCCTACCGCAATGACGGAGCCATGCTCGCCTCCGGAGGAGATGACACTAAAGTCATTCTGTGGGACCCGGTGGAAGGGGTGGTTTTACAGACATTGGAACGTCATTCGGATTACGTGAGGAGCGTAGATTTCAACAAAGGGGGCAACTATCTGGTTTCTGCCGGGGACGATCTTATTATCAACGTGTGGGATGTCTCCTTAGGAGAGGTCGTAGCACAGTACGAAGGGCATGAAGATTATATCAACAGTGTCGTTTTCAGTCCCGACGGCCTTACGGTACTCTCGGGTGCGGACGATCGGCTGATTAAACTGTGGGACATAGAAACAGGCACGGTGCTGGCTACAATCGGTGAATATGGACCGGATGAGGAAGGGGGGACAGAGAGGGTATACAACGAGGTCGTTTTGACCGCCCGGTTCAGCCCCGACGGCGATACCCTTGTAACCGGTTCGGAAGAAGGTTTGGTTTCGATCTGGGATTCATACAGCGGAGAAAAAATAAAGACAATCGAGGCGCATAGCGATTTTGTGTGGGGGATTGATTACAGTCCGAAAGGGAACTCCGTTGTGACGAGCAGTGATGATCAAACCATAAAACTGTGGGATATAGAAACCGGAGAACTGAAACATACCTTTGTCGGGCATACCGACTATGTGTGGTCGGTTGCATTCCATCCTAACGGACAGATTATCGCCTCCGGCGGGGCCGACGCGAAGGTCAACCTTTGGGATGTTGATTCCGGTTCTCTTATAAAGAGTTTCTCCGGCCACAGCGATGCGGTAATCTGGGTTGTTTTTGGCCCCCAGGGCAACTACTTGGCCAGCTGCGGGCGTGATAATTCGATAAAAATTTGGGAAATAAGTACCGGTGCGTTGTACCGCAGTTTTCACGGCCATACGAATGCTGTATTGGCTGCCGATTTTAACATGGAGGGGACTCGATTAGTTTCTGCAGGGGCCGATCAAACTGTAAAAATATGGGAAATCGAGACGGGTGATCTGCTTGAGACCCTCCACGGCCACGACGATGCCGTTATATCGGTTGCTTATTCACCAGCCGGTGAGTACATTATATCCGGAAGTGCGGATGAAACCATAAAGGTATGGAACTCCGAGACAACGGAAGTAGTGCTTACTATTAACGAAGTTGCCGACCAGGTTGTATCTGTTGCGGCCGGTCCGGAGGGGGGAAGAATCGTTTCCTGCAGCGGTGCCGGTTCGGTCGAGGTATGGGACATGCACACCGGGGCGAAACTGGTTACTCTTCACAATTATGATAAATACAGTTTTACGGAAAAAATACAGGTCCTCTGTGTTGATATCAGCCCCGACGGTAACCTCCTAGCTGCCGGGGACAGTGCGAATAGTATCCGGATCTGGGAAATAGAGTCGGGAGAACTGCTTTACGTGTTAGAAGCACACGATGATTTTGTCCGCTCACTTGCATTCAGCCCCGACGGACAGCTGTTAGCTTCCGGTAGCGACGATACCACGGTAAAACTGTGGCAGATGGAGACGGGATATCCGGTCCGTTCGTTAGAGGACCACACCGACTATGTGCGGTCGGTCGTTTTCAGCCCGGACGGTTCGGTGCTTGCTTCCGGTAGTGATGACGGTACTGTTAAATTGTGGAACCCGTATGACGGCACCCTTATGCGCACCTTTACCGGTCATACCGATTATGTCGAAACCGTCTCTTTTTCTCCGGACGGTTCTTCGATTATATCCGGAAGTGATGACGGGACCGTACGGGTGTGGGACATCGCTACAGGAGAGACGGTAAACGTACTGAGATAATGTCGATGTTCAATCCGGTACCGAGAGTTGAACGATAGTACTGAAAAAAACCGAAAAATGATCATAACCGACCTCGATGGCACACTGCTTCGGGACGACCGGACCTATAATGCCGAGGATATTGCTACACTCGAGGAGCTCGGGAAACAGCGCGTTGTCCGTGCGATTGCTACCGGACGAAATCTCTATTCGGCCAATAACGTGATTCCGCCGGATTTGCCCCTTGATTATCTTATTTTTTCATCCGGTGCGGGTATCATGGAATGGGGCCGGAAGCATATAGAACAGGCCTATCACCTTACCAAAGAGGAAGTCGAGTCTGTTTGTTCTTATTTGAGTGGACGCTGTTTTGATTTCATTATCCAGAAACCGATACCTGATAACCATTTGTTTTTGTATTTTAAAAATCATCATACAAATCCTGATTTTGATCGGAGACTGCATTACTATGAAGGATTTGGCGAACCGGGTGATAAAAACCGTATCGGGCTCGAGACTGCATGCCAGTTTCTTGTTATCGAACCGATAGACCACGGCCACGAGCGTCTCGCCGCCCTCGCATCGGAACTCGATCATGTAAAGATCGTAAGGACAACTTCACCGTTGGACCATGAATCACTATGGATAGAGATTTTTCCGCTGCATGTCTCAAAAGCGAGGGGGGGTGAATATGTTGCTGAAAAACTGAGTGTCCACCCGGAGCATATTTATGCTCTCGGTAATGATTTTAACGACCTCGATTTACTCCATTGGGCCCCGCATAAGTTCGTGGTAGAAAATGCGCGGGAGGAGCTGAAGGAGCACTTTCCTGTAATTTCCGCGAATAATGAGGCAGGGTTTAGTGAAGCTGTTTCTTACTGGCTGGACTAATTTCAGCTTGACAGGGCGGGTTCAACCCGTATCATAGTAGTACGCTATGTCTACTACAACTGAAACAGCAAAGATGCTGAAGCTCTACACAAAAAGGTCAAAGAAGGCATCGATTCCATTTGACCAGTTTATCTCATTTGCAAAAACATATCTGGATAAACAAAACGGCGACCGTGAAGAGATCCAGCTTTTAAAAGACGGTACTACCTCGGTAGTTACCGCAGACCTCGAAGCGTTGGCCGGTGAAGGCCGCTGCGGGCTCGAATATGAAGATGTTACAATCAAGACAATACATTTTCCCGACTATTTCATAGAACTGATTCATGAAGAGTATGACAAATTAAGGGACAAGCCGGAACTCCCTTTTCCGGACGAAAGTACATTAGGTGTCGAGATACCACCGAACTTGGTAACAAACCTGGATGTCAAGCAGGATTTTGTTGCGTGGCTCGATTATGAAGAACTGTCCAAACCGGTTATCCTCCGGCTCGATTTTCCTGAAGGTATACGGGTGATGGTCCTCACCTCCAGTATTTTGTTCAACCACCTCCTCCGGATGACGCTGTCTAAAATTAAGCGCTATATAACCGACAAGCGAAACGTCAACTATGTATATTCAAAGTTGGAAACCATGTTCGCGCAAAAAAAAGCAGCAATTAAGGAGATGCTCGATGATATCATGCTGCAGCAGAACAAAGCGCTGGGGTCGATAACAAAACCGACCGATTTCTCTTTCCGTTTTTGGTCGGCCTTGGCAAATCTCATTCTGCAGGAGTATAAACAGAAGACAAATAAACTCCCCGATGAACACAGCTATTGCCAAGCAGCATATCTGGTAGGCTATTATAACGCGTATCATAAGGGGGTCGAACAGAAAGAAAAATCCGTTCACGACGCGTATAAGCAACTGGAAAAACAGCTTCGCAGAAAACCGTACATATTTACACTTGCCGACATCACCAATTTTCGGGATGAACGGGGCATTCCTCTTACTAAAAAATATACCCGAGAGGGACTGCATAACTATCTCGGGAAAAAAACCAAACCGCAGGAGGAGGGAGCGCTCCCTGAAATTGTGAGGGTCAAAGGACTTGATAAGCGGGACCATTTCATCCAAAAAGACGTTGTTCCGCCTCTTGTCACAGCAAAAGTCAAGGCTCTCTCTTCGCTCTTAAACAAGCAGTACCGCGAGGAATGGCTCGAGCAGTTGAAGCACTATCGGAAGGCCCCGGAAATGCTCGAGGATGTGAAGTTCGTAGATGACATCGTGAGGAGGGTGAAAAACGAAGATCCGCTGTTGTTAGCTTTGCTGCGCTTCGATCTACTCTACCTGGCCTATGAAGAGGGGAACTGCAGTCGGGAAGTAAGCGATGAAATTGCCTCATATTTCGACAGGCAGCGAAAAACGCTTATCCCTATAGACAGGATATTGAGACTTGATCGTGAAGAACTGCTCAAGGATGCAAAAATACACCTGCCCCTCTGGCAGAATATCCCCCTTGTGGGCGGTTTGATCATGGTATGTAAGCGCATATTCTCTACAAAACGGCCTCAAAAAAGAAGGAGACCGCGAAAGAGAGAGGAAGCAGGTTTTACCCCTTCCGTTTCAAAAGTGATGCAGGAGCAGTCCGACTCACAGTATGAATATAACAAAACCGGCGGTGGGGCGAGCAGCAAGGCAACGACGAAGGCACAGCTAATCGAGTACCGAAAACAGCTCGATGCTCTCAAGAAGCGGTTCGTCGAGGAGGGGAAAACCGTTGACGGTTCACTTGAAGAGCTGATTGATCGATGGAACCCTCTCTACGATCCGAACGCCCGGGCTAATTTAGTAGAGGATGTCAATGCGATGGTGCGTGATTTCTTGCGGGGCTTACGGAGAGGGTTCAGAGTCAAACCGCCGGATGAAGACCGGATTCGCACCATGGCTGAGCGGTTGGCTGCTAATAAGGCATTTAACGAAATCAAGCGAAAAGATTATTTCAAACGGTATATTGAAATCTATATGATCAAACTGTTGAGCAAACGGTAAGAATAGAGTTGCAACATGGCGCATAACAGTAAAGAGATGATTAATAAGTCCCTCGATGAGATGGCACGAGTGTTTGCTCATGCAGAGGATGAGACCCTTATTAAGGGATTTCTCGAGTGTCTTCTAACGAAAAACGAATTGGATGAAGTCACTTCCCGGTGGGAACTGGTCAAACTGATTGACGCCGGCATGAGTCAAAGAAAAATTGCCCAGAAGCTCGGATTGAGCCTCTGCAAGATAACGAGGGGTTCTAAGGAGTTGAAAAAAGAGGGATCTGCTTTTGCGACATGTATCGAGATGTCTAAGCAGTTAGAGCAGAACAGGTAAATAAAACACAAAACCGGGGTTGCTTTTTTTTACCGTATATACTAAACATATGTATAGTATATATGAAAAATCGACCCTATCTCCCTCTTTTCTGCCGTTCCTTCTTCTCCCTGCTCAAAGGAGTATACTCCCCCGAACAGCTGTGTGCATATGCGGCCCGGGAAGGGTATTCCGCAGTCGGTATGGCCGATATCGGCAATTTCTACGGCCTTATCCGGTTTATTCAGGCAGCAAACCGGTATAACATAAAACCGGTCGGTGGAGTCATTGTTACCGAACGTGATGTTCCCCTGTTTACTGCTGTTGTTCAAAATGTAGCAGGGTTTGCCCGGGCAAACGAGATCATTACCCGTTCGTTGTGCAATGGGCCTGAATATAACCCCCTCGATGATCTTCTTGAAAGCGGATGGGAGGGGCTGTATATCCTCTGTTCACGTGCAGACGTACTGAAAACCCTTATCTCCGCCGGCAAACAGGGACTGGCTGCTGCGCTGTACTACGGAAGGCCGTTTTCCGGACTGGTTTCGCAGGCTAAGGTACTCGATATTCCTACAGCAGCAGTCAACGACGGTATTTATCTCTCTCCGGGTGATCGGAACCTGTACCGGCTTCTCCGGGCTATTGACCGGAACACCACGGTGGACGCACTCGGTGCGGGAGAAGCGCTTGGAGAAGAAAAGCGGATCGTTACGGCGGAGGAGACGGCCCGGTTTTTTTCGGCGGTGCCCGAGGCTTTACAGACAACCGCGGATATTGCCGCCTTCTCCGATCTAAGCGGGATAATGCGGCAGCCGTTTGTTTTTCCTCGGTTCAATGGGTTTACCGAAGCGGAGGCGTTTTCGAGACTGCGTCGGCTCTGTTCTGAGGGAGTGCGGCGACGATACGGGAATGATCCCCACCGGCGGGTGGAGGAGCGGATCCGCTACGAGCTCGAGATCATAAAGGAAAAGCGGTTTTCGAGTTATTTCCTAGTGGTCCACGATATCGTAAGCAGATATCCCCGCACCTGCGGACGGGGCAGTTCCGCGGCGAGTATCGTCTCGTACCTTTTGGGCATCACCCATGTAGACCCGCTTGCTTATAATCTTTTTTTTGAACGTTTTCTCAACAGGGGGCGAAAGGACCCTCCGGACATCGATGTAGACTTTCCCTGGGACGAACGGGAGAAAGCACTTGCCTATGTCTTTGATACGTATCCGGGCCGGGCGGGGATGGTTGCAGACCACGTTACGTTCGGCCCCCGCTCATCATTTCGGGAACCGGCAAAGGCAATGGGTATGGAAGAACGGGAAATAGGACGGGTTGTAAAGATGGCACATGCAGGGGATGCCGCCTCGATTCCGGACTATCTGATCCGTGCGGCAAAGGCGGTACGGAACATCCCCCGACATCTGGGCACCCATCCGGGGGGAGTGGTCATTACGCCGGGGAAAATAACCGAATACACGCATCTGCAGATATCTCCTTTGGGTTGGCCGGTTATTGCATGGGAAAAAGACGCTACCGAAGATGCAGGATTGGTAAAGATCGATCTGCTGGGAAACCGTTCCCTAGCCGTTTTACGCGATACGCTGGAACTGGTCAATGCAGACAAGCAGTCGAGACCTATAGACTGGGAGAGTTTCCTCCCCTTAGAAGACAGGGAAACGCGGGAGCTCATCGAACGGGGTGATACGCTGGGGGTGTTCTATGTCGAATCACCGGCCACGCGGCAGCTTCTCAAGAAGATGCAGCGGGGAGATTACGAACATCTCGTCATTGCAAGTTCCATTATTCGTCCTGCAGCCAATCGGTATATCAAAGAGTTTGTGCGGCGGCTTAAAGGGGGAGCGTATGAACCGGTCCATCCCTTGGTCGAGGAGACTCTTAAAGAGACGCGGGGTATTATGGTGTATCAGGAGGACGTGGCCCGGGTCGCTATTGCAGTGGCAGGTTTTTCTCCGGCAGAGGCGGACGGATTGCGGAAAGTGCTGTCTAAGAAGGACCGCGAGATACGGCTTAAAGCGTACAAGGAGCGGTTTTTCACCGGAGGGAGAAAGCGGAACGTCGGGGAAAAACCGCTTCGCTCCCTTTGGGACATGGTCCTCTCCTTCGACGGCTACTCCTTCTGCAAAGCGCACAGTGCTTCTTATGCTCTGGTATCCTACCGGCTGGCCTATCTCAAGCGGTATTATCTGCTGGAGTTTCTCGTTTCCGTTATTAACAACGGGGGGGGCTTTTACAACAGTCAGGTGTACCTCAACGAGGCCCGCAGGCGGGGGATAGTAATTTTGCCCCCGGATGTGAACAAGAGTACATGGAAACATACGGTAGAAGATGAGGCCATGCGGCTGGGGTTGTTTCAGATTCGAGAAGTACCGGAAGGCTTTATGCAGGTCCTCCTCGATGAGCGGTACCGAGAGGGGCCGTACCGTGATTTTTTTGACTTTGTAATACGGCTGTCCCCCAGTTTTGCCGTGGTGAGGATGTTGATCCGTTCGGGGAGTGTCGATTCTCTTGCCGGCGGGGTTACCCGGGCCCAACTGTTCTGGCTCTATTTTCATATGGAGCGGACACCCGATCTGTTCGGACCGCCTCCGCCCCCCGATTTTATCGGCGATTATTCGCCGAAGCGGAAGGTCTACGATGAGCTCAAAACGTTAGGAATACTCCACACGCGCCATCCACTGTCTCTTTTCCGAAAAAAAATCAGAGACACGTTAGAAGAAATCCGGCTTGCGGAATGCATCGACTCGAGGAAAATCGCTTTACGCGCCGGAAAGGAAGTTTGTCTTCCCGGAGTGCTGGTAACCGGAAAAGAGGTGCGCACTAAGCAGCAGCGGTGTATGAGTTTCGTCAGTTTTGAAGACTGTTTTTCGGTGTATGAGACTGTTCTTTTTCCTGATAAGCACGAAAAACTGTTGCTCCTCCTCGAGGCAGGTGCGGTTTTTCTTGTGGTGGGGGTTGTCCGGGAGGAGTTCGGTTGTTACACCATCGAGGTCCGCAAGCTGATTCCCTTAGGAGCGGCGAAATGGAGTTCATGACAATGGGGGATGATGCCGATATCTTAAGAGGTGAAAGTTTTAATAGTTTTTCCCGCTTCTGAAAAAAGTGTTTACCACAACCTTAAGAATTTGTTGATGAAGCTCGACATCACAGTATTTCCCTATGAAGCAGGAAGGCCTAAAGACGCAGGTACGAGCGGGATCAAACGATCATTGGGCCGGAAACTGCTGGAGAGTACCCATACAATTCTGATACTTGCTGAAGACATTATAAAAACGCACTGGTTTACATTTGTAGCCGGTTTCTCCCTGGGAAGAAAAGAAACTTCTGTTATCTACATTCAAGATAAAAATATTCCGATTCCTGAATATCTCAAGAATTTTCTCTGGATGAGCTCTCCGGAGATGCTGGAAAAGCACTTTGAGCGGGAATCCCATCAGTATCATTATCAAAAAGAGGTACAAGAAGCAAAAATGAGATTGGTAGAAGAGGGGGTCCCGTTATCAACGAGAGGGTTTTTCGAAGTGATCAGTGATGGAAATCGGGAAGGGGCGGAGAATTTTCTCCATGCAGGTTTTTCGCCGAATTTAAAAAATGAAAAAGGCATCTCTCTTCTTGCGGAAGCTGTAAGAAACGGACACGAGGAGATCATGCGCTTGCTTATCGATTATGGGGCAGATGTAAATGAGAAAAGTGACGATAGCGGGAATACCCCCCTTATGGATGCAGCGGCAAAGGGCAACGATACTATGCTTACAGAGCTCATCTCAGCAGGAGCTGAACTCAACGTGCAGAGTAAAAACGGACAAACCGCTCTTATATTGAGTGTAGGACGGGGGTCCTTTCCTATGACGGAAAAACTGCTCGAGGCGGGGGCCGACCCTGCGACAACTGATAAACTCGGCATGACTGCACGAAAATACGCAGAACTATTTAAGCATAAAGAGATCATCGAAGCACTCTCCCAAGCCCTATCATCATAACTTGACAGAAGAGGAATGAAAAGATTATTGTTTCACTTATATGGGAAAAGATAATACGGTCTATATTTATCATATTTACCGCAAAGACGGTACATCGCTATTCCTCCATCCCTTTTCCTACACCGACAAGTTTTTTGAGCTGTTTGAGAGCTCGGAGTTTGAAGGAAAGTACGGAAAAGAGCCGAGAGTCGAGTCATTAACCCTGTTTCGAAACGAGCTGTATAGGATAATCGAGAGTCAGGTAAAAAGTTGGGTATCTGAACTCCGTTTTCTTCCCCGATTTTTGATTTCTTCGGGACTGTTTTTGCTCTCCTATCTGTTTCTTTCTCTCGTTGTCCGAGATCCCCTCCCGATGCTCGATGAAATCGCTATCAGTCTCGGCCTGTCTGTAGTGCTCTACATCATTTTAGGGAAACGGGACCTCAAATCGAATCTTGCCCTAAAAAAACGGGTCGAACTGCGAACGAAAGTAGATCAGATCGTGTTTCGAGAGAGTACGTTTGTAAGAGAAATAGAAGCGGCGTTGCAGCGCAACGAAGCGGGCAGCACCCAGGAAGTAATCGATTATATGCTCTCTCCTCCGGAACGGCCCCTCACCGAAGAAGAAAAAAAAGATGCCGTTCAAATTACCCGTTATTTGAGAAAGCAGTTTAATCACCGGGAATTGAAAAAGCAGGAGAAACTGATCTCCAAGATCAACAGAGAGAAGGAGCCCGAAAAAAAGGTAAAGATCAAATCGATGCTTGCCGACAGTAAAAAAATCGATCTATCTCTCTTTGCTCTTTATACGCGAATCAAAAGAAGTTTCGACAAAGTCTCGGATAAACGATAAAAATAGTTATTCTACCTGCTGGATGGATTCCATCTCTTCCTGAAGTGCAAGCGCCCTCTTGGCAGTATTCATCATCTCCCGTGCCGGCTGGAAACCGGAATCGAGATCAAGCACTTTCTGCCAGAGGTCAATCGCCTTGCGCATATTACCGTTGGCATACTCTTCTAATCCGGTAGTATACAGTTCATCAATACGCGCCCGGGTCTCTGCTCTGCCTCTATCTCCGAGGTTGAGACTTGCTGTAATACTGAACCTGTCCATTGCTCCGAGTTGGGTAGTGAAATCAAGAGTATAATTTACCACGAAGCTTACTTTTTTAAGATCAACCGAGGTACCGAGTGATATTCGAGGATTGGAACCCTTGTAGAGAAACCCGGTGTGGACGGAGAAGAAATCAGTAATGACTACTTCTGCTCCTCCCGCCACACTAACCTGTTCGGCCGGTGCTTCTTCGGGGAAAAAGCTGACGGGAATAGTCAGGTCGAATGTAAAGGTAACAGGTCGAAACGGCGAATAGGCAATTCCGGCAGTGATTTCGGTAGGCAGAGGATCATCCAATGCCGTCGGCCCTAAATTTTTAATAACAGCCCCGAGAGAAAAATTCTTGGTACGAGAATTGTAGAATTTAAAGAGGTTGAACCGCGTCAGAGCCCCGAAATCGG
This sequence comes from uncultured Spirochaetales bacterium, assembly GCA_964594055.1. Classification (GTDB taxonomy): domain Bacteria; phylum Spirochaetota; class Spirochaetia; order SPDA01; family CAZJBZ01; genus CAZKZZ01. Next base: position 11,232 of record CAZQKT010000027.1, read on the forward strand.
CCATGCCCATAAGTGCGGATTGGCCCGGGTAAATTTCTTCCGGAACATGCCTGTAGGCCAATTTTATATTGGTCCCTACGGCAAGGCCGTAAAAATAATAGCTCGAGAAAAAGTTGTAGGAGGCGTTGATTGTAGCGACAGTTTCGGAATAATACCCTTTCGATACCCGTTCTCCCCAGGTGTCATATTCGGTGAACGGAACATAGAGAAATTTGCCCCCGAAACCAATACCTAAGTCGTTAAAGCGCATGGAGTAGACGACCCCTTCCATATTCGAATCAGCAATCCAATCGTTATGACTGAATGCTAATTCGGTATAATCGAGGGTCGAACTTGCCGAGGGATTGGCTTCTAAGTACCCGATATCATCGGCTAATGCGGTAAAAGCGGTTGCCATTCCTTCGTATTTACCTCCGAGCGGGATCCATAAGGTTGGAAAAGCGGTAAGACCGGTATTAGGGTCAACAGTGCCGAATAAATCGTTTAAATTTCCGTACACATCGGAAGGGCTTTCCGAGTAAACGGCTAAAATCACGAGGAAAAAACAAATTGCAAAAATGAGTAGTTTTTTCATCCTTTTCAACTATAAGTATACATGCAAAAAGCCAAATTTTCTACCGGTTTTCGTTTTTCACTTTGAATTTCGTCCGTGAACAAAGAACTCTTAGCCTAATTTGATATTTTTTAGTAAATTCAGTCTAGGGTAACAGCATAACAGCAAACAGAAAATTCTCCACTACAGCAGTGTTTAAACGAAACGAATCTATATCCTTTGTTAATATGCCGATAAGTGATACAGTTATACTAAGGCAGAGAGGTGTGCGGACCTTTCCAAAAAACGTAGTTAAAGCCCTTCTCCTACTAACAATTTTTCTTTTTGCCGTTTTTTCGATTTCTGCGGCCGGCAAAAAGGAAGACCGCTTGGAGCAGGCCCGCAGCCTCATCGAAGAGAAATTGTACAACGAAGCAATTGTTATTCTCTCTCAGGTAATGCAGGAGGAACCGAGAAAATTCGACGAAGCCCAGAAACTTCTGAATCAAATAAGAAAAGCACGAACAGCGTACAATGAAAAATATCAGGAGTTGATCGCACTCTACAACAGTGAAGATCTAAATCTCGAAGAGGCGTATAAAATATTCAAAGAACTCGAAGAGATGGACAAATCTCCTAATAAGCAAACCGCGGAAGCGTTTGAGAGGGCAAAGAAAACTGCAATTTTTGTTGCTAATAATAACAGGTTTAACAGAATCATGGAGGAAGCCCGATCACAGATTGATGCAGGCAACTATTGGGAAGCGGTTGCAACCTATCAGTCCGGATTTGATCTGTATATCGAAGAGTATGAACGCCGGAATTACGGTACTATCGTAACAGATAAGATCGCCGAGACCAAATCCGAGCTGCTCGAGGAAACGGAGACCTTTATCGGTGAGAAACAAAGGTACAGTTCTCTGCTCGAACAGGAGTCGGAGGCATTCGAAGAGGAAAATATCGATCGGCTGCAAAGAGTAAACGATGAGCTTACTGCTTTGCTCCTGCAGACTTCCGATTCAATTAGAAATGCTGCACAGGCGGCACATTACCTCGAGAACCGGAATAATCAAATACTAGAGTCTTCCGGAGAAGAAGAGTTTCATCTGACGTTTCTCAAACTCCTTATTCGCGGAAGAGCGGATGTGGAGGGCAGAGAAGGGATCATCGGCGCGATGGACATTGTGTGGGAAAACAGCTTGACGGAAGTAGAAACGGACATGCTAGACGGTTTCCGTACCGCATTTGAACAGGGAAAAGAGCAGTATGCAAACAGAAATTTCGAACAAGCTACTGATTTTTTCACCCGTTCACGGAGCTACGCTTTAGAAGCTATTGAATTGCTGCCTCTCCGGGGGTCGAGAGTGTATCTCGAGGCCGGTTATGCGCTTCCGGATGAAATACAAAACGTAGTTATCGAGAAGCTCGCACTGATAAACGGTGCAGAGGCAGGGGCAGCCGGAAGCAGAACGTACGTGGGGGCCATACCGCTGGTGGAGGAACTTGTATCGATACGTACGAGAATCCCTGTATCGGAACAGGGAGAAGAGCTTAACGCCGAGAGAGAAGCGATAATAAATCTATCAGAAACTGTCTCCGAGTATCAGTCGGAATGGAACAACAGGGTAACCTACTATCGATCGATAACTGAAAACGATCTCGGCGGCGAAGAAGCTTTAGAGACCGCTTCGGAGACCGTAGCTGCTCTGGAGCAGTTCGATGCTCGGCTCGTTGCAGCTGAAGTTGAAGCAGTTGTTCGTACGGCCGAGATCAATTATAGGCCGCTTGCAGAGGAGTACCGGTCTCTGAGCAGCAGAATAGAAGAGGGAGCGGCCCTTCTTACGGGGTATGAAAAAACGATCGGAGAAGATGAAGGTGCCACAACGGTTCTGGCTAAAGACCCTGCGGGAAGTAAAACCATTCTCGAGGATGTTCGGGAAGGATTACAGACACTCAAAGCCGAGGTGCGCACGGTAGTTGCGAATCTGGAGGGCGAAAAAAATTATGTCGTAGAAGATAGTGCGGTAAGGGAACAGATTGCCGACGGGGAGGAGCTGGTTTCACGTATCGATTCTCAGATCAATGAATCTGCCCGTTATATTGCCAGGGCTGACGAGCAGGTCCGATTGGCCGAGAAGTATAAAAGCGAAGCTTTTTTCAGAATCGATCAAGCTGAAGAAGCCTTGGCCGCCAATGAGTTCGACCGGGCAAGAGACCAACTCAGGATTGCCGGGGACCGGTTTGACAGAGCTTTGGAAGTGCAGGAAGATCCTCAACTCAAAGAAGAGCGGGATGCTCTTATTGCGGATTTAGGTGATGAAATCAATACGGCCGAGAATAACCTTATTGTTGCGGAGGTCCGCGAGTTGATCGAACAGGGGAAAGCGCACTACGCACAAGAGAACTATGCACAGGCGGAGCGGGTGTTCCAAAGGGCACAGAGCAGGTGGAAAGTAACACATGTAGAGAACAAACCTGAAATCACGTATTGGTTGGGGATAGTACGGATTGCTTTGAATGTAAAATCCGGACGGGTAATCGATGAAACCGATCCGCTCTATCCGGAGATGAGTAGGCTTATTAATCTCGCTAAAGAAGACTTTAATAAAGGGAGAGAGCTGGTTGAGCAGGGACGCGAAGAGGCCGCAGCAGAATATTTTGAACAGGCGGAAAAGAAAATTCTCTACGTAAAAATCCCGTTTCCCCTTAACCGGGAAGCAAGCGTGCTTGCTTTGCAAATCGAGAAATTTCGGAACCTCGAAAATTTTGAAAACCTCTTTAGACAAAAGTTTAACGAAGCGAGAAACAAACTGCAGACAAACCCGCAGGAAGCGTATATCGAACTTCAAGACTTAGAAGCGATCAATCCTGATTTTCCCGGACTTGCTTCCGCTATTTATGATGCTGAAATTAGACTCGGTATTCGCATTCCTCCTCCCGACCCGGCAAAGATACGGGAATCAAACGAACTGTATGAACGGGCTTTCGCAATTGTGCAGAGCAATGTGCGCAGCCAGTATCCCATAGCCTTAGAATACCTCAATCAGGCGATAAAACTAACACCGGACAGTCAGAAAGTGACCAATCTGTTGGACCGTATCGAGGCGGAATTGGGAGGCAGAACAACGACAGTCCTCGCCAGTACGGCACAGCAGCAGTATAAAATGGCCGAAGAAAAATACCTTGAAGGAAGCTACTACGAAGCATTGCGTATTGTAAATAGTTTGATGAAAGACAAAGTGAGTAGTCAGTATCCTCCCTTACTGGAATTGAAAAGGAGGATAGAATCAAAAATCTGAACTCCTGTTCGACCCGATCTACTCTGCTGCTGTGCTTTAGTTTCCTCTTATTCATCCTCGGGAGCAGGACAAGCGCTCAGGAGCTGTACTGGGAAGATCCCGAAGTACTGGTCCCTTCCGGGGCCCGCTTTCCCAGTGCGAAGACCGGCGGCGGTTTGACGGCTGTTGCGTGGCAGGAGTTTGAACAAACCAACGGAGAGACCGGAGAAATTACACTCTCTATTTTTACAAAAACGGAAGAGGGCCCGTGGCGGGAGAACAGCAGCTTCGCAGGGCTCTACACTTATACCGGAAAAGAGGCCCCGATCTTCTCCATGGCTGTAGATGCCGACGGAAGGATACTGCTCGCTGTTTCTTCAAATGATCGAACGGTTACTGTTTTATCGTCATCTGACAGCGGCGAAAGCTTTTCCCGCATCGCCACGATCTCTGCTGATGTAACGCTCGTGACACCACGGATTTTTAAAAAATCCGACGGCGGCTTTTTATTGTTTGCCACGAAAGAGTGGGTAACCGAGGAAGGGGCTGACGCACTTTCCATTTTTTACACTCGATCTGCCGACGGAAGGACCTGGAGCGAACTCGAACCACTGGTACCTGAAACGGGGAGAACGCTGAACTTTCTTCCCCATCACACCTCCGCTTTTGGAAATGAGTATGTTGCTTTCCAAATATTGGAAACTGAAGAGGGGGCAAGCTATCAAACCTACCTTAAAATAAGTGAGGATGGCGGGCGGAGCTGGTCGGAATCCAAATGGATTTCCGGTTTTGAAGAGTCCCTTCCGGACAGTGAAAACGATCCACTGTTGTTCAATAATCAACGTCCTTATATCGCTCGAGTCGGCAACAGGCTTGCCGTTGCCTGGGAGCGCAGTTACGGGCGGGAGAACCCGCAAGTGTACTACGCTGAGCTGGACAGAACCGGCACTATTTTAGGAGAACCGGAACGGGTCACGAGGGGGGGGTGGAATTGCAATTATCCTCAGATTCTCGTGCTCGCAGATGAGGTGTATCTGCTCTGGTTTGATGACCGTGTAGGAGACGAACATGTTATCCTTGCCGACAAGTCCGGGGCCTTTTGGGATGAAACTGATTTGAGCAGCAGGATGGACGGCATCTCCATGTTCCCCCGTCCTATCGTTCGGGAAGATGAACTATATATCACTTGGGAGAACAGACGCGGAACAAGTTCTCGTCTTATCTATTTGAAGCCGGATGAGACGGTAAATCGCCCGACTCCGCTGCCTCAAAACTTCACAGCCGGAGAAAGGGCAAGCCAGGACCGGTTTTCAGTGCGGTGGACTCTGCCGGAGGACAGCTCCGGTATCGCCGGGTTTAGTTACGCCTGGTCCCGGTCTCGGGATGAAGTCCCTGAGCCCCAATTAATGGCTTTTCGTAATCAGCGGGAGGCCGTTTTTACTGCCGAAGAAGACGGCGAGTGGTATTTCCACCTACGGGCGCAGGACTATGCGGGGAACTGGTCCCAGCCGTCGACCGTTTCGGTGTTTCGGGACACAACTCCACCGGGGCGGGTGACTTTCTTTCCGCCGGAGAAGGATGATCGAGGATTTCTCTCCTCTAATACGTTCACCATCCGCTGGGATGCACCGGAAGATGAACAGAATATCGCCGGCTACAGTTACTCCCTCCAGTATCTCGGTCCCCTTCAAGGCCGCTACGATACGATGAACGTGAGCCTTCGGGCTCCGTCCGGGGGTGTTCTTACCAGGGCCCCCGTTGTTTCATTCGTAAACCGGGACAACGGGTATTGGGCAATGACCGTTCGGGCTATCGATTCCGTGGGAAATGTAGGTCCTACCGAAACAATTTTCTTTAAGATGAACAAGTATATCCCGGTTACCTACATAACAGATGTCTCTGCTCCTCAGGATGAGCTTGGAAGAATCAGCATGCAGATTCGGGGAAGAGGGTTTTCAGTGGGAGGTGCCGTCGAAACCGTCATTTTAGACCGTGACGGAGAACCTCCTTATGATTACACGTTTCCCCGTAGGCTCGATGTTTATTCTGTTGTAAACGACCGGCTTATCGTTGGCCCTGAAATCGAGGACATTGACGAAGGCGTGTATCGTGTCGGTGTGGTCCATCCGAGCCGGGGGGCCTATTTTACCGGTCCTCTATTGGATTTCGAAGCGACCGGCGCTGTTAAATTCGGTGATTACCGTACGCGGCTGGGATACGGGTGGCAGCGGCTCAAAGAGTACACATTTTCGTTGTCGGCCAATAATCTCGTACTCCTCCTTATTCTGATGTTCCTCACCATGGTCATACTTTTTTCGTCGGTTAAGGTTGTCCAGCTGGTCAAAGAAGGTCGAAAACTGCAGTATGAAGTCCGTACGCTTTTTTTTGAACGGGAAATGCCGGCGAGAAAAAAGAAAGAGAGGTTATATGCTATGGAAAAACGCGGAATAGGATTGCGTTTTAAATTTACCCTTTTCATTACCACGATAATCATTTCGATCGTACTCGGTGTTTCCCTCTATCTTGGTAATTTTATGATTCAAACTCAGAGGCAGAGCCTTGCAGAAGGGCTGCGGCAGCAGACCGAGGTGCTCCTGGAAAGCCTCACGGCGGGGGCCCGGGAGAACCTTCCTCGGAAAGATATCCTGGCCTTGGATGCCGTCATTTCCCAGCGTACCGCCATGGATGATGCCCTCTACGCTACTATCACCGGAGAAGGGGAGGTGGACCCTGACCATTTTGACTATATCTGGGCCACAGATGATCCGAATATTCAATCAAAAATCGAAGGAGAGCGACTGACTTTAGGCCGTTCCCGTATCGACGACCCGGTCTTGGGTGAAGCAGACAAGCTCGCCGAACGGATCAATCGGGAGGCGAGGGAAGAACTGTCTCAGATTGCAGAAGAACTGGACCGCTTAGGAGATCAAGCTGTTGAACTGGCTATGCGGGATGATGAAGAATCCGCCAGGCTCCTCGAGCAGTACCAGCAGCAGATAACGGAGCTTGAGAATCGGCTAAATGAGCGGCTCTTAGAGATCGGGGATATCACCTCAAGTGTTCCGACGTTCGGGGCTGCTACGTTAAGCGAAGAGCAGACACGGTATATTTTTTACAAACCGGTGGTGTATGCAAGCCGCGGTGAACAGGTGTATTACCGGGGATTGGTCCGGGTAGGGGTTTCTATCGAAAGAATTCTTACCGAGATAAATAATTCTCGGGAAGACCTCATCATTACGACCTTGATCATTGCTGCTATTGCAAGCGGGGTAGGCGTTATCGGTGCTCTCCTCCTTGCTTCGATTATGATCATCCCCATAACCCGATTGGTACAGGGAGTAGAAAAGATTCGGGATACCGAAGATAAAGAGCAGCTCAAGGGTCATCAGATTGCCGTCCGTGGTAAAGATGAGATTTCCACACTGGCTGACACAGTCAATCAGATGACGCAGGGCTTGGTAAAAGCTGCCATGGCAAACAAAGATCTCATCGTTGGTAAAGAAGTACAGAAGATGTTCATCCCCCTTATAACGGACAGCAGCGGGAAGAAGCTGACAACCGGTAAAGAGAAAACCGATAAGGTATCGTTTTTCGGTTACTACGAAGGGGCCAAGGGTGTATCGGGAGACTATTTTGATTATAGAAAACTCGATGATAAACACTATGCAATTATCAAATGCGATGTTGCAGGAAAAGGGGTGCCGGCTTCTTTAATTATGGTAGAAGTTGCTACCATATTTCTTAATTATTTTAAAAATTGGTCTCTACATAGTGAAGGCATCAATCTGAGCAAACTGCTCTACAACATGAACGACCTTATTGAAGAGCGGGGATTCAAAGGACGGTTTGCGGCCCTGACTGTAATTGTTCTTAATATAGAAACAGGCGCCTGTTATTTCTGCAATGCCGGGGATAATATCGTTCATATTTATGACAGCAACACCCGTTCAATGGGAGAGAAGATGCTGCCGGAAACCCCGGCCACCGGTGTTTTTCCCTCGATGCTCGTCGAAATGCAGTCCGGTTTCCAACAGGTCTCCCACCAACTCAGCGTAGGGGACACGATGTTCCTGTTTACCGACGGCATCGAGGAGGCGCAGCGGAAATTCCGAGATTCGTCATTCAATCTCACCACTTGTCAGGAGCCGGGTCTCGAGGAAGGTGAAGCGCACGGAAACCACAACAAAGGGAGTCAGTTCGAAGAGCTCGGAATTCCCCGCATATACGCTGTGATAAACGCGGTATTCAATAAACAACGGTTTAAGCTGGAAAAATATCACAATCCGCTCGGAGATGAAGATTTGGAGTTCGATTTTAGCACATGTGAGGACACTGTCGAACAGGCGGTTCTTGCTATGGTCGCAGTTGAAAAAATATTTCGAATCTATCCGGACCCGGAAGCAACAGATGAAGACAGAGTGCAGGTAGACCGGGTCATAGATGATTTCCTCCGGACACACTTTCTCCAGTATGACCGGTATTTTACATATCCGGTCGAATCTGCAGAAGAGAGTGAGTATATTTATTTTTCACATCTCAAAGAAGATGAGCAGTATGATGATCTTACTATTCTCGGAGTGGAAAAACTGTAGAGGGACAGAAACAATATCTTGACAGGTATCCCGATTCCGCCTAGTTTTTAGAAATCATGAAAAATAATCTCTTTTTTTGTGAACATTGCGGCAATCCTGTTCCGCTGCAGGCAAAATCGTGCCCACACTGCGGGAAGTTTTTTGATGCGGTGAAATGCCCTCAGTGCGGCTACACCAGTCTACCCGAACGGTTTCACAATGGCTGCCCCCAGTGCGGCTATATGAGTACATCCAAAGAGCGGGAGAGCAATGTCCGGGATGTAACGGACATGTTTACAATCGGTAAAAGCGATAACGGGGGTGCTCCCGTATGGCTCTACTGGATTGTCGGTCTCGGTCTCGCCTTCGTCATTTTTGTTTTTATTATCCTGTTTTTAAAGCTTTAATGACTTTTTAGTAGACTCTTTAATTTTTCATCCATATCTGCTACTCGAATAGCCGGCTGATCTGTTTTTTATACAAATCTGCTACTACATTTCTCTTTATTTTCATAGTCTGAGTAAGTTCCCTGCCGATCTCGAAAGGCTCCTCAATGAGGGCAAACCGAAAGATCCGTTCGAAACTCTTGAATCCATTTTTTTGATTTACCCGCGATTGGATTTCATTGTTGATGCTGTTCTGGATTTCGGGATTTATAAGTAGTTCCGCATTGTCAACATATTGGATTCCCATCCCCTCCGCACTTGCTTCAAGTTGTTCCATGTTAGGGACAATAAGTGCGCCTAAATATTTCTGGTCCTGTCCCACCACCATAATCTGATCGATAAAAGTTGATTGAACAAGCTTATCTTCTATGGGAACGGGTTCAATATTTTCCCCGCCCATAAGCACGATTGTATCTTTTTCTCTGCCTATTATTTTAAAATCTCCGGTATGGGTGAACAGTGCAATGTCTCCGGTGTTGAGCCACCCGTCGTGCAGTACTTCAGCTGTTGCCTCCGGTTTTTTGTAGTACCCTTTCATAATTTGTTCGCTCTTTACGTAGAGCACCCCCTTTTTCCCCGGCGGCACAGGATTCATCTCGCTGTCCAATACTCGATGGTCGATGTCTCTGAGGAGGGGGCCTACCGTATTCGGGACCGGGGAATGCTGTTTTCGCACCGCCAAAATAGGTGCCGTTTCTGTAAGACCATATCCCTCGAGAAGGAGAATGTTAGCGGCCAGGAAGAACTTATCGACATAAGAAGGAAGTGCGCCTCCGCCCGATATGCCTGCAATAAACCTTCCGCCGAGCTTCGTATTAAGCTTCTTGAATACAAGAACATTCCCCAGTAGTTTGAAAGGGGTGAGCAGTATAAGGGGAATAATTACGATTATCAAATCGATTACGCGATTTCTGCGAGAAAATTGCGGATAAAGCCCCCGCGCGAGGGTGTCGAGCGTGGCGTGTGTTTGTCCGATACCCACAAAAAAATAAAAAAGGACTTTCTTTATGCCGCCCTCATTATTGACATTCCGGTACACCGCACTCCGGACGCCCTCCCAAATTCGGGGTACGGAGGCCATCCAGTGGGGGCGTAGTTTCAGCATATCGTCAAGCATAATTTTCCCAACCGGTTTGGAATATCCAATGGATGCCCCAATGTTCAATACAACATACTCGACTGCCCGTTCGAAGGAGTGCCAAATAGGAAGGACCGTTATAAATGTATGTCCTGTTTTAATATGAACGTGTTCGTAAACCCGTTCGATTTGAAACGTATAATTTCGGTGAGTAAGCATAACTCCTTTAGGCTCTCCGGTTGTTCCGGAAGTATAAATAATGGTGGATAGATCGTCCCCGGTACCCTTGTCTACCTCTGCATCAAAAAAGTCCGCCGCTTTTTCAATTTCTTTTTCCCCTCTCTTGAACAGCTCCTCAAGCGGGATGATTTCTGCTTGAGATGCGTACTTTGTTTTGTCCGATTTCGAACAATCATCATCAAAAACGATGATTGTTTTTATTTTCCCCTCGTCCTTTTTGTAGGTGAGGATTTTCACTACCTGTTCCTTGTTTTCAGCAAAGACTACCGCACAATCGCTGTGGTTAAGGATATATCCCACCTCATTTTGGGTAGAGTCTGAGCCGCGGGGAACATCGGCTGCTCCCAGCCCGAGAACGGCCAGGTCTGTTATCATCCATTCGGCTCTATTGTGTGAAATAATACCAACATGGTCGTCCCTTTTTACACCGAGGTTATGAAGAGCAGTCCCTAGCGTTTTTACTTTTTCATAAAGCTCCCTGTATGTGATAGGCCGAAAAACTCCTTCGCTGTCTTTGCTCAAAAGGGCGGAAACCTCAGGATGGTTCTGTGCAACTAGTCGTATCCGTTTTGGAATAGTATCCTCATGTACCGGCATGTATCACCTCCATGTAATCAGATTTTATAGTAGAAAAATCAACGTATGTTCGCTAGTACTTTTTTTCATTTATACGGGCGCCTCCCCTACAAGACAAAGCCATTCAGCTTCAGCGGCAAGTTCATCGCCCACGTACGCTTTTCCGCTCTGCTTGATCATCCGGTTGGTGATTCTCAGGTTCTTTATTTCAAGTCGTACCTCTTCATTCGGTCTTACCTGACGTCGAAACTTGGCCTTTTCTATGGTAGCGAGAAAGAAGAGGTTATCTTCTCCTACGGTCCCCAAAGATTTAATCCCCGCTCCGCCGCATTGCGCCATCGTCTCAGTAAGGATGACACCGGGGACAACCGGATATTGAGGAAAGTGGCCTTTAAAAAAAAACTCCTTATCGGTGAAAGTACGGTATCCGATTATCTCGTTCTCATCCGCTTTTTCGATCCGGTCCACAAAAAGGAAAGGTTCCCGGTGCGGCAGCAGCCGTTCAATAGTATCCACGATAATTATCCTCCTCACACAATAATCAATGAACGTATAGAATAATTGTAATGGGTATTGGTATTTAGTGCAACGAGATGTTATAAAGATTATAAATATTCTTCAAATGTATCTAAGAGCATTTTTTTCGTCAAAATTTCCGGGAACACAATCGCCTCATCCCTGCCCGGGACAAAAAGGGCGTTTACCGGCACTCCTGCTTTTCCAAACCGTTCAATCCAACGACCGATTTCCTCGTTGCGGGAAGTGTAGTCCCCTTTAAGCGGGACAATTCCATATTTCTCGAATGCGTTTTTTATTGTACCGGTGGAAAGTACTGTAGCTTCGTTGACCTTGCAGGTGGTACACCACTCGGCTGTAAAGCTAATAAATACCGGTACGTTTTCTCCCCGAAGCTTTTCAACAACGTCCGGGGAAAAATGCTGCCACATACCCTCCGTCTCGAGATCCGAACTTTCTGCAAGTTGATTCCCGGATGTCCCGTCTGCAGGATTCTCCGCAGAAGCTACTCCTCCCTGCTGTGCTGCTCCGGGAGCGTAGCTGAAATCGAGAATGAAAAAGGCGAAAACGACGACAATTGCCGCAGCTGCTGCAAGTGAAATCCATTGGCTCAGTTTTGTAGACCCCGGTTTCCCGAAACGGCCGTATAGCCGGCTTGCAAAACTCAATACACCTAAAAAGATGATTACCCGCAGAAGATTTGCGCCACCGATCTGATGGTACAAGGTATTGAGCATATAGAGTACCGTTGCGATGAGTAGAAATCCCATTATCTCTTTGAATACGTTCATCCAGTTCCCCGGTTTGGGAAGCTTTTGGATAAATGCGGGCCAAATCCCTAAGAGAATAAAGGGGAAGGCCAGTCCGATGCCGACAACTATGAGAATCAAAAAGATAATGCCCGGCGGTTGGGTAAAGGCAAATCCTAACGCCGCACCCAAAAAGGGGGCGGTACAGGGAGTTGCCACTAAGACTGCAAATATGCCTGTGAAAAAGGAGCCGAGATAACCGGATCGGCTCGATGCTTTAGCGGCAATATTCATTCCCGGTGCAGTAATTATGAATACGTCGAACATAGAAAGGGCGAAAACAAAAATCACCGAAATCAAAACGATGACGAATCCCGGATTTTGAAATTGGAACCCCCAGCCGATCAGTTCTCCGGAGAGCTTGAGGGCGACGACAATCCCTGCAATGATAAGAAACGAGGCGAGTATCCCTCCCGTGTAGGCGAAGGAGTTTATGAGGATTTTTCTGCGGTCCTGATTGCTTTGATTTACTAAATTGAGAGCTTTAACGCTTAATAGAGGGAGTACACACGGCATAATGTTGAGAAGAATTCCCCCCACGAGCGCCATGAGGAGGTACCGAAGAACAGCGGCGAGTCCGAGACCCGCAGCAGAAGTTCGTGCGGACTCCCCGGCAGCTGTTCCGGTCCCTGCAGGCGTCTCGGATACAGCGAGTGCTGCATGGAGTTCTTCCTGCTCGGGGATGAAGCAGACCCCGTTTTCATCACAGAATTGGTACCCGGCGGTTATACTGAGCTTTGTTTCGCCAATCGGAGCGTCTGCGCTTAGAAAAAAATCACGCTTTATGGTCACTGTATCCGTATAGATGATAAGCCCGTCTTTTTCTTTTCCGGGCGGATAGAGGAGGGGGCCGGTCTCGAGCCGGCCGGCAGTATCAACGGTGAAAAAGAAAAACTGTTCCTGCTTGGCAAGATAGGTTCCGTCAGGAATGGAGTATGTTATTTCTATTGTGCCGTTCTCTCCCGGTGAAACAGAAGAGGGGACAACGCGGGCGGAAAGCGAGATGCGGGGAGGCTCCTCATTCGATCCGCTCGTCTTTCCCGGGTCAAAACCCCGGCCGGGTTTCTCCGGTCCTTCCTGCAGTGGTTCCTGCGCGGTGAGAGGGAAAATCAGTGCAGTCAGAACTAACAGAAAAGCTGTCCACACTCTCACCTTTCTTCCCCTTTACAGCAGTTCATTGAAAATGTTTTTGATTTCGGTTGTGTCCCATTCTCTCGTCCCCACTAACCGTGCGAGAATTTCTCCATCTTTACCGATGATATAGGTTGTAGGAATACTTTGTACCCCGTACATCGCTCCGCCAACCTCTCCGGTAGAATCGAGGAGAACAGGAAACGTGTATCCCTTATCCGTAATAAATTGTTCCACAGTCGGTTTTTCTTCCTGTAGATTGACTGCTATCATGGCGAACGGGTTTCCCTGCATCTGTTCATGGAGCGTCTGCATTGAGGGCATTTCTTTACGGCAGGGCGGACACCAGGTCGCCCAAAAGTTAAGGAATATGATCTTCCCTTTATAGTCGGAAAGAGAGATTTCCTCCCCTTTCAGCGTCGAAAGGGTGAAATTGGGAGCTTCGAACGGCTCCTGAGGGATTTCAAACCCAATTTTATACAGCTGTTCCTGAATTGGACCCATCGGGACAGTATCTGGTCCGTCTTCGGTTTGGGCGGTCTGACCTTCGGCTTGCGCTGTGTCGGCCTGGGCCGTGTCGGCTTGTGCCGTGGTATTTCGCGGTGAGGCGGTCCGCTCCTCTTTATTTCCACTACTCCACACGGGCGAGACGAGCAATAAAAAAACACCGGCTATATATACTATATTTTTCATATATAAAACTCCTTATTTTTGTAACATAACAAAGAAGCGCGACTTCAGCAAGAAAAAAATGTCTCATCCGGCTACAGTGAGGCAAAAAGAAGGTTGAGAAAATTAAAAATCGCATGGGCGATTGCAATCATATGGATGTTTCTAAATCTGAGAAAGAGGAAACCAAAATAGAGGCCGATGAGCAATGTTCCTACTAACCCCGCAAATCCCTGGTAGAGATGCCCCACACTGAACAACACCGTTGTAACAGCTACTCCAACAGCGGGATAAAAGCCCGATATTTCGAACCTCCGAATAAAATAGGCCCGGAAAAAAATTTCTTCCCGATATCCGGTAACAATACAGGTGAGAAAGACCAGAGGCAGCATCAACGGGTTTTCTATTTTCCATGTAACCGGGTTCTTCAAAGCTTCACTATACTCGCCTGAAAACTGCGTACTTATAAGCGAGATGAACAGTACTAACAGATAAATCCCCGCTGCCGCAACAATAGAACTGGGAATATCTCCCACTTTGAAAGCTTGTATATCATAAAACGACAGTTTTGCATCTGCCCGTTTAAAGACCTGAGAGGAGTGAATCGGTTCTTGCATCGTACGGTTATCATTTTTTTTCTCTCCATGAGTACCCTCTAATACACCACCTCTCGTTGACGACAGTTTCTCGATTTCGGGGAGAAACCCAACCAGCATAACGTAGAACAGCAGCAGTATCTGAGGGATACTGCTCGAAATGTATACCAGATTAAAATTGATGCTGTTGAACAAATCGGGACTGATCGGGCGGCCCTGGGAGATATAACCGGGAAGAAAAAAAGCGGCGAAAAAGAGCAATGGTTCGATGAGATAGCCGGGTGTTCTATGTTGGCGAGAACAACAGAGTTTGCACATTATTTCTATCCGGAGTATACTGTATTATCACTATACTGGGCCAGTGCAGCATGATTTTTTTTACAATCAAAATCTTGATGTTTCTATAAAGGATGACGATAATCTAATATATGTGGATCATTATCCTCACGGTTATTGCAGGACTACTTGTTCTCTCCATTCTCGTGTTGCGAAGACTCGGTGGTGGTAGTTTTCCCTGGCTCAAGTTCTATGTCCGGGGAAGGGAATCAGGATTTTCCTTCAAAGAAGTCAATCTCCTCCGGAAAGTTGCGGTTGAAAACCGGTTGGAAAATCCATTGTCCCTCTTCTGGTCTATTAAGACCCTCGACAGATCTATCCGTGGAATCATCGTCAATTTGAGAGCAAAAGGCAAAGAGAAGAACCCTGAAAATGTACTTTTTCTCTCTAAGTTGTTCGATTTTAGAAAACAGGTGGAGTTCAACCTGCCTAAATACAAATTGGGCATAAAAACAACCCGAAAAATCACCCCCCATCAAAAATTGAAGATTTCTCTCAACGGAGGAAACACGTTCCACGCCAGTGTGGTAGAAAATCTGAGGAAGTATTTGGCGATTTCCTATCCGAAAGGGGGAAAACTACCGCCCGGATTCAATTGGAGGGGGAAGCGTATCAATGTCTACTTCTGGAGAGCTGAAGATGCCGGTTATGTCTTTGAAACCAAGGTCTTAGAGGATTATTATGACCGAAAGTATCCGATTCTTCATTTGACCCATTCCGATAATCTCATCCGTAGTCAGAAGCGCGGTTCGATCCGCGCGGCAACAAACCGGCCCGCTTATCTCTACCCGTTAAAAACGATAGAAGCCTCCAATGAGCTCGAGGAAAAAACCGGCGGATTACGATGCAGGTTGATGGATATCTCGGAAGATGGGGCGGCCATACTCATTGGTGGAAAAGCCAAGGTCGGTTTGCCAATCAAAATACAGACACACATTTTAAAGTCTCCGGTAGTCATGTGCGGAGTTGTGAAAGGAATCAATTTTAATCAGAAAAAAAACCAATCGATTCTCCACATGCAGGCTGTCGCCCCGAGCCCCTCGACAAAAAATACAATTCTCTCTTACGTGTACGACCTCTTTGGTGAGCGCGCCGAAGAACAGAAAGGTGCAAAAAAAAGACGATAGTGCTTGTTGTAAAAATCGGTTATTTTTACAACAAGCCTTAACTATGTTCTCTTAGCAGCCCGGCCCGATCGCTTCCGGGGTTGAAATTCATAGATATCTTAACATATAATTGCCCCACTTATTACTGAAGGAGAGTACTACGGATGCGAATAGTGAGATTGTGCTGTGTTTTCTTTATTGTGCTGGCACTTTTCGGATGTGCTACTACCGAAAAAAGACCGAAAGGACCGGTCGAGAAGACCGAAGAATCCGAGCCGGTAGAGAAAAAGACTGAAGCGGAAAGAGAAAAAGAAGAACCGGAAGAGAAAATTGAGACTGTTTATCTGCTGAAACGAGAAAATTTTTACTTCGCCGACGGGATGCTCGATGAATATATACTATACACCTATGCGGATGACGGTATAAAGCGGCTCTCGAGCGAACGTTTTAATGCTGAAAACCAGCTGCAGGAGCGAAAAGAATATGCATACAACGATGGATTTTTATCAAAGTTGTCTACTTTTAACGGTGCCGGAGAGCTTGAGAAATACCATGTGTATGAATATGACAATGACGGCAATCTCATAGAAGACAATCTCTACGACAGCGAAGGGAAACTCCAATCGAAATCAACCTATGCGTACACCAGTGCAGGACGAAAGATACAGTGGAGCATTTTCAGCGGAAACGGGGCGCTGCTCTCTTATACTGAGTATAAATGGAAAGACGGAAACAATACCCGTATAGAGACGTATACTCCTTCAGGAGATTTGGATGTATATTTCGAGATCGAATATTCGAACGGTAATCGGGTGAAAAAATCGGAGTTCGATGCGGAGGGTGATTTAGCGGGGTTTATTACCTATGCATACAACGATGGAAATCTTGTAACGGAGATCATTCATAGAGCTAACGGGTCTGTCAAGAGAAAAGTAGTGTATGCGTACGGCGACGGAGATACCCCGACGGAAATTGTCTACTTGAATGCTTCCGGCGCTGTCAGGGAGCGGGTTTCTCTTGACTACATTACGAGAGAAACGGTAGCAGCAGCCGACAATTAATCGAGGAAAAACCGTTATGAAAAACTCAAAATTCAAATTTCTTTTTATCCCCCTTCTGTTCCTCATCATTGCCGCTCCTCTTTTTGCCCAGAATGAGGTTTCTGCGGTCTGGTCCCGGCTCTACAGCCGGGCCTCGACTCTTAACCAGAAGAAACAGATTCTGATAAATATTGTTGAACAACACTCACGGGATATGATTCCTGTTCTCCAAAAAGCACTTATCGAGAGAATTGATGATCTGAGAAACCCGAAAAGTACAACCGAGCGGGAGCAAGCTATGGAGCTTGCAAAAATGGTCGTCAAAGAGTTAGGAAGGCTCAAGGCATCGGATACATCCCGTTATGTATGGGAAGTTGTACAGTCGGCAGAAGACCCGTTTCTCAAAGGAGAAGCGATTCTCGCTCTCGGGAAAATGGGCGCACGGGAGTATGCCCAAGAGCTTGCGATGATGCTGCGTAACAGCAACTTTAATTACGATCAACTTAAAAACCAGAGAAAAAACGAAATTATCGCTTATTCCCTCGTTCTCGCCTTAGAGCGGATGAAACATCCTGCAGGGTATAAACCGCTGTTTTTTGCTTCAACCGGGTGGTATTCCGGCGAAAGCATGGTCAAAGAGAAAGCGAAAGAAGCCCTCACTGTGGTAGTAGAGGACCCGACCGATCAGCTTTCGGAAATCATCGTCGATGAATCGAGTTTTGAGATAAAAACACAAGCCCTCGAAGCTGGACTCGATTCGAATGCACCTGCCTCACAAAAAGCAGCAGTGGCTTCTCTTGCATTCAAAGAAAGTATCCGGAATTACCCCAAAAATAAGACGGAACGGATGCAGGCAAAAGAGCTGAGAATCCGCTCTCTTACCGCTATCAGGAATCTTCCTGAAAAAGACGAGTCCGTACTGCAGTTTATGGAGGAAATGCTTGTGGGATACCGCACGGACCGGATTTATGACGAAGATGAGATGCTCAATCTGCTCAACACATTGGGTTCATTTTCTTCCGACCGGGCGGCACGAATTCTCTCCGATTTTCTCGCCTATTTGACTGAAAGACGGGAGTTTCGGGCAACCGATTCACTGAGAATCGCGAAGGCTGCAGTTATTGCACTCGGTAATACCGGTTCTCCGGTGGGAATTGAAGAGCTTATGATCATCACCACCACCGATTTCTGGGATAATTCCGTCATACGGCTCGCCGAAGAGGCCCTGCAGAAACTGCAGTAGAGTGCGGCGGTATATTTCTCAATATTTCCTTGATTTATTTTTTTCTCAATCATATTATGATGGTTAAGTGGAGATGTAGATTTTACTATCGAGGAGAAGGGAATGAGGAAGACGCCGTTTATCGTAATCCTGTTTATATGTAGTATGGCCGCCCCCGCACCCCTGATATCCCAAGAAGGGGAGAGTTCGGAAGTTGATCCCATTGTGAGTTCCTACCTGCGCAATTTTGCCAGGGCAAGCCTGCAGACCAAAATACAGATAGTAAAAGATGCGAAGGATGTCGAGGATGCCGAGATGGGGCCGCTCTACGAAAAAGCAATAGATTTTGTACTGGATAATCAGGATTTATTGGCTACCGATCCTATGATTCGTCAGTTGTCCGTTTTGGCTACACAGCTTATCGGGATTTCTGAATACGAACCTGCACGATATAGAATCTGGGAACTTTTCGAAATAGACACCGGTACGTCGGTCAGAGTAGCTGTGCTTAACTCGTTAGGTGAAATAGCGGGGGGTGATGCGAGACTTCTCGAACAGATCAACGCCTGGCTTTCGCGGCAGAACTCTCTTTATCAGGCCAATAGACAGCCGGATTTGCAGGTTATCGGTGAATGTGTCACTACCCTTGGAAAAATCGGCTCAGGACCCTCTTTTCCTATTGTTTTTACTACAATGACTCTTACCTATTCAGAAGAAATTACCAATAAGGCCCGGGAAGCACTGAAAACTATGGAAGGTGATTTTCAGGAAATGCTTATTAGGGTCATAGAAAAAAATCCTGCAAAAGATAAACTGGCCGCACTCCGTATGGCCCTCGACAGCACCGAACTTTCTGAAGATGAGAAGGGGGCTATTGCGGAGAGGGCTCTCGAAGTGGGAGTAACGACAAGTACGGTTGCCGTAGAAAAAGAGATTATAAGAGAACTGCGATATCTAGCAGTGAACGCTCTCACTGAGCGGAAATGGTCGAAAGCGACACCGTCGGTTATTCAGCACTTTAATGAGATCGTCGTCGAGTACGATCGAGGTCTTGTCTCGAAAACAAATTTTTTGGAAGCTATCGCCTGTCTCGGGGCTATGGGAACTCATGAAGCAGCAGCGCGTTTAAACCTGTATCTAGGGTTGTTGAACCAATATAAAGAAAATGAGCGGCCTGTGGATGAACAAGTGGTTTTGGCGGTAGTGAGAAATCTCGGGATATTGGGCGATAGGATAGCGGCAGACAATCTGCTCTACACTCGGTATCTCAATTTTTCCTCCACAGTGAGAAAGGCTGCTAAGGAGGCGTTTAATAATCTCAAACGAAGCTGAGATACGGAACCGGCACGGCATACGGGCGGTGCAAACCGGTGGTGATTGGATCTTTGCGGCAGCTATTGCTCTTCCTATTGGAATAGTTGCGTATATAAGCCGGGAACTCCAGGTAATGGTACTGCTTTTTGCTTTGAAGCTTTCCCTTCCGACAGCAGCAGTAGGTATTGTTCTCTCGTCTTTCCCTAATAAAGGGTCTCGATTTACCGGGCGAAAAACAGGATTGATATTGCTCTGTTTGAGTGTCGGGGTCCTCTTCAGCGGGATCTCCTCTCTGATGCAACAGAGAAACGTACTCTACACCGGGTTACCGAAGCACACAGTTGTATCCGTGACCGGAAAACTCACCGAAGACGGAAAAAGGCTCGATTCAGGATCAGTGCTCTACAACCTCCGATTGACCTCCGTTACAGACCAATACGGGACAAAAACCTCCGCCTCGGGAGTGCTCCCTCTTATTACTGATGACACTGTAAAACGACAATGGGGTACGGGTATTTCTGCCCCTGCCGTAATTGTAAAAGAAGACAAAGGTCCCGGCTGGATCGCCTTTAGTCGGACCGTGTCGGCCCGCGACACGGTCACAGTAGAAACTCCTCCTCCCCCTTTTTTCTTATATCGCGGGATCATACAAAACCAAATCCTCGAGCGCATCGAAAGGCTCCCTGCCGAAAGTGCTTCTCTTTTTCAAGCGTTACTTCTCGGGTTACGGGATGATTTATCAGAACAAGAAGTTGCACTCTTTAAGAAATCCGGAGCTGTGCATCTATTGGCTCTCTCCGGCATGCATTTAGGAATAATTACCGGTGTGGTAGCACTCATCCTCCTTCCTCTTTTAGGGAAAAAAGGAGCTTTTCTTTTCGGTACTATCGTGGTGATCTATTATGTTTTTATTGTGGGTTTGAAGCCGTCTCTACTGAGGGCCGCGGTTATGTTTTTTCTTATCGGTTTCGGACTTGTAAAAGGCAAACGGATTAATGGACCCGTCATCCTTATAACCGCATTTATCATTCTCTCTTTGGCATATCCGGGATCCCTGCACACCCTCTCTTTTAAACTTTCATTTCTTGCTCTCGCCGGAATTATTGTTGTAGGCGGGAAGGTTTCAAACAAGCTGGACCGCTTTATTCCTTCGCCGATTCTAGTCCCTTTGGCGGCTTCATTCGGGGCACAGGTTGCCGTCACACCGTTGCTTGCCACGGAATTCGGTGCAGTGTACCCGGTCGGAATCGGTGCTTCCCTCGTTCTGGCCCCGTTGATTACCCTTTTTATGATTACAGGGATGGTTGCGTTACTGCTTCCAGGCGGCGTGCTGCTGCAGGTGTGTGCATTTTTGATGGGGCGTATCAATTCTATGATTTTTTCACTTGCATCTGCGAGTGCAGCGGTCCCTCACATAAAGCTTCTCACCGTAGAAGAGCGGACCGCTGTAGCAGTAACTGCAGCGGCGTTAGGTTCCCTTTTTCTTCTTTCAGCTCTTTTCCCCGGGGCGATTCCCGCAGCCGCAAGAGCTCTGCTTGCTAAATTTAGTATGCCTGTTCGTTTAAAGGAGGGGCGTTAGAGCTAATGAATTACAACAGTATTAGAGAGATACAGCAGCTACTCGAGGATAGAAACCTCTCTTTAAAAAAAAGGTGGGGACAAAATTTTCTTATCTCGCCGCAGATAAAACAGAGAATAATCACTGTTCTCAATCCGGGGGCGGACGATACTGTTTGGGAAATAGGGCCGGGAATCGGTTCAATGAGTATCTTGCTCGCAGACCGGGTTGCCGACTTGACTCTGTTTGAAATCGATCACGGTCTGGTCCGCCTGTTAAATGAGCAGTTCGGGCCGTCTTCCGGTGTACGGATTGTCGACGGGGATTTTTTAAAAACCTGGCAGCCTATTCGTGATCAAAAGGGCCTGCCGGACAAACTGGTAGGAAACCTTCCCTACAGCTCAGGTTCTGCAATGATTGTTGATCTTATAAAACACGGCGGCATTCCGGGCAAAATGGTATTCCTGCTTCAGCGCGAGGTGGCCGAACGAATGACTGCCGGTCCGGGCAGTAAAGATTACTCTTTTTTTTCAGTTATCTGCGCCGGTGCTCTCGATATACAGGTGCGGGGAAGAGTTAATCCGGGAGCTTTTTATCCCCGTCCCGAGGTCGTCTCAGAACTGGTGGAATGCACTCCTTCTATGCTGTACGGACA
>CAZQKT010000028.1:0-23886 GCA_964594055.1 uncultured Spirochaetales bacterium
CTTTCTTTGCTCCATTAAACGCGTAAATCCAAATGGGGTCTCCCTCAGAGCCGTGCGATATCCAGTAAAAATTAAATTTTTCTTTCGCGGTTTCTTCCTGAGCACCGGCGGCACTTACGGTAAGCACACCGATAGATAAAAAAAGCAGTGCTGAAAGTGCTATAACAAGAACTTTCTTCATAAATTCCCTCCTAAAACAGTTATTAGTTATTGTCTACTACTTTTACACGCCTCCTTTGAAGAATGTAAAAGCATTTCGATCCTTCCCTCAGTCCCTTCTCTTGATCTCTGTTTTTCTCACCCCCTTCGTAGTTAAATTTTTTACATTAATTCGTCATGCGCAGGGGGTCACCCTAAGCATGGCGGACTTTTCTCGCTGTATTGATCATTGCCTTTATATTTTCACCCGGAGTGTCCTTCGGCATCGCACAGCCGGCATTTAATACAAAATAGGGTGTATCCGAATAGACCGCTAAGAGCTCTTCTGTTTTTTTCTCCACGAAAGAAGTGTTTCCGAGTGCCAGCACACCGCTCGGGTCGATATTCCCGAAAAAGGTAATGCGGTCTTTAAAAACGGCATGTGCCTTTTTAACATCCGTCATGTAGTCGAGTTCCATTGCATCCGTTCCGGTATTCGGGACGAGTTCTAAAATCGGGTCGATGTTTCCGCAGATGTGGAGACAGTACGGGAGCCCCAGAGAATGAGACAGCGCTACGATATTCCGTTCCGAAGGCAAAGCAAACTTCTTATACATAGCAGGGGAGATCATCGAAGGGCCTGCAGGGCTGTCTCCGTTGGAGAGCATATGCACCCCCGTCTCCGCCATGAGCGTGATAAAATCACTGACCACCTCTTCACAGTAATCGATTACCTGAAAGACAAGTTCTTCTTTGTACGGGTCAACGAGGTCGAGCATCCAGTTCTGGGGGGACCTCATTGCACTTGCAAGCGAAAAGGGTGCCTGATCGCAATTGCCGCGAATAAAAACCTCATCTCCGAAATGGTCTACAAGGAGCCGTACCGCTTCGAGCCACACCTGGGCGTATTTATACGACTGCACATCGATTTTTTTTAATTTTGTTACCTCTTCGAGCTCATGGAGTAACGGTTCGTGCGAACGTGCCGGATCATCTTTGGGAAAGTCGACCGGGACCCCTACCGCACCTGCAAGGGTGACCGTATCGATGTCAACATACACCCCGTCATATCCATACGTTTCAACTGCTCGTATAAAGCTCTCCGCAATATTCGAAGGACTGTTTCGAAACGCTTCCTGTGTAAAACCTGCCTCTTTGGCTGCAGGCATAAAATTGTGGAGCATGACAGGTGTAGTATCGGGCCATTCACCTTTTAGAGCTGCTTGTATCCGTTGAAATCCATTCATAGTGCAATCTTTTAAATCGATTTAAAATATAATATCATGAGTTTTTTGATCTGTCAACTTTTTTTACCAAAATAAATTATTAAATTATATAGACTTATTATTTTAGAAAATTTTTTATATAAAATTTTGATTTTTTACTAAATCGTTTTATTTTTTGATTGCAAGGCAGCAATCGATAACGTATAATGATGGTAGATTTTTATGGCTAAAGTAAAACTTGAGGATGTTGCGAAATTGGCAAACGTCTCACCAGCTACCGCCTCGTTAGCCCTTGCAGGTAAAACGGTAGTAAAAGAGGAGACCCGCAAGCGGGTCGTACAGGCGGCGGAGAAACTCGGATATGTAGGGAGTTCCATCGCGGCAAGTCTAAAATCCGGGAAAACAAATACTATTGCCCTCTTCATTCTCAACCTCCGGCAAAACAAATCTCTTACCGAGTCCACTTCTTATTTTTGGGAAATTCTCAGGGGAATTCTCGACGTAACCGACGAGTACAATTATTCATTTACCTACCACGTATTCTATTGGGAAGACCCCAAAAGCATGCAGTATTTAAACCACCGGATAAACAACAGTTCCGTAGACGGCTATATAATTTTCCCCACCTATCTGTATCACTATTCATTTCTAAACGAATTGATCGAAACTGAAAAACCGTTCGTTATCTGTAATCCTGTAGTAAACGTAGAGCCGGAGAACACCGTTATTATCGATAATTATACGGGTGGGGCCAAAGCAACCGAACATCTGCTCGCAAAAGGTTATCGGAAACTCGCAATGATAAACGGCCCTGAAAACCATTTCGATGCAGTAAACAGATTACGGGGGTTTCGGGACGTGCTCTCCCAAAATGATGAACGTATTATATCGGAGTATATCATCCACTCCGATTTTACCATCAACGGCGGGTATCATATCACAAAACAGTTTCTACCCGGACTCACCGACTATCCTGATGCTATTTTTTATGCAAATGATTATATGGCATCAGGGGGAATGCGTGCCATTCATGAACTCGGTCTTACAATTCCCAATGATATCGGGATAATCGGTTACGACGGACTTGAAATCTGCGAAGTAGTCTCCCCGCCGCTTACAACCATCGACTCAAACACCTATCGTGTCGGGGTAACTACGGCGAGAAGATTATTCAGCATTATAAACGGAGAAAAACATAACGGGCCGGTTATTCTAAAACCTGAATTGGTGGTTCGAGACTCCACTTAACTTGTTTTTTCCCCCGTTTTCTGGCACCATAAAATTGATACAACCTATGGAGGGTAATCTATGAGTAAAGGCAGAGAACTGGTGCAGAAAGCACTACAGCATAAACCGTCGGACAGAGTACCGGTAGATTTCGGCTCGTCTCCGACAACAGGTATTCATTGCAGCATTGTAGAAAAACTGCGTGATTATTACGGCCTCGAAAAACGGCCGGTCAAAGTCCATGAGCCGTTTCAGATGCTCGGTATGCTTGAAGAAGATTTGATCGAAGCGATCGGTATCGACACCGAGGGGGTTGCGGGACTGAACACGTTTTTCGGTTTTCCAAATGAGAATTGGAAACCGTTTACGACGTTGTGGGGCCAGGAAGTACTCGTCCCCGAAAAGTTCAACGTTAAAAAGAATGAAAACGGCGATTTACTGATATATCCGGGAGGTGACACCACTGCTGAACCGAGTGCCCGAATGCCCAATAATGGGGTGTTCTTCGATGCGATCATCCGCCAGGAACCGATCGATGAAGATAAGCTCGACCCGGAGGACAATCTCGAGGAGTTCGGACCCATAAGCGATAAGGAATTAAACTATTACAGGCGGGAAGTAGCACGGGCAAAAGCGACCGGCCGGGCGGTAGTCGCAGTTTTAGGCGGGGCAGGACTCGGTGATATTGCATTGGTCCCGGCGCCGTTTATGTCGAATCCCAAAGGAATTCGCGACGTGACTGAATGGTATGTGTCGACCGTCACCCGCCAGGATTATCTCCACACCGTTTTTTCAAAGCAGACCGATTATGCAGTGGAAAACTTTCAGAAGATCTACAATGCCGTGGGAAACGACATTGACGTGGCATTTATCTGCGGTACAGACTTCGGGACCCAGTCCTCTACGTTCTGCTCTCCGGAAACATTTAAAGAACTGTATATGCCCTACTACAAAAAAATGACCGGGTGGATCCACGAGAACACCGAATGGAAAATATTCAAACACAGCTGTGGAGCGGTTTTCGATTTTGTTCCGTTATTTCTCGAAGCAGGGTTCGACATTCTCAATCCGGTCCAGCTCTCGGCAGCCGGAATGGATGCAAAAGAGCTCAAAAAACAGTTTGGTGACCGGATCACCTACTGGGGCGGTGGTGTCGACACCCAAAAGACCCTTCCGTTCGGAAAACCGGAAGAGGTCCGAAAAGAGGTGCTTACCAGGCTCGACATTCTCTCCGAAGACAGCGGCTATGTGTTCAACACAATTCATAACGTTCAGGCAAAAACCCCGATCGAAAATCTGGCCGCAATGTTCGAAGCCGTCCATGAGTTCAACGGAGACAAATAAAAGCGATGACTGGTAAAGAACGAATTAAAGCCATGCTAGCAGGTAAACCTGTAGACAGCCTTCCCCTTATGCCGGTTACCATGATGATAGCCGCAGACGAAATCGGAGTCCCCTACGGAAAGTATGCAACAGATTATACACTGCACGCACAGGGTCAACTGGCAATAGCCGAACATTACGACCTCGACTACGTCTCTGCGATATCGGACCCCGGGGTAGAGGCACATGACTTCGGGGCGAATATAAAATTTTACGATGACCAGCCGCCTGCGGTAGACGAAGAGAACGCCCTTCTCAAAGAGAAATCTGTTCTCGCAACCCTTAATCCCCCTGCCCCCGCGGCCGGCAAAAGGATGAGTAACCGGATCCGCGTTGTCGAACGTCTCAAGGAATTGGTTGGTGAAGAGAAACTGGTAGAAGGCTGGGTGGAGGGCCCTTGTGCGGAAGCGTCCGATATTCGGGGCATCAACCGTGTCATGATGGATTTCTATGACGATCCGGATTTTATCCGGAACCTCTTTGAGTTTATTACCGAACGGGAAATCGAGTTTGCCCTGGCCCAGCTCGAAGCAGGAGCGGACATCATCGGTATAGGAGATGCTGCAGCATCTCTTATCGGACCGCAGTTGTACAACGATGTGGTATGGGAGTTCGAAAAACGGTATGTGGATGCAATCCACGAGAAAGGCGGAATGGTGAGGATACACATCTGCGGCAATACGACCGACATTGTCGAAGGGATGACCGGACTCGGGGCGGAAATTCTCGACATCGACTCGCTCGCCCCTTTCGATAAGGCCCGCCGGGATGCAGGACCGAAACAGGTGCTTCTCGGAAATATCGACCCGGTACGGGTCTTGAGGGACGGCACACCGGTCTCAGTAATGAAGGAAATCGAGACCTGCTGGGACCAGGCAAAACCGAACTACATCGTCGGCGCCGGCTGTGAAGTACCGAGAGACACTCCGGAGGAGAACATGATGGCCCTCACACGATTTGCCCGATCAGTTTCTTCCCCGTTTTGAGTATCGGACTGTAAAAAAGAGGAGGACCGAAAAAATGAACAACAAATACGGTATTTTCGCTGCCTGTTTGGCGTTTGCTCTCTTCAGTAGTGCAGCTTCTCCTTTATCCGCTCAGCTTACTCTGGAAAACGCACATGAATATTTACAGTTAGGCACACTCCAATATTCTCTCGACGTCGATTTTACCTCGGTAGAGTGGAAAACTGAAACGGAGTACCGGGCGGAGTGTGTCGGACTCAAAACGAAGGTCGAAGCGGAGCCGGATGACCCTAAGGCAGTAATCGATTATCTTACCACTTGCTTTAAAGCGGGTTTTGAAGAAGAAACAAGGGTAGCGGCAAAGAAATATGTAGAGTCCTTTCGCAAGCTTTTCGATGATTATCAAAACGAAACGGCCCTTCTCTGGTATCTGCAAACGGTCAACATCGCGGGAGAACAGAAACGGTACGATACCGCCTATGAAAAAGCGCTGCCTATCCTCGAGAGCGGGGAAGCACGAGCAGAAACTGTTATCGCGGCCATGGAAAACCGAATGAACCGGGGTGACTATGAGCTCGCTATACGCATTGCAGAGTTTTACAAGCCGGTACATCCGGAAGCTCCTGAACTCTTCTATAAATCATTTCTTGTAACGGTGAACTACAGCATGGAACGGGCTATCCCCCATTTTCTACAAAAAGCGTACGATCAGCTTGGTAAAGGACCGACAGAACCAATTTCAGACGTGAACAGAAAACTGAAGTCTATCGTTGAAGAGTATCTTGACTATATGAGCGATACCATACGGTTTAACGACCTCTCCCGCGCTATTGAGCTGGCCCCGGGGAACTATACGTATTGCCTTACCTACGCCGGCTATTGGGCATTACTGCAGTGGTACTACCAGATGGGGGCAAGTTCTATACGCGAAGACATCACTATCGACAATCTGCAGGACATCTTCAGCGATATCTCTTCTGAGCAATGGCAACAAGCTCTGACCTATCTGGGAAAAGCCCTCGATTACCGGCCGGACCAGGATATTCAAGTTTTCTTGGCCGGTGCGATGATAAACATCATCCGCGGTAACAACGAA
The DNA here is from genome assembly GCA_964594055.1 of uncultured Spirochaetales bacterium. Taxonomy (GTDB): domain Bacteria; phylum Spirochaetota; class Spirochaetia; order SPDA01; family CAZJBZ01; genus CAZKZZ01. The sequence goes on from CAZQKT010000028.1 coordinate 6,036, forward strand.
AAAGCACGCCACTATGCCGGAGAAGCGATCGAAGCAAGACCTGATCTGAACACCGGCTATGACGCCCTTCTGTTTGCCACACTCATGGACAATGTAGAAAACGATGACCCTTTAGAAGGGATTAGTGATCAAATCGCAGCGTTGATTTGGAATAAAATCTCCGCTACCGGCGGGACGAGCTACGACTATTACGTGTTGGCTTCGAAGGAAGTGTATACAATAGAACATAATCCCGATCTTGATCGAGAGACGGCTTGGAGTGAAATGGAACGGCTCGCCCGGCTCTCACTCGAAAAAGAGCAGACACCGTTAGGGCTTGTTGCTCTCGGTAATGCAAACCTGCTTCAGGGAGAACTCGAGAACGCACTCGAACACTATCTCGAGGCCGAAGAGCTCCTTCCGCTTGAAAACCGTTATATTACCTATGCAAATCGGGGGATTGCGCATGTTCTCAAAGGTAATAGAGACCGGGGAATTACGTTATTACAGGAAGCTGCATCCATGGAAGAGGAGACGGGGAAAGCAGAGAAAACCCTCGCGTTTCTCGGAGTTGAACCGGGGAAGTAGACAGGCAGTAGATCCTGCCGACCCTACAGTGCTGCGACCTCATCACCGATTATCTCGAGCGCAGCTTTTATTTCAGCCTCTTCGCGCCCGTAATTGATGCGGATGCATTCGTTCCGGTGGTCCCACCGCTCGTTTAACCCGAAAAAGAAGTAATTGCCGGGGACGACGATCACCTTCCGTTTTTTGAGCCTTTCGTAGAGCGCTTTTGCAGTGATAGGCATGTCTCGAAACCAGACCCACAAAAATATAGCGCCTTCGCTTTTATGTACCCGATAATCGAAACGACTGCCGAACGACTCCTTGATCCACTGCTGCGCCTGATGTGACTTTTTCTCGTAATAGGGCCGGACCAGCTCCCTGCTGATATCGAGGATCTGCCCAGATTCAATAAGGGGCAGCGTGATAACCTGACCCATGGAGACATTGGAGAGACTGAGGATTGCATTAGTAGAAGAGAGGGCGTTTATAACCTCCTCGCGGGCGATGACGATTCCGGTCCTCGTCGAAGGGAGCCCTATTTTTGAAAGACTCATACTCAAGACAACATGTTCGTTCCAGAACGGCGTTGCTTTTTCGAAAATAATATCGGGAAACGGCATCCCGTATGCGTTGTCGATAATCAGGGGGATCCCGCGGGATGCTGCAATATCGGCAAGCTTGGTCACCTCTTCATCGGTGAGCACATTACCGGTCGGATTAGTCGGTCTCGATACACAGATGACCCCGATGTCCTCTGTTACGATCAGATCATCGAAGTTTACCCGGTACTTGTAGTGGAAATCATCAATAACATCGATATTTGATGGAAACGAGGTAAAGGAACCGGTATCAACGGTCTGGTCCGCATAGCCGATATACTCGGGCATGAGCGGGAAGAGGACACGCTGCCTGCCGCCTTTTTCCGTGCGTCCGGAAAACAAATTGAGCAGGATAAACGACGATGTCTGACTTCCGTTGGTAACGGCAATGTTTTTACCCGTTACCGGCCAACCGAATTGGCGACGGAACAGTTCGGCCAACGCCTCGCAGAAGCGGGTCTTTCCCTGAGGTTTGTCGTAGTTTGCAAGCATCTCCTCATATTCCTGCTTGTTGGCAAGTATCTCTTCCATTCGTTTCCGCCACACCCGGTTTACTTCCGGTATATGGGCGGGGTTTCCGCCGCCGAGCATATAAAACTGTTCATCCCCGGCCATGGCCATACCTAAATCATCCATCAGCTCCAGGATGCCGGTCCGAGCGGTAAACTTTTTTCCAAACTGTGATAACTGCATACAAAAGCTCCGATAACACTATTGTTTAAGGTTGTCTACTGGGCTGCGAGGATGTCCCGGTTGAACTCCTCGATTTTTTCATCGATTTTCGGGGCCATCTCATGGATGCTGCCCCAATAGCCGCGGGCATCGTACCATTGCGCATTGAGTTCATCAAGGCTGCGGTCCTGCTGCTCAATCCAGGTGTAATATTTGAGATTGTGTATACGCTGTTTTTCGTAGTAGGAGAGTTCGAGAGTATGGTCAATGCCGAGCTGTCGGACGCATTCATAATCGGCCACTGCACTCTCCCGTGTATATTCGCCGCGCTCTTTACGCAGTTCCTTGATGCGTGAACCGTAGAGTTCCATCGAATCGGTAAACACGGTAAGGATAATATCGTCCTCGGTCAGCTCCCAGTATTTCGCGTACTTGATTGCCGTTACCAAGTTGCCGATCGATGAGATCCCCAGACGGTCCAACTCCCCTGCGAGTTTTTCGTCGACTCCCCGGGAGACGAGGTACTCTCTGCCCGCGGCTTCGTTGAACAACCGCATCATCCGAATTGTGTGCTCGTCGTCGACGGCGATCACCATATCGCTGTTTTTTACGTTGTGGATCCAGGGCACGTGTTTGTCTCCGATCCCTTCGATCCGATGTCCGCCGAACCCGTTTCGAAGCAGGGTTGGACACTGCAGGGCCTCGCTCACTACGATCTTTGAATCGGGATAGAGCTCTTTCATCTTGTCCCCGCAACCCAAGGTACCGGCCGAACCGGAAGAGAGTACAACCCCGGAGTAATACTCACCCTGCCCCATCTCGCGGGCGAGTACCTTTTGGAGCGCGTCCCCGGTCACCTCGTAGTGCCAGAGGTGATTGCCGAACTCGTCGAACTGATTGAAGATAAGGATATCATCCCGGGTTTTCTTCAGTTCCCAGCACTTGTCGAATATCTCTTTTACGTTGCTCTCGCATCCGGGGGTGGCGATCACCTCTCCTGCTACCTGGGAAAGCCATTCGAACCGTTCGCTAGACATCTCCTCGGGGAGGATGGCGATCGAATCGCACGCCAAGAGCGAAGCCACGTACGCCCCACCCCGGCAGTAATTGCCGGTGGAAGGCCACACCGCCTTCATGGAGGTGGAATCGAACTGTCCGGTCACAAGGCTCGGAGCAAGGCAGCCGTAGGTCGCCCCCACCTTGTGCGCCCCGGTTGGAAACCACTTTCCCACCAGGGCGATTATTTTCGCCCGCACACCGGTGAGCTCCGGGGGGAGCACCATGTAGTTGACGTCTCCGTATCCCCCTCCGGTTTCAGCAGGCGCATTCGCCCAGGTAATACGAAACAAGTTCCGAGGGTGGACATCCCACAACCCGATTGATTTCAGTTCCTGTTGTATGTCATCGGGAGCGGCAGACGGCTCTTTCATCTGCCCAAAGGTCGGGAGGAGGACCCCCCGCTCAGCGCACTGTCGTACGTTTTTATCCCGCTGCTCTTCGTTTATAGTAAGCGGTATCGTCTCATACATGTTCTGCTCCATGGTTTAAAATTTCTACAGGTGTTATGGATAGTTGAAAGTAGCATAGATCGGGGAATTTGACAAATAGAATCCAAAAACTTCAGTCTCTGCCGATCATCTCATTGAGTTTCTTTCTGTAATAGACGAAATTGTCCCATGAAACATCCGGGGGAACAGAGTGGTCGACAAACGGTATATAGCCTCCCTGCTCGAGCAGATCGGGAACAGCAGCGAGCGCTGCGTCAATCCTCTCATTCGAGCCGCCCAGTTCACGTTTGCTCACTCCGCCCATCATCTGCAGTTGGGGATACTTCTTTCTTATCTCGAGAAGGTCCATGCCTGTGCTTGTCTCCATGGGATACAGTCCGGTAATTCCCCCTTCGAGAAAAATTGGTATGATCTCACTGCAGTCTCCGTCGGTATCGAGAAGGACAACCCCTACCCCCTTCTCCTCTAAAAAGGAAGTGATCCGTTTGTAATAGGGAAGCATGAACTCCTTCATGAGTGCGGGAGAAACCATAGAACCGGTGCCGCTCGAGATATCTTCGAAAATGTGGACGACATCGATTTCTATCCAAGAGAGGACCTCTTCCCACAACGCAAGCCACACATCGGTAAAGGTCGAAAGGATATCGTGGACCAAGGCCGGATCATCGTAGTACCAGACAAACAGATTCTCATACCCTAAGAGGTGTGCCGGAAGCCCGAAAAGCCCGCAGGGATAACCCCCGAGTGAAAGGATTTTACCGCTCTCCCGATAGGATGTCGCGCGCTCTTCCCAATGCTCTCCGAGCCGTTCCCGAATGAAGCCAAGGTCGAGCCGTTCCTCTTTGATTCGCTCCCAGCTTTTCCGGCCGGTTATAGGCCATTCACAGGCCGAAGGGATGACGGAGTTAGAACGCAGAAACTTCCGGCTAATCCCGTCGAGGTCCCGATATATAATGAACTCAGGGTCCTCCTCGAGGACCTCCGGCTCGAAGCGGGGACAGAACACATCCTCGATATCAATCCGTACCACTTCAGGATCGAACGAAAAGTAGTCATGCACATCCCGTTCCAAGGGAAATCCCTGGGTGGGATAATAGGTCCCGTCCCCCCAGATCGCCATGCCGTCCTTAATTTTATCCGTTCCGGCACTTTCTGTAATACCGTCTTTCCACCGGTAGTTCCAGGCCGTCGAGTAGAGGGAAGCTCCGATTGTCGTAATCTTCTCAGGCACGACAGGCAGGTTTTTCTGCTGCAGCCCCTCCCGATACCACCGTTTGATGGTAGCACCCCAATAGGCGTATTCCCACTTCATGGTTCGTATATCTGTGTTGAAATTCATTATTTCTGAAAACCGCTGCCGCGGGGTCATAATTTCTCTCCTGCTATTTCAATTTTGAAAGAGCCTCACGTAACGGCTTTAATGATTGTGACTATTGCAATTATGAATAATATCGCCTGCACAATCCACTGAAAGGTACGTGATGAAATCCGTTTAAAAAAATACATCCCGATAAAAACACCAATAAAAGACGGCACAACCAGAATCGCTGAATAGATAAGACCCTGTACCGTAACTAATTTATATAAAAACAGAAGAATTGCTTTATAGAACGTGGCAAATATGATAAACAGCAGTATGTGGGCTTTTAATTCATACTTGTTTACATCCAGCGATGATAAATACGCTACTACAGGCGGGCCTCCGGCTGCGAAACCGCCTGCGAAAACACCGCCGACTGCACCTGCAATATATCCGAATACCATCGGCGTCTTTTTATTGTAGAGTTTTTTTATAAAAATATCAAAAGCTAAATACAGTATAATAAAAATACCCAGGCTCAACATCATTATCCATTCTTGAATTCTGACAATCCCCCACACGCCGATGGGAAGCCCGAGTGCTGTCCCAATAATTATTTTTCCCATTATATTCCATTTGATATGTTTGCGGAGCGGAATAAACATATATATGGGAATAGGAATACCTAAAAAGGTTATTAATACATTCGCGTCAACAATTCCTACAATGAGTGAAAAAAATCCTATTAAAAAAACAGCAAAGCCGAAACCGGTCACTCCCAATATTATGGAGGCAACAAGAGTAAGCGAACATAAAATTACAATTTCCACACACGCTCCGGAACAAAATCAGTATAATGAGTTGAATGAGTTATTTTAATTCTTGCCGCAGCACCTTTAATTCATCAGTATATCGCTTGTCATAAACGGTGCATCCGGCTTTGTGCTGATGGGCAACCAGCCGAAAACAATTTTGGCAGGTAGTACACCAAGAAATATCATCGAGATTTCCATACACTATTTTTTTGGCAAAATGCGGGTCCGCAAGTGATTGTCTCGAAACTCCTACCATATCGGTTTCTTTATTCATTATATTTTTCTCTGCCCAGTAAAGAAAACTTTTCTTTTTGAAGTTTGCTCCTGGTAATTTATTATTACCGTCTTTTAAATAGCTGTACCCGGCACACATAACAGGAATAGTTACTTCCGCTCTCACCGCCTTAGTAAGACGAAAATGAACGAATACATCTTCCGGATTTTTATTAGTCGGCATTTGCACCCACTTGTCCGCAAAATAATCAGCATTGCTTACATGTACGCTTACATAGTGCATACCGCTTGTTTCCATTACCTTTGCAAAACGAAGAAATTCAGAAAGGTCTTCTATTCTGCCGTCATCAGAAGAACCAAACCCGCCCGGAGTAGTAAGTGTTGAAATCCTCGCGCCTAAAATAAACGAAGGGGTTACTTTATTTTTAATTTTTTCCACTGTCTCCTTAAAAAACCGGGTCCGATTTTCAAAACTACCTCCGTATTGATCTTCTCGATTGTTCAGAGGGCTTAATATATCTGAGGCGAGATATCCGTTACAATTTTTAAAATCTATGCCGTCGCCCCCTGCCTGCTCCACTACCCACGCGGCATCAGCAAACATATCTTCGATTTCGATGAGTTCATTTGTTGATAAGACATGAATGTCAGGATCAGCAGTAGGAAAGGGAGATACCACTTTAGAGAAACGACCGCACCGCCTTCCGTCGTGAGAAATCTGAAACAGTATCACTGTATCGGAGTTGACCTCCCGCATTGTCCGTACCAGCCGTTGAAGGCCTTTTATATTCTGCTTCAAAGCGCTCAACTGGTTTGTTCTTCCCCGGCTTTCTCTCGTCACACCGCACGCTTCAACAAAAATCAGCCCGGGCATTCCTTCCGCAAACCGGCGATACCGCTCCAAGGTAAGATCAGTGGGATTCCCGCTATCATCAGCATCATTGCACTCTGTAGGATGATATACGATTCTATTAGGCGCCGTTTTTGTATGAATTGGTAACGGTTCTCCTAAAATTTTGTTCATGTTCACCTTTCCCTATTCTTCCCCGTCTTCTACCTCACTCATAAAAACCACAGTGCCGTCGTTTCTAATCGAACGATGCGCCGCCTCGATCATCCGTGAAGCCAACAGCCCTTCAACTGCTGTTACTTGAGCAGGTGATCCTTTACAAAATTTATCCAATTCTATAATGAATCTGTCATCCGCACCAAAGTGTGACGTACCGAAATTGTCTTCCCGTTCTTCGATAATTTCATGTTTCTTGCCATAATCACTTACTACATCGATTTTGGCAGAATGGCGGGTCAGGAGAATCCTTCCCTTCTCTCCAACTAATTCCATTGTTTCCTGGTCTTCCGCGTCAGGTCCGAATAAAGCCCAGAAAAGTGAAGCTTTCGCACCGTTATTATATTCCACTCCGACAAGTCCGTGGTCATTAATATCCGCACCGGGGTACCACACACAGGTATCGTGCCGTTTTTCAATATCTTTTTCTTCCAATCGGGAGTTATCAAAGTCTACCATCGCGTCAGGCCGAACAGCATCTTCTTTGGTAATTACCCGGTAGGGACAATCTCTATCACATGTACTGCACCGCTCAGGCCCATTCGGCTCCGGGACAAAAACCGCTCTGCCGCCGAAGGCGTTTAGTTTTGCCGGTTCATCCATGATATACCAGTTGAATACATCCATAATGTGAGACATCTTATCAGCCAGCGCGCCACCGGACCATTCCATCTTTCTATGCCAGGTATGGAAATAGGTATGATACGGGATAATATTTCTCACCTGGACCATTTTAACACTTCCGATAATCCCCTCTTTAACTAAATCGAACGTTTTGATCCACGGTTTTTCAAATCGTCGGGTAAAACTCATGATGATATGATTTCCGGTTTTCTTCTGGGCGTTATAGATTGCCAGAGCATCTTCGAGATTGTGTGCTAATGGTTTATCCAGATACACTTTCTTACCCGATTCCAACGCTAAAATTGTGGGACCTTTATGAACATACTGGGGCGTATTAATCATAATGCATTCAATTTTAGGATCGGCAATAAGATCTTTATAATTTTCATATAGGTTAATTACCGGGACCGTACCCCCGGTCTCTCGATACCGTTCCTCCAATTGCTCTTTTGCTTTCCGCATTCTTATCGGAGTACGGTTACATAAAGCACGGATTTCAAGATCAATGTGCTCCCTTTCGTTTACTATGCATTCGGCAAGACTGTATCCGCGCCTTCCCGTTCCGATAATGCCTACGCCAATTTTTCCAGCCATCTCGTTTCCTCACTCTTACATTGATTAAGATGTTGCAATATAGTGCCACCGCAGTTTTCTGCGGAGAATAAACTCCTGTATAAAAGAATCTGTAAAGAGATTTATTGTTCCAATTAATAATATACCGAAAACAATTACCCCGATCATAGCCAGTTCGCGGGCATGCATTATCATATACCCAAGCCCGTTATCAGCCGCAATTAGTTCCGCAGCAACCATACTGCCAAAACAATAACTCCAACCAAGCCTCATACCGGTCGCAATATCCGGTAACGTAGCCGGCATGACAACTCTTGCCAGCAGTTTTTCATTTTTCAAGCCAAGCATCTGACCAGCCCTAATAATATTTGGTTCAATGGATATCATTCCTTTATATGTATTAGTAAAAAGGGGAAAGAATGCGCCCAGACTAATAATAAAAATTTTCGAACTTTCACCGAGCCCTAACCAAATAATTGCCAAAGGTATCCATGCAAGGGGGGGTATGGGTCTCAACAATTCAATAGGGGTTCGAAGAATACTGCCGAGCTTTACATACCAACCGCAAATAACACCTAGGGCAACACCTGCAAATCCTCCTATAATAAACCCTATAAATACCCGCATAAGACTCATCCCAACATGTTCACCAATTCTTCCTATAGTTAAATTCTCTACTGTACTTTTTGCTACTGCTATCGGGCCGGGAAAGATTTCAGATTGGATTAACTCAAATTTTGTAATAAGAAACCAAAGAATAATAATAAAAATAAATCCTGCCCATGAAGCGATAATACCTAACTCGAAATTTCGATTGTTTTTCATCGTTTCACCTCCTCCAATCCGGCCGCCCAGGGGAGCATTATCTTTTCCAGCCAATCAAGAATAAGCGATATTAGCAGGCCAAATATTCCAATAAAAATTGTACCGGCAATAGCAACATCCGACTTATAAAAATATCGGGCCTGCTGGATTAACGCGCCCAACCCTTTTACAGTCCCGATCATCTCAACCCCGATTATTACCATAAATGAAATTCCTAGGGCAACTTTCATTCCGGTAAAAATTCTCGGTAGCGTTGCCGGTAAGATGACACGGAAAAAAAGCTGTGTTTTGTTCGTACCGAACATTTTCCCGACATTAATAAAGGTGGCATCAACCGATTTAACTCCTTGAATCGTGTTTGTAAGGATAGCCCAGAAAGCACCGTACATGATAAGGAGCACCCGTGACAATTCGCTGACACCGAACCAAGCTATCGCGAGAGGCAATAGACTAATCGTTGCAATAGAACGGGCAAATGTTACAATTGGATTTGCCGCTCGTTCAAGAAGATATACCCGTCCTATTAATAATCCGGATGGAATTGCAATTACTGCCGCCAGGATATACCCCTGCAGAATACGCCACACAGTTGCTTGTATATGAATCCATACGGTAATATCCTTTGGGAACCCGGATCGTGCCAATTTCCATATAACGGTAACAAGATGTGACGGTCTCGGTAAAGCGAGCATACTGATAATTCCCAGTCTGGACAACATTTCCCATAGAACAATCAAAATTAATAGAGTAACCAGTTTTATCCGCAAATCAGTGATACGAGAAATGGCTCCGGTTTTTGCTTTTTTATTGATTGCTTGTTTCTTAACTGATCGTTTCATATATCTGCTCGTAATACTGAAGGAACTCTTGCGATGATTTCTGACGAGGACGGGGGAGATCAATTATATATTCTTTTTTTACATACCCTGGATGAGGAGCAAAAACAAGCACCCTATCGGATAAGTAAATCGCTTCGCTGATACTATGGGTAATAAAAAGAACCGTTTTTTTATAATTTTCCCATATCCTCAATAATTCTCTCTGCATATCTTCACGGGTAAGCTGGTCTAACGCCCCAAAGGGTTCGTCCATCAGCATTATTTCCGGATCAATTGCTAATGCCCGGGCAATCGCTACGCGCTGCTGCATTCCGCCGGACAGTTCTCTCGGATATTTTTTTTCAAACCCTGTTAATCGGACCAACTTGATAAGCTCATTAGCCAGGGCGACTCTTTTTTCCTTCTCCACACCGTTATTCTTTGGCCCAAACTCTATATTTTCAATAGCTGTTAACCAGGGGAAAAGACTGGCCTGTTGAAATACCATACCACGGTCTAAACCCGGTCCGGTAACCGGTTTCCCGTTTATCAGAACACGTCCTTTCGTCGGGGACAGTAACCCGGCTATAATGTTTAATATTGTCGACTTACCGCATCCGCTTCTACCGACTATTGTCACAAACTCATTTGTTTTTACTGAAAAATTAACATTGGAAAGGGCAAGAGCTTGTTCCGGGTCCTCACTGGGAAATTGTTTAGTAATATTTTCTACGACAACCTCTGCTGTAGCAGTTTTCATCAAAGCTCCTTAAAGTACTATCTGAAAGGTATCAAATACTTTTGAAGGGCCGGAATCGAGACCGAGTTTGTCTTTGAGTAAGCTATAGGGAGAAACGTGAATGCAGGTGACATCCGTCCCGCCGAAATCAATAGGGACTTTATCGGGCTCGGTATGATTAAGCGTACAACGCACCCTCTCTCGTGATGTCATATCATACTCCCTACAATGAACCCCTATAGAAGTAAAAACGGTTTGACGTCAAAGCTTCAGAAAATAGTTTAGTCTCCTAATAACCTTTTGTCAATGTTTTTTTGCTTCCTTCCTTGACATTATTACTAACAGAGAGTATACTCCATAATAGTAATACTATAATGGAGTATACTCCGATATGGATTATATAAACCGGATTCTTGATATCTCTTTGCCAAAAGGGCAATCGGCCTTTCTCTGGGGCCCACGGAAAACAGGAAAATCGACATATCTTAAGAACAAGTACCCGAACAGTATCGTTTATGATTTTCTTCGGACAGACCTATTATTTGAAATGGTTAAACGGCCGGCCCTTCTTCGTGAGCAGCTTGCTGCAAAATCATCAGAAGAACTATCTCAGCCGGTCATTCTCGATGAAGTCCAAAAAATACCGAACCTGTTAAATGAAGTCCACTGGTTAATAGAAAATCGAGGGATTAACTTTATCCTTTGCGGTTCCAGTGCTAGAAAAATGAAAAGAAACCAAGCGAACCTTTTAGGAGGAAGAGCATGGCGTTACGAGTTGTTCCCTCTCACTTCCCGCGAGTTAAAAGAAATCTCCCTCGTTAACGCATTAAACCGGGGGCTTGTACCTTCTCATTATCTTTTTACTCAGTATCAGAAATCTCTACAGGCTTATATTCTGGATTATATGAAAGAAGAAGTGTTTGCAGAGGGATTAACGAGAAATATCTCTGCGTTTTCTCGGTTTTTTGAAGCTATGGGATATGCTCACGGAGAACTTATTAATTATACCAATATTGCTCGAGAGTGCGGTGTCGATGCAAAAACGGTGAAAGAGTATTACCAAATTCTTATCGATACACTTCTAGGGCGGTTCGTCCTTCCCTTCAAAAGACGGCAGGAACGGCAGGTTATTGTAAAAGCCCCTAAATTTTACCTCTTCGATGTCGGAGTAGCAGCCTCAATTATTAAACGTCACATCCCTGAAGAACGGGGAGAACCTTTTGGAAGAGCATTCGAGCATTTCATATTTATGGAATTGACTGCCTATTCATCGTATAGTGACCTCGGTTATGAGATCAGATTTTGGCGAACCAAAACCGGTCTGGAAGTGGATTTTATCCTAGGAGACTGTTTTGCGGCCGTTGAGGTGAAAGGAAAAAAACAAATATCCTCTCGCGATATGCGTTCTCTTAAAAACTTTTGTGAATCCTACAAACCGAAGAGAGCCATCATCGTAAGTAATGAGCCCGAACATCGGGTTGTCGGGGGCATTCACATCATGCCCTGGCGTTTGTTTCTCGAGCAGCTGTGGGAAGGGTCCGTTATCTATTAATGCTGCCGGTCTGCTCGATAATAAAACATGGTTGACAACCGGAAAGTTACCTTCTAAAGTATACTATTCGTTTTTCAATATAGTTAGAAAAGCGAAGTAGCGGAGCAAAAGATGAAAAGGATCAAAGTAGGTATTGCCGGATTAGGCCTTGCCGGATACCAACTGCATTTACCCGCTTATGCGGAAATTGACCAAGCAGAAATATACTCACTGTGTACTCGCGACAAAACGGCACTTCACACGGCAGGATCTCACTATAATGTGGAACGACTCTATACCGATTAGGATGAATTTCTCGAGGACAAAGAACTGGAAGCCGTTTCGATTTGTGTGGTTGATTCGTTACATTATGAATATGCCTGTAAGGCAATAAAAAAAGGAAAGCACATACTCTGCGAAAAACCACTTGCCACAACCTTAGAAGATGTAAGGGACCTTATCGCTCTTTCTAGAAAACACAACACCGTTTTTGCGATCGGGCAGGTGTACCGCTTTGTTCCTCAATTTGTCACCATGAAAAAAAAGCTTGCTTCCGGCCGGATCGGCACACTCTTCCATATCGATTGTGATTATCAACAAGACACGAGAGCACTGTATAAGGCCACTCCATGGAGGAGGGATGACAAGACATGGAATTCATGGATTGCCGGAGGCTCGCATGTGGTTGATTTGGTCCGCTGGATTGCCGGAGATGTCATGGAGATCATGATGTACGCAAACAAAGGAGAAGATGATCCTGACTGCGGTCCGGTCGATGACAACCATCTCGCCACTATGAAATTCTCAAACGGCTCCACCGGTAAAGTATGGGAAGTACGGTGTATAAAAAGAGCACCGGATTTCTCGATTAAACTCGGCATCTTCGGTTCCCAGGGGACTACCGTGGGAACTTTGGAAGATAATGAGGTTAAATACTTCAGCATTGAAAATGGTGAGGACCAAGATGGTTTCGGAACCATACAAGCACACAAGATAAGCGGAATCCCTATCCGTTTTGAACTCGAAGATTTTATTTCTAGTATCATCGAAGGGCATCCTCCCCGCTGCGACGTTGTTGACGGAGCTAAAACCATTGCAACAGTTTTAGCCGGTGAGGAGTCAAAAAAGTGCGGGCACCCGGTTGTTGTTCCTTCCGTGGAGTAAATAATTATGAAATTCGGCGTTAATACCTTTCTTTTTACCGCACCATTTACGAATGAAAAATTCCATTATTTCGAAAAGATAAAAGAACTGGGGTTCGACGGAGTTGAGATTGTCTACCAAGAACGCGATCTTATGGACCTAAAAAAAGCCGGGGCCATACTCAAAGATGTAGAGCTTGCCTGCTGTTCGTTCTGCGGTGCGTTTGGACCGGGTAAGGACCTGCGCGGGACGGAGAAAGAACGCGACACCGCACGAGCGTTTATCAAAGACGGGATTCGTGCTTGTTCCGAACTGCACTGTGACCTCTTTGCCGGGCCACTCTATTCGACTGTCGGTCGAGCAAACATGGAAACGGCAATGGGACACAGTGGTTTCGGAATTGCAGCACTTATGTGATTATGCCGAAGAAAACGGAGTGTACCTTTGTGTTGAAGTTATGAACCGGTTCGCAACCGATTTCCTCAATACCTGCTCCGATGCAGTACAGCTTCTCAAGGACGTAAATAGCAACTATCTGACCATCCATCTTGACACATTCCATATGAACATCGAAGAGAACAGTATGACAATGGCCATCTTAGATGCAGGAGAAAGTCTCTATAATTTCCATGTTGCCGATAATCATCGAGGAATCCCCGGCACCGGAACAATTGACTGGACAAGCATCAGAAACGCGCTAACTAGAATTAACTATAATAGATATGTCGTTATCGAATCGTTTTTACAGAACGTGTTGGTCAACGGTTCAGTCGCCTCTATTTGGCGCTCTTTCGCAAATAGTAGTGAAGAGTTTGCCGAAAAGAGCTTACTATTTTTAAAGGCACTGTTTCAGGATACAGCATTCACAAAGAATTAAATAATTCCTGCAAGAACAAACGGCCGTTGCGGCATATCTCCCACACATCTCCCCGTTGGGGTCCGAGATCAAGCGTCCACCATTCCCCGGCATAGCCGTTGTCAATTATTTCGGAAATAACAGCTCTAAGATCGATAACACCTTTCCCCAACGGCAATTTATTTGAGTTTTTATCGTCAAACAACGTATTATCATTATCAATAATATGGACATCGCCGATCCTCCCCTTCACCCTCCTGATTAACTCCAGCTGTCCTCCATCCAACGTTTCCTTTTCTCCGTATTGGCGAGCTCCGACGACCGAACACATCTGTCCATGAGCAGTATCATACTGGATACGGAAATTGTCCATATTTACTTCATCTACGACATCTACTATTTCGCTGGGTTTATTAAACACCCGGCCCGGCTCGAATTCCCAAACAATGGTAATGTTGCAGTCCCGCGCTTTTTGAGCGTCTTCTCGAAACAGACGGACCGTCAAATCCCGCGCCTTTTTATAATCGAAATCCGGAGGATAGGGCGTCATGGTCACTGTATCGACCCTCATAACTTCAATACCACAATCACTGCAAAAGGAAAGTGATTTATCAAACGCTTCTCGGTACGCCTGTAATTTTAACGTTTCTCCGGTATAATACTGTTTGTCCAATAAATCAGGCGCATAGCTGTTTATTTCAAGCCCTTTGTCATGTATCAGTTGTACCAGATTGTGCCTGGCTTTTTTATCCGGATAAAGCTCATAGCTGCCGTGGGGTTTAAATCCGCCCAAGGCAATACCGTCATATCCTAAATCAGCAATTCTCCTTGCCACTTCCTCTATTCCAATAGGATTGTTTGTAAACTGCCCGACTACAAAAGCCCAGCTCCCAACTGATAATTTATTGTTCATATAAACCCCTTACTCGCAGATTATGGTATTACCCTATCCAGACCGGAGAACACACGGCACAATTTCTATCTTCCAATGTTACCCGGCAATGAAAAAATGCCGACCGTTTTATGATGTACGTTTTCTTGAAATGAACCTCGTTATCTCCGACATGTATCGTTTCTAACGTAAGAGTATTCTTTATGATTTCAACATCAGAAATGATAGAAGGGGCCCAAACATCGATCTCAATAAAAGCTTCCGGGGAAAACTCAATTTCCGAGCCCATCCACGCTCCATTTACTTTAAATACGGCAATTATCCTTGATCTGCTCAACGCGTACGTTCTCCGGTTCACGATAGCATCGAATAACTCAGGCCTTGTCAATCCGGCTGCCCAAACAGCCGCCATTCCTCCCCAATTCGGAGGATTTTGTCCTTCCAATGATCCGCCCGGACGTCCTTTATGCGTATCCGAGCCTCCCACAAACCCCAGCCGTTTCCCCCGCCGAAGCGCTTCCATTACCGTTTGGCGCGGGTCGACGCTTTTCAAGGGGCGGCCATTTGGATCATGGCCTTCGGAGCTCCCATGCATAGACCAGAGCTCTATCACCCGCTCTAATTCAGGGTCAATTTCTTCATAATCGGTGCCGGGGACCCATTGGGACAACGGATACCCGGGATGATGGCTTATAATAAAGCAATCGGATTGTTTAAGCACCTTGTACAACTTTGCAGGAGTATCATATCGGGGATCATCGACATAGAGGCAAGGTTGATTGCCGCCTACATAATGGATTATTTTATCACCGTAAGAGCTGTGCTGCCATTCAAAAGAAAGAAAGGTCACAAATTTATGTGAACAATGGAACCGTTCATTCATCAATTTTGTAACGGTCCATGTCTCGTTGTCATGCCATCCATGACTCTGAGGAGAGACTGCGACAAAGTCGAAACGACGATCTTCAATCGCCCAACGATATACCTCGTCGGGATATCCTTCCGCTTCGCTTAACAAATCATGGCAATGAAGGTCCCCGATATACAACTGGTATTCGGAACAAGGAACATTCGGATGAGATACCCCGGAGAGGGAACCATCGGGAAGGACCGCTTGTATTCTCGTTGTACCGGCGGAAACGTCAACAGTGCATGAAGCCAATCCCTCCCGCATCGGAACATGCTTGTTTTCGTTTATAACGACTGTTGTATTCGCCGGTACTCGATTGTCGAACCGATCGCGTAGTGTTACAACAGCATCAATGCTTTTCTGTTCTTTCAGACGGGTACACGGAGTTGTCACTTCCAAAGCTGCCGGGGAGGAAGGAAGAACGCTGACAACAAGCGGCTGCGGCAATCTTTTCTCCTCGCTTATTCCTGCCTCCCGTATCACCACTTTAATTTCCTTTCTCCCTGCAAGACGTGTCCACGAAAAAGAGTTTCCATTCTCACCGGGAACTTCGATACGGAGCTCGTCTCCTGCAGTCAAGGTTCCTTGCGTTACTTTAATGCCGATTGGAAATGTTGCCTTCCAATCCGTTTGATATATCGGTTCGGTTTTGCAATGGGCGGGATGTTTGCACCGGAAATATCCCGGCCTGTTCGGGTCCTCCGCCTGAAAATCACAACCGAGCGGAGCAATCCCTTTTGCCGTGAATGAAACTGCATCTCCGGCGTTGAGCCCCCGTTCACCGCATCTATATGTAATCGAAAATCCGTGTGTCTGTTCTCCGGCATACACCGTGTCCGGATAAACAAATGCTTGCCCGAGTTCACCGGCTTTGTAGAGTGATTCATCACCCATAAAATCGTAGTCCCCTCCCCCGACACCCCCTCGGTGTTCACGGTTCGGATACCACTTCTTCTTTATTTGATAACGTTGGGGAGAATCCAGATTTCTCTCAGACATGCCGGCTTCCCTTCATCTCTTCATAAAACATATTGTTATTATTTCAATAATAAACAGCTTTTTCAATGTAAAAAAGTAAAATTGACAAGGAATCGAAAATTGGTTAGCATTACCTATCAGTTTTACGTCAAACCTAAAATATGCGAGGAGAATCATATGTCCATCATGACCCTTAACGGACCGATCGACAGAAACGAGGCGGGTATCATTGCCCCGCATGAACATGTTTTCATAGATATTACCAACCAGGCCCCGGCACAGTACGCGATCTCCAAACGGAGACTCAGCCGGGACACCGTCAATATCACCAATCTGGACAGACTCTCCCGTAATCCCTATTTCGTACTCGACAATCTGCGTCTCGATGAAGAGGATGTAGCAGTGGAAGAACTGTTCCACTTCCGTGCTGCAGGCGGTACGACGATGGTGGATGCTACTCCGGTCAGTATCGGCCGCGACCCGGAAGCACTCAACCGGGTCGGGATAAAATCGGGGGTGAAGCTGGTAACAGGGTGCGGCTTCTATACCGGAGACACACACCCCGCTTACCTGGAAGAACAATCCGAAAACGAAATAGCTGAGATCATGCTCCGCGACATTCAGGAGGGAATAGACGGGACCCGGTTCCGCTCCGGTGTAATCGGTGAGATCGGCACGAGTGCTGAGATTTTACCCGGTGAGAAAAAGGTGCTCGCAGCAGCCGGAATAGCCCAGTCTAAAACAGGCCTCGGTGTTCACGTACACACTTATCCCTGGGGAAAAGAGGGTCTCGAAGCTATCGAGATACTGAAAAAAAACGGTGCCGATGCAGGGAAAATTACGATCGACCATGTCGATGTGGATATCAATATCGACTACTGTGTTTCACTGGTCAAAACAGGGGCCTTCATCGAGTTCGACAACTTCGGAAAGGAGTTCTACATCGACGCGGCCGACCGGAAGGACTTCGCAGGCGGTGCCTTCATGACCGATGTGGACCGGGTCAAAGCGCTCAAACAATTAATCGAGAAAGGATGTGCCGACCATATCCTCCTCACCTGTGACGTCTGTTTGAAAACGTTGATACACCGCTACGGGGGATGGGGGTATGATCACGTCCTCTCCCACATCGTCTCCATGATGCGGGACTTCGACATTGACGAGAATGCAATCGAAACGATAATCCGGAAAAACCCGGCTAACTTTCTCGACTCATAAGCTA
>CAZQKT010000028.1:23986-31222 GCA_964594055.1 uncultured Spirochaetales bacterium
GCCTACAGTTGTATGATCTCCCGCCGGTAATCGCAGAACTGTTCTTCGCCGTCGGCAGTGATCCCCACCGTGTCCTCGAACCGCATGCCGAAGTTTTCTCCGGCCAGATAGGTGTCCGCGGCAAAAGTCATCCCCTGCTGCAGATCGATATCAGTTGTCGTCTCGATAAACGGGAACTCACACTCCATCATCCCGATACCGTGGGCAGGACCGTAGACGATACAGTCTCCTAATCCCCGGTCCCGAATCAATCCATGTACTTTAGACGCCACCTCGGAAGCGTTTATTCCCGGCCCGAGAAGCTCGTGGGTAAGGGCATTGGCCTCGAGGGCCACATCCATCATCCGGCGGCCCTCTTCACTTATCTTTCCGAAAACGAAGGGCCGGCCGAAACTGGAGACATACCCTTCGAGCATGACCCCCATCGAAATCTGGACCACCTCGTTCTTCTCGATTACCTTCTGGGTAGGAATCCCGATCGCCTGGTTCGTCCCCTTTCCGGAGAGACACCACACCGGAAAGCCGGTCCCTTCCGCTCCGTTTTGGTAGACCCCGGCAACACAGTGGGCCACAGCCTGCAGTTCGGTCATCCCCGGTCCGATCCGTTCCAAGGCATATTCGAACCCCTTCCCCGCAATCTCCGCCGCCCGCCTTAGCACCTCGAGTTCCCTCGGGGATTTGATCATGCGCAGCTTTCGGAGAAGATTGTCCTCTTTGGTAAGCTCGGCATCGGGGAGGGAACGAAGGATGCCTTCATACACCTGAACGGTCATAATGTTCGTGCCGATCAACCCGAGTCTTGACACCTTTTTCCCGCCGTTTAACCCGGAAAAAATATCTTCAAACGTATCGATTTGGATGTCGGGGTAATCCGGATCGGAAGACTCCCGGAACTCGAGCAGTTTCTTATAATCAGGCAACACGGAATGGTCTTTGGCCAGCTCGTCGGTCTCAGGCCCTATTAAAAGCACCGCCTCTCCGGAGCGGGAGATAACGATCGCAGTGGACTCGAAAATAGGGCGATAGTTTGTAAAATACCGTACATTAGCCGGTTCGGCCTCATTAGCGAAAATCAGCACCGCATCGAGGTCTTTCTCTTCCGCCTTTCGGGCCATTGCAGCAATCCGCTCCATATAGTCATCTTTTTTTAAAATCGGTTTGTACATGATCCTCTCTCCCTGCTTACAGGCTGATTATTTCTCTACGGTAATTGTTCAGCTCTTTTAGGCCGTCCTCGGTTACAAGGACCCCTTCCTCATACCGCATGCCGTAGGTACCGTCGGAGAGCCAGATATCGATATTGAAAAGCATGTTCGGCTCAATGGTGAACTCGGCGTCCTTCGAAAGCCACAACCCCTCCACCTCCGAATAACCGGTGCCGTGGGCGGGTCCGTAAAGAGTAAACTCTTCATAGCCGTACTTGGAAAGAATATCATGATACCCCTGAAACAGATCGGAGGCCTTCTTCCCCGCCCGTATCGTATTGAGCGCGTAATCGGTCGCTTCCAGGGCCGCATTCATCAGTTTCTTTACCCCGTCGGGGACCGGCCCTATTACAAACGGCCGGCACATATTGCCGCAGTATCCCATGAACTTGCTCCCGAAGGTAAACTGGACCAGATCGCCTTTCTCGATCTTACGGGAGGAAGAACGGCAGAGACTCAAGACCGTATTCGGCCCGGAACAGACCCAGGATGGATAGGGCATCCCCTCGGCGCCGAGTTCGAGCATCTTTCTGCGGGCGATCGATTCGAGCTCGTATTCCGCCATTCCCGGTGCGGCGGCTGTAAGGGCTGTTTTCATCGCCTCTTCTACGATTTTATATGCTTTTTCGATGTAGGGAATCTCGACATCAGCCTTGACCGTACGGACGGAAAGCAGAATATCGTCTGCGGGAATAAACTCGGCACCCGGCGCTCCTTTTTTCAAGTCATCGAGGATGAGAAACGGGAAAATATTCCAGTCACCAAGACCGACCCGCTTCGGGGTCTTTCCACATATCCGGGGGAGGATCTGCTCGAAGCTCTCCCCTTCAACATCGGGGACCCAGTCCGGAGCGGACGTTTCTACGTACAGAGGATTGATGAGGATATTATCAGTGTAGGAAAACCGTTTGGCAAAATCGTACGACTCGGGCCCCCCGGTAACCAGGGCGGCCTCACCCTCTGCGGGGATGATAACTCCTGCAAAATCGAAAAACGGCCAGAAATCGGTGAGATACCGTGAAGATGCCGACTCGTTCTCACTACTGTATGTGACCAGAGCATCGAGATCTTTTTTTTTCATCTCTTCCTGCACTCTACTGATTCTTCTTTCGAACTCCGATTTCGGTAATTTTTCAAGTCTCATTATCATCAACTCCTTATCGATTTTTTAATATTTTACCGCACCCGCGGTCAATCCGCGGACAATGTACTTCTGCATGATCAGAGCAACTACAACCGGGGGGATAACCGTTACAACCGTTGCTGCGGCCATTACGTTCCACTTGATCTGTTCCATCTGTTCAAATCCGATCAACACCGGCGGCAGGGTCAACTGGTCGGTAAGTACGAGCGCAAAAAAGAACTCGCTCCAGCACTCCATCATCGACATGATAAACACCGCGATAAATCCCGGGATAGCCACAGGAATGACGATCAGTACCAGGGCTTTGAACCGGGTAAGCCCCTCCACCAACGCCATCTCTTCGAGGTCCGGCGGCACATTGTCGAAGTATCCTTTCAAGAGCCATATGGTCAGCGGCAGTACAAAGAGGTTGTAGGAGAGAATGAGAGCGACCGGTGTATTAATGACGTTTAGGAACCGAAACATGACGAAGAACGGAATGATCATCCCGATCGGCGGGAGTACACGCGACGCTATAATAGAGTAAAACAGGGAACCGTTTAATCTCGTCCTGAATCGGGAAATCGAATAGGCCGCAAGTCCACCGATAATGAGATTGATTAGAGAGACGACCAGTGCAATCAGAAAGCTGTTTCTCAAGGCCGGGAGAATAGTCTCCGATTTCTGGGCCGCCCCGTATGTGCCGTAAATATGATCACCTTCACCCTCGTAGACTCCCAAGAGTACACTTTTATAGTTGTTCAGCGTGGGCTCCTTCGGAATCCAATGAGGAGGGACTGCTCCTAATTCCGAAATATTCATAAAACTCGAGATAACGACCCAGAGAAACGGGAAGACGATCCAGAACACGAACAAGAGAAATGCAATATAGAGAAATATCCGTCCGATGAAATTTTTCTTTGTAAACCGCGCCATAATATCTAATCCCTACTGTTTATTTTGTAGCATTCTCGACGACCCGAAGTATCTTAGTAAAAAACAATCCGAATGTCAGACACAGCAACGACAACACATACCCGATGGCAGCACCTTGTCCAAGTTTCAGAGACTCGAATGCGCGTCTATACATGTGGATGGCCAGCACTTCGGTGGCATTACCGGGGCCTCCTTTGGTAAGCATAAACACCGTATCGAACTGCATAAACCCGTACAAGGTGTTGAACATCAACACCACGATCAAGGTGGGCATCATCCACGGCAACGTAATCGAGAAAAACTGCCGTAGTATCCCTGCCCCGTCAATCTTTGCAGATTCATATAAGTTTTCCGGTGTCGTCTGAATGGAAGCAAGAAGGAGAATTCCGGAAAACGAGGCCTGCCTCCAGATCGCAGGGAACGCGGCCATGAGTAAGACCAGCCGTTTTTTGGCCAGAAATGGAAAATACTCATTGATTATGCCCAATTGATACAGCAATCCGTTTAATGAACCGAATTGGGCATTGAGCATCCACCGCCACATTATCCCGATGACGACCCAGGGAATTGCCCAGGGAATGACCAGGATCGCCCGGGCAAATCCTCTTCCAACAAAATCTTTATTGAGAAGAAGAGCAAACAATACTCCTAGAAAAGTAGAGATTACCAACGTATAAATAGCAAATAAAATCGTTACCATAGTTGAGTTGATAAAACTCTTAGAATTGAAAATGGCAATATAGTTTTTAAACCCGGTAAACGATAGTTTATTGGTCATCAAATTATATTCACTCAAACTCAGCACAAGCGTGTATAAAAAAGGATAGAGAAGGAAAACACCGATTGACAAAAGCGCCGGTAAAATAAAATAAATAGATACTCTGTAATCGGAAGCCAGTAAATTGTATCTGGTATGTCGCATAATTTAACCCTTACAATAATAATAACGGCGAGGATTAAATTCCCCGCCGCCTAACCTCATAGATAACTTATGTACTTTCTCTTTTCAGTCTTTCAGCAATGTCTGCAACTTCCTGAATTGCCTCATCTGCAGAAATGTCACCTAACAGCATTTGATGGAGGACATCCGCACTTTCTGTTCTCCAATCCGGATACCATACCTGCATGCGGACCGTCTCGATTTTTGATTTGTCCTTGAAAATATCATTTAAAAGGTCCCAGTTGATCCATTGCTCAAAACTCTCGATAATTTCCGGATCTTCGAAAAACCCTTTGTAGGGAACGAGCAGACCGGCAGCGAATGCCCACGTCTTCGGCACATGATAGTTGCCGTTTTGATCTTTCCAGCTGTAGAACTTGAGCAGCTTCCAGGCCCGCTCGGGGTCAGGTGTGCCGCCGCTCATCTGAATGATTTCGCCGATTTGAAGCGTGGTACCGGTTTTTCCCGGGATTTGCGGGCCCAATATGACATTCTCACCCTGGGTGGTGCCGGATTCCCGGATACCCTTGAGGAAATAGTGGTGAAGATTGAAGAAGGCTGATCTGCCCTCCTGCATGGAAATGGCCCCTTCGCTCGGGCCGTCGGTGAGGATGGTCGCAGTGGTCAGCTCTTCCTGATACATCTTCGCCCACCACTCCATCACTTTCTTTGTCCCGGCATCATTTTGGAAGACAGGATTGAAATCACCGTCGAACACTTCGATACCTTCGGAGATCAGATAGATAAAGAAATAACGGTCGATGAAATCTTTGTTCCAGTAGGCAACATAAGGACTTTTCACACCGTTCGCCTTGAGTGCCTTACACATTTCATACATTTCTTCTTTTGTTGCCGGAAAATTGTCGTAGCCGGCCTCTTCGAGCAAGACAGGATTGTACATGTTGACAAAAGGAGCGGCAAAGTAGGGAAGTGAGATCAGTTCACCGTCTTTGGTGTGATACGCCGGTTTTGCGCTGTCAACGATATCGTCGACTATCTCATCCGCACCCTCGAAATCGGAAAGACCGTGTGCCCAACCGACATTGTAGAACCGAAGCTGGTTCCAGCGGAAGTTGTAGAACACATCCATCCTCGCACCGCCCATGATCTTCGTCTGTAGGGCAGGTACATACCCTATATTCGGTATGATGTGCACATTCACCTTTTCATCGTAGTTCTGCTCGAACTCGTTGCAGTACTGCTTTATCTGGTCGGGCTGAAAATCCCATCCATAGAACTCCAACGGATCATCGGTGCCTTCCGCAGCTGCTGCTTTCCCTTCACCTTGTCCGCCGGCAAAAACAAGTGCGGCTGCCGCAATCAGACAAATTAACCCTAGAAACAGTGTTTTTTTCATAAAAAACCCCCTATACATATTTGCTAAATGCTATTCACAGAATCCCATGGTCCCGTAGTAGGCCAGGTTTTCCTGTGTCGCATCCAGTCTGCCGAATTGTACTACCACTTCGATGTCCGAACTGACCCGAAGCGCGTATTGCGTAAGAAACGGAATGGTAACTCCCTGCAAATCATCCGGATTGTCCATCCGAAGTGTTTTGACCGTTTCCGGGCCCACTTCGTATGTTACCGTCTTTTTCTTACTCCTCTCCTCAAAATAGATATCCATCGTTATCGATGCGGTCTTCTCATGCGTGTTAAGCACCATCAGTGCTTCGTGGGACTCCAACGGTCCGCCGGTTTTTTTCTCCGGCAGATAGCCGTCGGGGAAATACCACAGTTTCGCTCCGCCTTTTGCCATGTCAGATCACCTCATGCTACATTTTTTTCTTTTCTATTAACTCTCGTATCGTTGGTGTGAGTGATTCGCACCTGTCTTCCCGAATAACGAACCCCTCTTCTATCCTGTTTGAACCGGCCGAGTGGCCGAACAGGCTGATATCTGAGTTCACACACATGCCGCTCTCAAACGGATAGACGGAGTTCTCGTCCGGATACGGTGATTCCGCTTCCGCTAATCCGATACCGTGCATGGGAGGATACACATCATACTCTTCCATATTATGCTTTTTATATACCGCCTTGACCGCTTTTACCATCTCCCCTGTAATGACACCTGCTTTGAGATAATTCTGCTGCACATTGCCGGCTTCGAAGAGGGTTTCTAAAAGCCTCTTTTGCTCATCACTCGGTTTACCGGCGACAAAGGGGAACTCAACTGTCGTAACATACCCTTCGTACTGGACGGCAAGGGCGGACATGATCATCTCGCCTTCTTCGATAATCTTCTCTACAGGTCTGCCGATAATCGTGTGGGTCCGCTCTCCGCTGGCGAACACATGGAAGTTGATCGCCTCAGCACCGGCATTCATAGCAGCACCTTCACCGGCAGCGGCTGCTTTCCGCTCGCTGTTACCGGGAATAGCGTGGTCGAGGATCGCTTTGTAACCGGCACAGGCAATTCGACCGCACTCTTTGAGACACGCAATCTCATTATCGCTTTTAATAAGCCGCATTTTATAAAGGATCTCATCCGAATTGATGATCTCCATACCTTCGTACGACTCGAACAGCCGTCTGTATATCGGAGCGGGGATGTCGAAATACCCGACCAGCCCCAGTTTTTTTCCGCCGCTTAAGGTCTCTTTTACGATCTCAGAAAAACTGGAGAACTCCGCTAGAGGATAGTCGATCTCATCCGGGACGGAAACACAGGCGAACTCTTTGACGTTACGCACATCACGCCACACATTCATCTCTTTAGCGTACTCCGCCCCCTCAGGAGCGCCTGCTAAGATCGGCCCGCCTGTTTTCGGGATAAAGAGCATTCCCCGCTCAAAAATAGGCCAGAAATTGCTCACATACCGGAGATTTTCTTTCCTGTACTCATCACCATAGACGGCCAGACCGTCCAACCCGTTCTTTTCAATCAGGGTTTGTATCGAATCAATCCGCTGTTTAAACTCTCCATCCGGTATCTTCATAGCCCCTCCGCAAACATGTTCAGCTTTTTAGTTTTACGTCAAACCATTGTGGTAAAAAAATTACATCATTGTGAAGCGAAATCAATAGAC
>CAZQKT010000029.1:0-23727 GCA_964594055.1 uncultured Spirochaetales bacterium
GATTCGGATGATGAGGGCCGGTTCGATGAACATGTGGGCGACCCCGCTGAACTGGCCGACGATGCCGATATCGAGAACACCATCGAAGAAAACCTAAAAAAGAAAGGAAGCGGCGAGTTCGGGCGCATCTTTACTCTGTTTTGGGAAAACGAACTCGCCTCGAAGAAGGGGTGGAATGAGTTCTACAAACCGGACTATGAAAAACGGCTCTGGGACGACGACGGAAGCATCATCGAGGCACCGACGCTGCGAACGGTCGCAGACCTCGCTATCGGAACCGCCGCGGCGGTACTGCTCCCCGGTGCGGGAAATCTCCTTGCTGCGGCCGCCCTCAACATTGCCGATGATCTTCTCTTTACGGCAATGGACATGTCCGACGGTCGGGTGAGTGTGGAGAAGGGGCTTACCGGTCTCGCCGGAAAAGCACTTACCAACTTAGCGGGGTCAGCTGTGGGGAATGCCTACTCTGCCGTGGGCAGTACGCTCGGCAACGCCGGACTGAACGGGCTCGGAAAGACCGCACTGAAGGGGCTCGAGCTGTTTCAGACCAACCTCGCCCGGGGCGCTGTCGGCGCAATCGAGTGGGATGACGATCTGCAAGGCTTGGATTTTAACAGTGAAAAGTTTAACGACAGCATCATCGGGGAGAGCGCGATCGCCGGGTATATCGGCGGCTTGACCGGTACCTTTTTAGAGGGGAACCTCGAAGGGTTTAGTTCTCTCGACAGCGGTAATCTCAAACAGTTTACCGGTTTTGCGGGAGGCGCGGTACAGGCAGGGGCTGAATACGGACTTACCGGCAGTACGACCCTCAATATCGCGAACATTGGTGATGTGGGCGGGCTCTTCGGGATGGAATCCCTCCCCCGGTCGGGGCTCTTCGAGATGGACCTCTCCGAGGATGACGGAGTCGGGTTCAGTTTCGGCAGTGAAGGTGTGGATGCGGGGGCCGGTGCGCTCGCGGGCGCAGTGAAAGGGTTCGATGTATGGTCACAGCAGGTACGGATCGGGGCCCACGATGCCTTCGGCACTGCCGCCGGTACGGTACGGTTTGCCGAGAATTATAACGGGTACCGGAGCACCGGGACGATGATGCGCTCCCTCTATTCGTTCGGGGACGAGATGGGACGGCGCCGCTATGAAGACCTGCTCTCAGGCGATTCCCGCCTTATGGTCGGGTTTACCGGAAGCAGTCCGGACGAAGATTTCCGCGGAAAAACGGTCCGGTATGGCCCCGACGTACTCACCCACCTTGCCACCCTCGGTCGGACCGACGATCAGGCTTCGAGACTCCGGGCGGGTATCACCCTTCAACACGAAGCGTGGCGCGACGGGGTGGTGAGTTCGGCAGACCGGCAGTTTGCGGAAACCGCCCGATCAGTTCTCGCCCACACCGAGATGGCGCTCGAAGTTGCAGGAGATTACGGGAGCACCGTTATCACAAGTGACCGTGCCCTTTCTGCCGATGTCGAGGCGTATATAAACGGCCGGAATGCGTTTCTCGACCGGGTCGCCTCGAAATATGATACGCGTGATGATTACTGGAAGTTGACCGTCTTCGACGAGCACCGGCTTACGTATGACGGGAGCCGAGACCTGACCGTTGAGTATGTCCGGCGGGGCGGCGATAGTGCCGTGGAAGATATTGTTTTCGGAACGGAACGGTTCGAAGACCGGACCGGAAGCTGGGCCGCTTCTCTTGCCAACACACTGGGGCTGGACCGCACCCGGGAGCTGTTGGGCGGGGACCTCTCCCGTCTTTCTCTCTACGATGATCAAACCCTTCAGGATGTACTGGGTGCCTCCCGGGATACGCTTCGACATGATCCGGGGTTCTCGTTCGCCGATTTGACTATGGGCGAGAAGCTCCGGCTTGCAGGTGAGGCGCTTCTCAAATCGCACGGCGGTTTTTGGGACCCTGCAGCCCGGGCCGGCAGCGGAGCATGGACCGGCCTGGACGGTCTGGAACTCACTCTGACCGACAACGCACTTCCCGGACAGCTCGCCGTAGACCAGCTCTCCGACGGAAGTTTTGAACGGTTTACCGTTACCGCAGACGTAATCCGTAATGAAGAGAGCTACAGCTCCTTTTACACGAAATCGTTACCCTCAGCAGAAAATAATAAGGGGCTCGACCACGCGCGTTTCTTTAAGCAGGACCTCGCAGGTACTCTCCTCGAAGAACATATGGTCTCCGGGCTTCAGACCGTGGATGTGTTCGACCGGGTGCAGGAATACTTCGGTGATGATGATGAACTACTCTATCAGGTCGACCGCAGCCAGCCATACGATCACCCCTACTTCGGAACCATTCAGGGAAATACGATTGACAGCGGCAATTTCGGGATGCGTGTGGCAGATGACGGTAATTTTGTTCTCCATGACGCCTCTACCATCAGTGGTGATGATGTGGATTGGCAGGGGCTCAATCATGATATAGGGGGCGGGCGATGGCTCTGGCATTCCGGTACCTGGCAGAACTCGGACGGATGCTTCATCCCTCCGGAGCGGGAGCACAGTACACTCCTCGATGTTCTCGAACAGTGGGGAGTGCCGACCGGATATGATATCGAGACCGTACTCTACGGTACGTCCGGCGATTATCAGACCGCTTCAGCCCCCTGGTACGGGTATTGGTAGGGGGGCGCTATGTACAACATCGTGGTGTTAGCAGTAGTGGTGTTCACGTTCTCCATCGGCTTTCCGGTCCCGGCAGTGTTATCGGCCCAGGAGGGGCTCTTCGCCCGTCCCTACGCCCATTCGGGGTTCGGCACCGGGGCGGAAGCGACCGGGATAGTTGCAGGGGGCGGGGAAGCTCTCTTTTTCCGGTGGGGTTCCGGTATCTACGATGTCGTGCGAGAAGATGACATAGAGTTTCGAGATGACGGATACGGTTACTTCAAAGCGTTCGGGGAAGAGCAATTTATAATCTATGGGGGCAACCACGTTATCGTCGACAACCTGGACAATTCTGCATATTCGATGTACCGTCCGGACCTGGACCTGCGCACGGCTATCGACCCGGAGAGGAAAAACCGCCTCGGTGCGCTACAGTTTTTCGGAAGCGGCGCTCTCACCTCCGCCCCGGGGTTTCTCACCGAAACCATCGGCGGGCGAACGGTCGAATACACCGCCGACCGCCTCCATGTGCTCTTTTTCGGCTCCGAAGAGAAGGGGTTTCTCTACGATCACGAAACACTGCCCTGGGTGGAAGGAGGGCCCGATGACGGAACCGGGACCACCCTGTCCGTCGATTTTACCGCCGGGCGCACCGCTTCCGGCGAGATCACACCAGGCCGCTCCGACGCCCTGGTCATCCTCAATGGTTTTGTCGACCCGGGGCGGCGCCGTCTCTATAAGCTAAACAACAGAGTCAAACGGCTTGCCGTCCGGTCGACCGATCCGGCCGCTCCGTTCGACCTCGAAGTCGTCCTCGAAGATCGGGTTGCCTTTCACGAAATCGCTCTTCCCGCTCCCGTCTCCGGGGTGGAGTTCACCATACTCGAGGTGTATCCGGGCAGCACATATAACGACACTTGTATTTCGGCCGTCCTCACCCGCGGCCGAAACGAGATCGAGCGGTACCCCAAAACCGAAATCCGTAGCAGGTACAGGCGGTTCGATGAGTAAAAGCTGAATCGTTTTTAGGCGAAGCCTAAACAGTGCAGCGGAACAAAACTGCCCGGTACTGGGGAGAGGGCTTTTTGTTCCGTTCCCGTAGAATGGTAAAGGACGATTTTCTGATCATAAGAAACGCCTTTGAATTGGGTCCTGCCTTTCCCCGGTCCTCCGATTTCTACAACAACGTTTTTATCTTCTATTTCCAGGGCGAAATCCGGGGTTTTTTTCCCTCTCGTGGTTTTTACATAACTAAACTCAATTCCATGCTGCAGAGCTGCTAATGCAAAGAAATCTTCCCGAAGTTCGCCGATACATGTTTCATATTCCCGGTAAGCTAAACGATAGGGGAGCTCAATAAAAACTTTCGGCTCTCGAAGAACATTAGTCCCTTTTGGAAAAACTTGTTTAACCAGAAAACTTTTCTCTAAAAGGGAGAGATATTTTTCCGCTTTATACTTCGTAATTCCGATATTTCGGGAGATAGAGCTGTAATTTATTCCATCGATTGGCGATTTGCCGATAAAAGTGAAGGTTTTTTCAATTAAAGAGATATCCTCGATTGTTAACTGAGGATCGAAGTTCGGAATATCATCATGTATTATTTTTTTTATGATTTGCGGAAACTGCTTAAACGTTGCTCCCGGTTCTAAGAGGAAAGGATATAATGCTCCTTTGATATATTCATCAAAGTAGTGAAGCCCCCTTAGATATTCAGGGCCGAGAGGTTGTGAGAGGGCTGATTGGACCGAAAGAGGTGCAATCAGCTTGTCGTATCTAAACAATAAGTATTCACGAATAGAAAAAGGAAGAAGGTATACTGTCTGCACTCGGCGGGAAAGGTCCCAGACGGAAGTATGGAGTGAAAGTGCTACGGAACTGGAAAACCATATCCTGACCGATGAAAAGTCATACAGTTCTTTGAGATCAGCTGCGTATTTTTTTGTAAAATGGATTTCATCGATAAAAAAATCAGTAATACCCATGTTCGATGAGAAATAGCGTACGATTTCTGCAAGTGTTGTTTCCGTAGAAAGTGTATCAGCAGAGATATACAATCCGTTTTCACATGTATTACGCAGTTGCCGAAGAATAATGGTTTTTCCTACACCGCGTGGGCCGATTATCGCTACAAAAGGCCTGCCCTCGGTAGTTTCTAGAGACGAATAGATAAACCTGCGCTTCTTGTATTTTTTGGTTTCTTCTCCGGCAAGATTATCTAATTGAAGTATTCTATCGACATCCATAGGTAAAAGTATGGGTTATGTTTTTCATTTTGTCAAATGATTGAACGAAATGATATACATTTTGTCAAATGATTGTTTGAACCTTCTCAGCAACCGCCTTTCCCAGTTTTTCCTGGTTCTCTCTGTCCAGGTGGATCCCGTCCACATCACTCGAGCGGATGTGTTTTCCCGCGTCGAGGAAGTGACAGCCTACTTCCTCTGCGATCTTTCGGTACTCCTCCCCGAACAGGCGTGATTTTGCCTCCGCCCCTTCGAACATGGTCGCAAAATCGGTGAGCCGGGCCACCGGGGGCGGGGCGATGAGCAGTACCTCCGGGGCCGGACCGCACACATCATCGCCTACCGTTCGGGCCAGTTTTACCAGCGCACCTGCTCCCCGGGCAATATCTTCAGCTGAAAGAGAGAACCGTTTTTTCAAATCGTTCGACCCGAGCATGATGACAAGAAGGTCTAAAGGTTGATGCGATTTCACGATCGGCACCAGATGGGCCTTCCCGCACTTGTACTCTTCGATCGGGTCTTCCCACACCGTAGTCCTGCCGTTGAGCCCCTCCGCGATCACTTCGTAATCGAGGCCGAGTGTCTTCTGCAGTACGACCGGCCACCGCTCTTCAGCCGGATACCTGCTTAAAGTTTCGGGGTTGTATCCCCAGGTGTTCGAATCGCCAAAACAGAGAATCCGTTTCATTGTTTGTTGCACTCCTTTTTAAAAACTGTCTTCTAACCCCAATGATAACACGATTTTTTTTGAAATTTCATGCATAGTATCATTGTCGAGTGTACCGAGGTATTTTGTAAGTTTCTCTTTTGGAATTGTATGGAGGTTGTCCGCTTGAACAAAAGAAGCTTTTGACAGATTTCCTTTCTGATCAATGTAAATTTCGGTAGGATACCCTTTTCCTTTCGAGGTAACCTCGGCTACTGTTACTTTGTTTATATACTCCAAGACATTCTGGCGTGTTACGATTACAACAGGTCTTGTTCCTATTCGACCACCTAGATCTATAATCCAAATATCCCCACGGTTCATTGCTCTTCCCACTCTTCTATTTCAAACCATTGTTGAGCACTTGAACCCTGACCAAGAGACTCTTCATTCTTCGTTTTTAGACTGTTAATCCATTGCTTTTCGAAATCTTCAATTTCTTTCTTTCGGAGCCAATAGCGAACAGCTTCACGTACAACGGCAGATCGAGTTTTATTCAAATTGGAGGCGATGCGGTCTATTTTATTCAAAAAATTTTCATCAAAAGCAATTTGTGCATTTTTCATAGTATTTATTATATAGAAACTGATAGTTTTTTTCAATGTTTTATACGTATAATTTTTTATAATTGGCCGCCTTCGAGAGATCGCGCTGCTGGAAAAAGGATACCAATCACTAAGTACAATTCATACATACTATGGTACTTAGTGCCGAATGTTCTTTTTTCCCGAGCCGGGATGATACGGGGTTCTCTGAAATCTGATTTTGGATTACAGTCAAATCTACGGTAGGAGGATACTGTATGGCTGAGTACCTATTAGGTCTCGATGTGGGGACTACAAATACCAAGGCGATTCTAATAAACGGTGAAGGAGAGGAAGCGGCAAGAGCTGAGCGTAAACACGAAGTACAGTTCTCGAGCGGCGGCAGAGTTGAACAGGATGCTGAAAAGGTGTGGTGGGCTGAATTTATCTCTATTGCCCGGGAATTGCTCGATTCAAGCGGTATTTCTCCTGCGGATATCGCCGGAATCGGTATCAGCAGTATGGGTGCTAACCTTACTGCAATAGATGAAAACGGTTCTGCGCTGCGTCCCGGAATTCTCTATGGGGTAGATACAAGAGCCAATAAAGAAATCGATTATATGAACGAAACGGCCGGCCCTCAAAAAAT
Organism: uncultured Spirochaetales bacterium; assembly: GCA_964594055.1. Lineage (GTDB taxonomy): Bacteria > Spirochaetota > Spirochaetia > SPDA01 > CAZJBZ01 > CAZKZZ01. Next base: position 6,745 of record CAZQKT010000029.1, read on the forward strand.
TCTGGAGGTCGGAGCTATGGCACTCTCCTCCCAGTCGGTCGGCCCGAAAATCCTCTGGATCAAGAATAATGAACCGGAAGTGTATAGGCGGACTCGTTCGTTTTTAACGACGAACGGGTTTATCGTGCGGAAATTGACCGGTCGAAACTGCATGGACAGCAGCTCTGCGGCCTTTTACGGTCCTTTCTACGATTACCGTCTAAACCGGTGGGACGAGGGCATGTGCGGGCTTTTCGGGGTTGAGCGAGAAAAACTTCCCGAGATGGTGGATGCTCATGAAGTGATCGGTGAGGTAACTGCCGAAGCTGCTGCTGAATGCGGACTCAAAGCCGGTACCCCGGTTATTGCCGGTTCTATCGACACCTATGCCGAAGCGGTTGGAGGCGGGGCTGTGGAGCCCGGTGAGGTGTTTACCGTTTACGGCAGTACGATGAGTATGCTTGCTAATGCGGAAAAAATAACCCCCGAACCCGTACTCTGGACGACGCCGCATTACCCCCCGGAACTATTCACACTCATCGGGTCGATGTCGACATCCGGTAATCTGATTACCTGGTTTTTCGACAGGATTGCGGAGCCGGACCAATCGGACAGCGGGCGGTTTGGAGAAGTCCTCGAGCAATACAACCGGGAGGCGGAGAAAATTGCACCCGGTTCGGAAGGGCTTATGGTCCTCCCTTATTTCAGCGGGGAACGCACCCCCATTAACGACCCTCATGCCCGGGGGGTGGTAGCCGGCCTTACCCTATCGCACAATCGGTATCACATATATCGTGCGTTACTAGAAGCTATTGCCTTCGGGTTCAAACACCATCTCGATCTGTTTACCGAGCGCAATATTAATGTTACCCGGATAATTTCCAGCGGAGGAGGGGTGAAAAATAGACTCTGGGCACAGATCATCAGTGATGTTTCAGGATTCCCTCAGAAGTGTGTTGATACCGGGGGATATACTGCGCCCTTGGGTAACTGCATTATGGCGGGGTACGCTGTCGGATTATTTGATGTATCAAGGGCAAAAGAGGATTTTCCATTCAGGCTGACCCGGGAAATCCGCCCCGACATGAAAAAGAAGGATGAGTACGATAAGCTCTTTCCGCTGTATAGGGACCTTTATCTCGATACTGCTGATACGGTACACAATTTAGCCCGCTTATAGGGGGTATAAGCGCCTGCATCATGTTCCTCTGATAATGCCGCCGATACAAAACACGCAAAAAACCGCAAAAAAATGAAATTTCATTGACCCGCAAGCAGACCCGGTTTATAATGGTACCTCGGATGAAGCAAACCACTGGAAAGCTCTTTATAGAGGAACGTCTCGAAAAAATTATGGAGCTGGTACGGGAGAAGGGTAAAGTGACGGTCGAAGACGCGATGGAGCTCTGCGCCGTTTCGGCCGACACTATCCGCAGGGATTTTAACCGACTCTCCCGGCAGGACATCGTCAAGCGTACTCACGGCGGTATAATGATTAAAGACAGTTCCATATATGATTCAAGCACTGCCGAACGGATCGTAAAAAACATCGAGGTAAAACGGCTCATTGCCGAACGGGCCGCCGATTTTATAAACGAGGGGGACACTATTGCCGTCGATGCCGGCACGACCACCGTCCAGCTCATTCCGCATCTTCAGCGGTTCGAACACCTCACTCTGGTCGTCTACAGTCTCGATGTCGCGGAGGCTGCCGTAAAAAACGAGAGAATTACAACGATGATGGCGGGAGGGATTATCCGAAACAAAACGGAAAGCGTGGTCGGTCCGGATGCGGTCACCATGATAAAAAACCTTCACGCCGACACGCTCTTTCTCGGGACAAACGCCATAGAGATATCCAAAGGTTTGATGACGCCCAACCGCATGGAAGCGGAGATGAAAGAGACCCTCCTCTCCATCGCGGACAGAGTCATCCTGTTAGCAGATTCTTCTAAAATCGGGAAGCGGGCACTGTTTCCGTTTGGAAAACTCGATGATATCGACCTATTTATTACCGATAAGCAGGCGGAGCGGATACAGGGAGAGTTTTTGCGCCGTCTCGAACAATTACATAAAGAAGTGATTTTGGTCTGAGCCGGGCTATCACACAGAGCGAAACACAAGGAGAATATATGAAAACCGCAGTCCAATTCGGTGCAGGGAACATCGGCCGGGGATTTATGGGCCAATTATTTTACGAAGCAGGATACAGGACCGTTTTTATCGAAGCCTATCAAGACTTAGTGGATAAACTCAACGAGGCCGGGCAATATCCGCTGAGACTGCTCGACGCCTATTCCAAGCAGGAAATCGATATGACGATTACCGATATATCGGCGGTTACCGTAGACGATATCGAAGGAGTTGCCGAGAGTATTGCCGGGGCCGATGTCATCTCGACTGCCGTCGGTGTGAAAAACCTCCGCTCGATTGCACCGGCGCTTGCCGAGGGTATCAGACGCAGGTCCGGGCCGATAGACATCTACCTTTGCGAGAACATCCTCGATGCCCCCCGTCAGCTCAAAGAAGCTGTGTATGAAAACCTGACAGACGAAGAACAAGCCCGTGCGGAAGAGCTCGTCGGATTTGTAGGTACCACGGTCGCCCGGATGGTGCCGGTCGTCGACCCGGAGCTGAAAAAGAACAACCCGCTCCTCGTGATAGCCGACTCCTACCACCACCTTCCCTTTGACGGGAACGCGAACAAGGCCGAGCCGCCCGAAATCGAGGGGCTCGAACCGGTGTCGAACTTCAAAGCCGAGGTAGAACGGAAACTGTTCGTCTACAACCTCGGTCATGCCGGATTGGCCTATCTCGGCAATCTCAAACAGTACACTTACGTGCATGAAACGATCGCAGATGAGGAGTTTTATGCACTCTTTTCCGGGGCACTCGATGAGAGCTCCAAAGCACTTCTTAAGCTCTACCCCGGTGATCTCGATTATGCGCACCATCAGAGCCTGCGCAAAGACATCGATATCCGCTACGGAAACCCGCTTATCAAGGATACTATTACCAGAGTGGGGAGGGACCCTGTCCGGAAGCTCGGGCCCAATGATAGACTGGTAGGGAGCCTCAATCTCTGTCTCGACGAGGGGGTATATCCGAAACGGATCGCCGCTATTTGTGCTGCGGCCCTCTGCTACAACAATCCTGAAGATGAGGAAGCGGGCAAGCTGCAGGCGATGATCGCAGAGCGGGGCATAGAAAACGTCATGAAAGAGATAACCGGGATAGACCCGGAATCGCAGGTAGGAAAAGAAATTCTTTCAACATATAACACATTTAAAAGGGAGTATTCCACATGAAAACGATGAGTTCCAAAGACCGTGTATTGACTGCCATTCACAGAGAAGAGCCTGACCGCGTGCCGGTGGCCCTGTGGGGCAGTTACTACACCCTAAACGACGATACCTATTTCAACATGCTCGAACATCTCGGCCTCGATGAACCGGTACCGCCGTTTCGAAAAAAGAAACCGCGTAATTCAAACTACTACGATGACCGTGTCCTCGACGCCCTGGACACCGATGTCCGCTACATCTGGTCAGGGTTTACCGATTTGGGCGGGGCGCGGATGGACGGAGACTGTAAGGACGCCTGGGGGGTCAAGTGGCAGCGGAGCGGCCCGCACATCAGTTCGGTCGAACCGCCGCTCAAAGGGGCCTCGGTCGAAGATGTCGAGGCGTACGACTGGCCGGACCCGGAGAAGTACCTCGATTTCAACCTGATGAAGGACCGCATCGAGTATCTCAAGAAACAGTATCCGGACAAGGCGATTGCGGCCCGTGCGGTCAACTCCTACGGGCCCTTCGAGCAGGCCTCAGTGATGCGGGGCAGGGAGGACTTCTACATGGACATGATCGCCGAGCCGGAAGTGTCCAAGGCGATTATCAAGAAGTGTACCGATATCATTATCCGGGCCCAGGAGATGTATCTCGATAAGATCGGAAAGGACATCGACTTTTTCGAGATTCCGGGTGATGATTACGGCGGGACCTCGGACCTGATGATTTCTCCCGACTCGTTCGAGGAGCTGTTTCTCCCCGAATTGGCCCGTATTGCGAAGATCGTAAAAGAGTTCCGCTCAGACCTTCCGATTGCGTTCCACTCGGACGGGGCGATTACCAAGATCATCGGGGACCTCGCCGATATCGGCATAGACATCCTCAATCCGTTGGAACCGCTCGAGGCGATGGACTGGCCCGCGGTCAAGAAGGAGTTCGGCGGCCGGATGAGTTTTATGGGCGGGGTGGACCTCAAGAAGGCCCTTCCCGGCACGAAGGACGATGTAATTGCCGATGTGCAGCGGTGTATCGACACCTTCGCAAAGGGGGGCGGGTATATTCTCACCTCCGCGAATCACATGCAGAGTGACATCCCCCCTGAGAATATCGTAACAATGTTCGAGACAGCAAAATCGTACGGAACGTACGGAGGATGATCATGAGTTCGAACGATACGTCGGAAAAACTGCAATCATACAAAACCGAGGCGGCGATAACCCCGATCCCGAAAAAGATGCGAGCGGTGGTAATGAGCGGGAAGGGGTTCGAAAATGTGAAAGTGCAGGAGGTGGATGTTCCTGAACCGGGCCCGGACCAGATCCTGGCCAGAGTCGATGCAGCCGGAGTGTGTACCTCGATCTTAAAGATTCTCGCCCAGGGCGCTGAGCACACCTACCTAAACGGGTGGGACCCGGCCACATGGCCCCTCATCCTCGGGGACGAAGGCTCCCTTACCCTAGTCAAAGTAGGGGAGAACCTCAAAGGGAAATTCGAGGAGGGGAAACGGTACGGCGTGCAGCCTGCCGTGGAGGTGAGCCCTATAAATTACCGGGAGCGGTATAACAACAACGCAGAAGGGATGCGGAAGATGGGGGTCGGCTATACCTTGGGCGGGCAGCTTGCCGAGTACTTCCTCATCCAGGAAGAGATACTGGAAGGGAAATGTCTTCTTCCCCTCCCCGATGATGATATCCCGTACTTCGGGGTTTCCATGGGAGAGCCGATCTCCTGTGTCGTCTCCGCCCAGACCCGGCACGTGCACATCTTCAAAGACTCACCCGACTCGCCCCGGTATGCTAAGCTGGGCATCCTCGAGGGAGGGACCTGTATTATCGTCGGTGCGGGAAGTATGGGAAAGATCCATATAGAGCTTGCCATGCGGTACGGACCACAGGACCTGCTCGTAGTCGATCCCATCCGGAAAAACCTGGATTGGGCCGAAAAGGTCCTCGGTCCGAAAGCGAAGGAGAAGAACATCAATCTGCATACCCTTCATCCCGATTCGGCGAAAGAGGAGCTGAACCGTATTACCGGTGGAAAGATGGCCGACGATATCATACTCGCTGTCGGTATCAGGGCCGTGCAGAACGAAGCACTCTCCTGGCTCGGGTTCGGCGGTGTGGCCAACCTGTTCGGGGGGCTCAAACGGGGAGATTCTATTCTCGATCTGGACAACATTCGGGTCCACTACGATGAGATCAAAGTGGTCGGTTCTTCCGGCGGGGACCCCCACGACTATCTGGAAACGCTCAATGCGATTGGTGCAGGCGAGATCGACCCGGGCAACTACGTGGCCGGCGTGGGGGGACTCGAAAACGCGGTTGACGTATTGAAGATGATCGAAAACAATGAAGTGCAGGGAAAGGTCATTCTCTATCCCCACATTGGGTCTGCTCCGCTTACCATGGTAGAGCACTGGAGCGGGGAGGATGAACAACAGTATTTAGAGGAGCATCTATGAGCGGCAGTGATCGACACATCGAAGCGATAGCGGCGGGGCACATTTGTCTCGATATTACCCCGAAATTCGGTGCCGGGACCGGGACCGGCAAACCTGCAGCGAAACCGGCGGTATCCGACATCCTCGTCCCCGGTAAAATCATCGAGATGGACGGGGTGGAACTCTCCTCGGGCGGCTCGGTTGCCAACACCGGACTTGCCCTCTCCCTCATGGGAGTACAAACCGAGCTTATGGGAAAGATCGGCACCGACTCCTTCGCCACGATTCTCAAAAAGATCATAACCGATTACGGGGCGGGCGATTCCCTGATTCAGGACCCTGATTCGAGTACGTCTTATTCGGTAGTACTCGCTCCGCCGGGGATCGACCGGATTTTTCTCCACGACCCGGGTGCGAACAACACCTTCCGGGCGAAGGACATCGATCTCGACAAAATAAAACAGTCGCGGCTGTTTCACTTCGGGTATCCGCCGATTATGAAATCGATGTTCGTCGACGGAGGCAGAGAACTGGTAGACCTCTTCAAAGAGGCAAAACAGGCAGGAGTGACCACCTCCCTCGATATGGCACTTCCCGATCTAAACTCGGAAGCGGGCAAGCTCGACTGGCGGCCGGTCTTAGAAACCCTTCTTCCCTATGTCGATATAATGCTTCCTTCTATAGAAGAGATCATGCTGATGCTCGAGAGGGAGAAATATCTGAATCGTCTCGAGGAGCTCGGAGGGAGAGATTTCTTAGAAGATCTCGATATGGAACTTGCAGCCGACCTCGGCCACGAGCTCCTCGATTTGGGGGTAACGGTTGCAGTCATCAAATGCGGAGAGTTCGGATTGTTCGGATTTACGAAAGACCGGCAGACGCTTGAAGGGATGGGCACTGCTTCGCCGGCGGACCCTGCTTCCTGGGCGGAACGGGAGCTTTTCAGCGAAAGCTATCTGGTGGAGGACATAAAGTCCACGACAGGTTCGGGAGACAACAGCATTGCCGGGTTTTTGGCGGCCCTGCTTCGGGGACGCTCCTTCGAAGAAGCTGTCGAACTTGCCTGCCTTGCCGGAGCGAATGCCACCCGCGACTACAGCGCGGTCGGCGGGACCGAATCGTTCGATGCGATGGAGAAGGCGCGCACCGCCGGCCCGCAGAAACGGCGGCTCGGGCAGTCCGGCCGGGCCTCCTCCTACTGGACCTATCTGGAAGACCACTGCCTTTGGAAGGGACAACGGGAATCGGTCTTGTAGCGATCAACTGTCGTAGATTGTGTTTTCTTCGAAGTAGGAGTGCACAACGTACGCGGCACCGCCGATAACGCCCTGGTTCTTTCCCATGGTAGAGAAGGCGATTTCGACATGTTTGTCTAAACAGGTAAGGGCGATCTGATCAGTCCTTTTTCTCAGTTCTTCTAAGAAATAGTTTCCGGCCTGGGTGTAAATCCCGTGAATGATAATGATTTCCGGATCGTGGGTGAGAATTAAATTCGAGATGCCGATTGCAAACCAGCTGATTACCTCGTCTAAGAGCGTTCGCGCAAAGGTGTCGCCGGCGTTGGCAGCGTCGAATATACGCCGAGGTGTCGGCATTTCAGGTTCCCGTCCGGAAAATATGAGTGAGTCGCGGTGGGAATCATAACCGGCGCGGACTTTTTCCAGCAGGCGGTTTACGGAGATCAGTACTTCGAAGCACCCTTTCCCTCCGCACACGCAGGTCTCTTCTTCGAACGGATTGAGGATCATGTGCCCGATCTCACCGGCGAGCCCGTGGACCCCCCGTTTTATCCGGTTTTTTACTATTATACCGGCGACAAGACCTTCCCCGCCTTCGATGAGGATGATATTTTCATTGTTCCGGGCCGTCCCTTTTATCTTTTCAGCAAATACTTGAAACCGGATTTGGTTGTCGGCGTACACAGGGACCCGTTTGTTGATCTGCGTTTGCAGTTCTTTTTTTAGATTGGCGTTTGCTCCCCATGAGGGGAAGTGGGGGGCATACAGTGATATTCCCCGTTTTGAATCTGTTATCCCGTGATTTCCAATGGCAATACCGATTATTTTTGATTTTTCTATTCCGGCCTCCGTAAGCATCGCGTTGAAGGAACCAGCGATACTGTCCATTACGTTCGGGAGGGTCTCGTTTTCCCGGATAGAAACGGACCGCTCGGCAAGAATAGTCGTACTGAGGTCAGTTATAATAGAATAGATCTCATGCGGAAAAATCTGTACCGAAAATACATATCCGATAGTTCGGTTGAACATGTACAGAGACGGCTTTTTCCCGCCCTCTTCAGTAGAAGCACCCTTCCCCACGGGGAGGATGTATCCTTTCTCGACGTAGTAGTCGACCGTTTTCATCACGGTGGTTTTACTCAAGTGTATCTTCTCGGAGATTTCCGCCACCGACAGCTGGTGCGAGTTTCGGAGCAGATTGAGAAAGAGGCGTCTGTTGTTTCGTTTTAAGAACTTCGGTTTACCGGTGAGCATGGTAGTATCTGACCGACTCTAGGTCAGCTTCAGTTTTCTGCTTTCAATGTAGAGGTCCAGAAGAGCGGCGAACATAATTACCAGCCCGTATACCATATAGGTCCACTCATACGGTAGACGGCCCACCGTAAGTGCGTTCTCGATGACGATGATGATAAGCCCGCCTAAAAAGATACCTCCCATGCTTCCGCGTCCGCCTAAGAGGGAAGTCCCCCCCACCACGCAGGCGGCAATCACTTTCAGTTCCCAGTCCGTCCCGATCCGGGAGGAAAACGCGGCCACCCGCACCGTTTGAATGACAGCGGCAAAAGCGACCAGGCCGCTTACGGTCATAAAACTGATAATCTTTACCATCCCGGTGTTGATACACATAGCGCGAGCGGCAGTAGGATGGTTCCCCGTCGCGTATATCCAGTTTCCGTATCTGGTCTTGTGGAGCAGAAGTCCTAACACAACGGCGAAAAGGAGAAACCACACTGCCGGCATGGGAAAAAACCCGAACAATCTCCCGGTAAGTAGTTTCGTAAAGCCGAGATGTTCCGTTGTTTTGGCCGGTATTTGATTTCCTCCCGACAAAATAAGGGTGAGTCCCCGCCAGACCATCATTGTCCCTAAGGTGGTAATAAAGGAAAGGATTTTTGCTTTTACGGTGATGACCCCGTTGATAAAACCGATCGCAATTCCGCAGCAGACGGTCACAAGCAAAGCGAGGACCGGATTGACCCCGGCACCATACAGCCAGGTGAAAATAAAACCGGTAAAGGCGAGAACGGAGCCTACGGAGAGGTCGAACTCCCCTGCGATCATGAGAATACCCGCGCCTAATACGATGATGGTAAACTCGGGACCGAAAGAGAGCAGATTGATGATGTTACCCGGTCTTATAAAGTTGTGCTCGGGGGAGAAGCTGGCGGTAAATACGATGAGGGCGATAAAAATTGCGAGCGGCCCCGCGTACCGTGTGGTGAGAAAATAGTTTCTAATATTTGCGATTCGTTTCCAAACGTTTTGCAAAGGAACACCTCCGGTAGTTAAACCACTTTACCCATGGTACTTTTTACGATCAAATCCGACATGTCGTCGACACAGCTGTCCGACGTGCATACATCGGAGAGCAATTCGCCGTGGGCCATCACAACGAGCCTGTCGGCGACAGAAAACACCTGGTGCAGGTTATGGGTGATAAAAATGACCGAAATACCTTTCTCCTTCATCCTGGTGACAAACTCGAGTATTTCCTGTACCTCTTTTACGGAAAGGGCTATAGTAGGCTCGTCGAGGATGACCATTTTTGCCTCGAAGTAGAGGGCCCGGGCGATGGCGACCCCTTGCCGCTGGCCGCCGGAAAGTTTTTTTATCAGCTGGTCCGGAGATTTTATTCTCAGTCCCAGGTTTTCCAGCACCTTCATACTCTCCTCTTCCATCTCCTTTTCTTTCATAAACCCGAACGTCGTACTCGGTTCCCGGCCCATAAAAACATTTCGGGCGATGTTGAGGTCGGGTGCTAAAGCCTGCTCCTGATAGACAGTTTCTATCCCCACATTGCGGGCATGTTTGGGCATGGAAAACCGTACCTTCTTTCCTTCCCAATAGAGATTCCCCTCTTCCGCCGTGTGATAGCCGGAGATGATCTTTATCAGGGTGGATTTGCCCGCCCCGTTGTCTCCGACGAGGCCCACGACCTCCGCTTTATGAAACGTAAGGTTGATATCGTGCAGTGCGGTAATTTTACCGAACCGTTTGCTTATATGTTCCATTCGAAGCAGTTCTTCTGCCATCTGTTTCCTCCGCTTACTCTGTTCTTCTGTTTAAATATTCGTTAAGAATGACGAATAGGATGACCGCCATACCGATAAACGTCTCGACACCGAATACCGGAACACGCATCAAAATAAGGCCGTTTTCCAGGGCCTTGACAATAAGAAGACCGAGGAGAATTCCCCACATGCTTCCCGCCCCGCCCCGTAGCGAGGTGCCTCCGACCACGACTGCAGCAATGGCCTGCAGTTCAAAACGGGTCCCCTGGGTAGCGGCGAACGATCCCAGCCGTGTTGCCTGCATAATAGAGACAAACGCGCAGAGAAGACCGATCAGTACGTAGAGGAGTATTTTTACCAGCCCGACATTGACTCCCATCGCCCGGGCCGCTTCCTGATTGCTGCCGATGGAAAACACCCAGTTTCCGAACTTGTTCTTGTGGAGGACCAGCCCCAGCACCAGGGCGAGACCGAAGAGCCAGATTATCTGGACGGGTATCGGTCCGATACTGCCGGTAAGTACGTTTTGAAACAGCCCGTTTTCGGGAAAGTACCGGTTAAGGCTTCGCGGCATCATTCTGGAAATACCGAACAGCACGCCCCGCCAGAACATCATCGTACTCAGTGTGATGATAAAGGAAGGAAGTCCTGTTTTTACCACGACGATACCGTTTAAAAGCCCCATAACAGCTCCGACGGGCAGGGTGATGATAAGAGCGGCCAACGGATACATGCCGGCCTCCATGAGGAGGGCGAAGATAAAAGCACAGAAGGGGAGGATCGAAGAGATGGAGAGGTCGAACTCCCCGGCTATAAGCAGTATACCGATCCCTAATGCGACAATACCCAAATCGGGAGCGAGCCGGGCAACGGAGGCAAGATTTCGTCCGTTTACAAATAGATGATTCGGAGTGAAGAGCGCGAAAAAAACAACCACGCCTACGAATGCAATCGTCGTATTGAGCCCCCGGTATGAAGTTGATTTCAGTAACGGTTTATTCATAGTTCCCTCACTACAAAAGCGTGCAGGACCGTCTCCGGAAAGGTCCGGTTCGGTCCTGCATCTGCATACTGCCGGTGGTTTATCTGTATTTCCCGGAAAGGTCCTCGATGAGACCAACGGTCTCTTCGGTGATCAGATATCCTCCGGTGTCAACATTCGGGGTAAGCCCGTACTTGTTATACAGGTAGAGCGTGTAGATGGCGAAATAACCCTGCAGGTACTGCTGCTGGTCGATGGAGCAGACAAGATACCCTTCTTTGATTCCTTCCAGGGTGCCCGGCGCGGCATCGAATCCACCCGCGTACACTTCGCCCGGTTCCTTGCCTGCTGCTTTAAGAGAGCTCATCAGACGGTCGGTGCAGATCCCTCCCGCGCCCATGATGAAGGTGGTCTCAGGATGGCCGGTAAGATACGAGGTGATCCGCGATTCGACGACGGTCATCTCCAGTCCGCCCGCGTCGATCATGTCGAACGAGGTGATGCCGTAATCTTTCATAGCATCTTTTACACCCTGCGCCCTTGTCTGAGCATAGGCAGCGCCCGGAACTTCCGCGGCAAAACCGACATGAGCATTGGCCATATCGACGCCGGCCGCTTCCGCTTCGGAGAATATTTTATTAGCCAATGTTTTTGATGCTGCAACTTCATCCTGCCCGATATAGCAAAGTCTCGGATTGTCTTCGGGATCGTCGTTGTTGATACCGATAACGGGAATTCCCTTGTCGAGTGCGTCCTGTACGGGCTGGTCCCACGCGGTCGCATCGTTTATGACCAGAGCGATGCCGTCCGGATTGGAAGAGACAGCTTCCTGAAAATCCTTCTGCTGTTTTGAGAGATCGCCTCCGGAGAGAGCAATGTCGGCTTTACAGCCGAGTTCGTCGGCCGCGTCCCGCATCCCTTGGTGGACTACCGCCCAGAAGGGGTCGTCCCCCCCATGTGTAACCAGACGGAAATACATTCCTTCGCCCGGTTTCGCTTCGGCGGACACTTTCTCTTCTTTCGCCGTTTCTCCACCGCTTTCTGCTGCCTGTTTTTCCTGGCATCCCGTCAGGGTCACCACGGAAAGAGAAGCAACTACCAGTGCGATGATCGTCCAGAGTAGCCATTTTTTCTGTTTCATACTTCCTCCCTTGTAAGTTGGTATGATTTTAAAGATGAAATCATCTTAAACCCGGTATAGTAGATAGTCAAGAAAATTTTTCAACTTTGTTTTAATACTAAGCTCCGGCGGCGCGGGCCGCCTCTTCCCGGGCAATCCTGCACCACCGTTTGACGTTCTCAGGGTTTCCGCCGATGGTATGATTGTCTTTCATGATCACTTCGACCTGACACCCTTTCGTTGTTTCGAGGTCTTTACGCAGCTCCGCCCGGATCGCCTCTTCGTCGATTGTCGGGTGGGAAATCGGTTCGGGGCTCGGTTTCATGGACATGATGTAGTTCTTGCCGAGGTACTCGGCCATCTTTTTTCTGTCCGCCCAGGGGGATGTGGACACCCGCCGTAACCGCGGTACCTGTTTTACCACGTGCCAGCGCGGATCGATCGGCTCGCAGCAGCCGTAACAGTTGAGCCCGAACCGCTCTTGGACCGGTTTTTGATAAGGAAAGATAAACTCGCCGAACATCTCCGCGGACACACCCACCGTCTCCTGGCTGTCGGTAAACCCCCACATGTCCATGGTCCGTACGTGCTCTCCGTCGAAATCGGACTGCGGGAGCTCGCGGGTCCATCCGAACCCGCCGGAGCCTACATATGTGCCCTCGGTGTTGAGAGAGAGCAGGCCGTTTTCTTCGAGAAAATATAGCTTCGCCAGCTGTCCGTCCCTCAAGAAGGCCATCAGCTTATGCACCCACTCCGGATTGTCGTACATATCGATCATCAGATTGGTCAAACCACGGAGGTTGATAAAATCCCAGGTCATCCCCAATGTCCACCACCACACACCTTTGAGCCTAACGGTGAGAATACCGTCGAATATGTCATGAGCAAGGTCGAGGACCCGATTTGTAGCCTCATAGTCGACGATTATGCGGGGTGTTTTCAGTTTTTCAAAATCCCGCTCCCACTCTTCGATCGGGGACTTCCAGCGAAACGATCCCCCCCGGTCTCTTTCTTCCGCACCGATGATCTCCTCTTTGATTCCCCAGCCGGTATCTTCATAGTTGTAGGGAACGTTGAAATACGGTTCGACCACTCTGTCGTCCCCCATTTCGCTGGCCCAGAATATTTCCTTACGAAGGTGCATCTCCCAGACCCGGGCAAGCGGGTCACGGCACTGCAGCCGGTCCTGGGGGATGATCTCGTTCCAGCCGTTTTCCGGATCGCAGAAAACCACCGGGCGGACCGGTTCTAAGTCGTTTAAGCGGTACCAGAGGTCTTTTTTCTCTTCTTCGATCGGCCGGGCGGCCAGTTCCGCCACCTGCTTGGCCAATTCGCGGAGAACAGTTACTTCTTCGCGGGTTATGTCGAGCTCGGTTTTTATCCCTTTAGTTGTCGAAAGTCCAAGTGCGGTCTGCTCCATGGATGGGTCCCGTGCCATAATTCCTCCTCATACACTCAGTGTCGGCTGTATTATATATCGGGAGGTGCTGTTTATCAAGAAAAAAAAGTTTGTATTAAAACTTGGTTTTAAATAAAACTTGACGAATCAGAATTTTGGCCTTTAAATAGAGGCAGTATTAAAAGAAAATATTATCGAACGCTTTTTTGTCTTTCGTCCGGTAGATATAGAAATCACTGTCTATTGTGGCGATTTTGGTGATGCCCAGTTTCTCACCGAGAGCTATAAGCGAAGCGTCAGCAAAATCTATTGGAAGATCGGAGTATTTTTTAAAAAGCTCGACCAGCCGAACGAGAGTGGATCTATTGATATCGTCGACAGTAACTGCACCGAGAGAGACCCAATGGAGAAAGTTGATCTGGGTTTGGATTCCGAAATCGAGAAGGTAAACCACTTCGGTCACTACTGCTGCGTTGGTGATTATTTCACCTCGGTAAGATTTTAGAAATGCTTTCGCCCTTTCATGATACGTATCACTTTTGTCGAAGAGGGCGGTAAGCGGGCCTGAATCAATCAGGATTTTTTCTGCGGTGCTTTTCATGGATTTTTTTTCTGATTTCAGCTTTTCTCTTAGAAGCACGATCGGGATCTCCGCTCCCTTCCAGGCCGAAATAGGGTTCTCCCAATTCCCAGGCACTTTTTTTATGCCTAACTGATTGATAGTACTCTCTGAGGCATTTTCTAATAATTTCGGATTTCGTTTTACCTTCTACTTTTGATTCTTTTTCCAAAAAATCTTCCAGGTCTTTACCCAGCCGTACTGTCACAGACATGACCATTCCTTATTGTGTTCTTTGTAATACAAAGTGTAAGACAACCGTGCGGTTTTGTCAAGCTGCTACCGTCCCTGCCAGGTGACGATGTAGCAGGCGTCCCGGAGCGCCTCTTCGAGGTTGCCGGCGAGGGCTTTTGCAGCCGGTTCGGCGGATACCCATTTCCCGCTTAGCCCGGTCTCCTCCGCTGCAGCTTCAAAGTGACACATGGCGATGCCCATATCGATGTCCTGCAGGCTCACCCCTTCTCCGATTTTGCCGTATCCGCCGGAGGGCTCGAGGTAGAAATGGTATCGGGGACCGGCACTGTCATCCGGGTCCTTCACGATCCGCCACGGCTGTTTGTTCGATGCCGAAGGTGCGAGGCGTAACGCCTCCAGTGCCCCCCCATAGGGGCCGTCTTTTGTCCGGTCTGTCCGGTCGTCTTTGGGACCTCCGCCGGGAAAATAGAACAGCTCGTCCCACGGTTTTCTTTTTGCCGCTTTCGCACCGAACCGCATCATTTTTTCAATGATGCGCCGCTTCTCCGCCGGATAGCCGACCGGAGTAATGGCCGGGAGCAGTTCGTCATCCCCCAGTCCGATCGCCGCGGCGAAACCGGTCTTTTTGTAGGTCCCCCCGAGCCAGCAGGTGCCGAACCCGAGGTTGGTCAGGAACAGGATGATTTTCTCTAAGCAGTAGCCGTAATCCTCCATGGCCCGGTCGCCCTTTTTGACCGCACCGGCTATGAACAGGATCGCACCCCGGATTACCCCGTAGGTGCCGAGCATTTTCCCTTCTTCCCGGGGCATGGTCCGTAAATCGAGTAAGGTGAACCGTACTTTGTTGCCGAACGGGCCTACCTGGTCTGCCTGCAGCAGTTTTTCTATTGTTTCCTTGTCCTTATCGGTAACCGGTTCCGGTTTGTAGGTCCGCACCGATGAGCGGTTCTGTATTGCTTTTATTAGTGATTCCATATTCGCTATTCTACTCCGTTTACTACATTCTGCGGTGTGCCCTGCCGGAACGCTTTGACGTTTTCTACGGCGGTCTTCATAAGCCGGCCCCGCGATTCTTTGGCTGCCCAGGCGATGTGGGGGGTGACGATGCAGTTTCGCGCATAGAGAAGCGGATTGTCCGGGTCGGGCGGTTCGGTATTGGATACGACATCCACCGCCGCCCCTGCAATCACTCCGGTCCGGAGCGCTTCCGCTAAATCATCATCTACGACCAAGCCGCCCCGGGAAGCATTGATGAGAAAGGCCGACTTTTTCATGTGCTCGAGAGCGGCGGCATTGATCATTCCCCCGTTCTCTTTGGTAAGGGGGCAGTTAAGGCTTACCACGTCCGCCTCGCCTAAAAGCTCATCGAGTTCCGCCCACTTAAAACCGGGGTAATCCGGCGGATTGTCCCGGTCCGGGTCGTGTGCGATCACGGTCATCCCCAGAGCATCGGCGATCTTCCCGGTCTGCCTGCCGATCCGACCGAAACCGACGATGCCCATCGTCTTTCCGGCAAGCTCGATTAAGGGATAGTCCCAGAAGCAGTAATCCGGCTGGGCCGACCATCTTCCCCCTTTCACTGCATCGCTGTGCCGCTGGACATGGTGGCACAGTTCGAGAAGAAGGGCGAACACCATCTGGGCCACCGCGGTCGTCCCGTAGGTGGGAACGTTACACACAGGGATGTTCCGTTCCGCGGCCGCCTCCGCATCGACTATGTTGTACCCGGTGGCGAGAATGCCGATGTACTTAAGATCGGGAAGAGCTTTGATGGTATCGGCTGAGAGCACACTCTTGTTGGTAAGGACTATTTCAGCACCCGAAGCGCGCTCTGCGACACGGTCCTCCGGGGTCCTGTCCCATACGGTGAGCTTTCCCAATTGTTCCATCTCGCCCCAGGAGAGGTCTCCCGGGTTCAACGTATATCCGTCCAATACGACAATATTCATATGCGCTCCCTTTTCTTATCCTCGCCGAGCCTTCCCTCCGGTTCCACTCCGGCTTTCTGTTTATTGACGAAGTGGGAGAGGATGGCAAGCCCGATGGCGATATTCTCGGAACGAACCACTACGTGGTCGGGGACATTCAGGATCATCGGTACGAAGTTCCAGATCCCCCGGACCCCTAAGGCCGTCAGCGAGTCGGTCACCTCCTGGGCGGCCGATTTTGGCACGGTGAGTATGGCAATACCGATATCGTAGCTTCTGAACACCCGGGGGAGTGACTCCATAGAAAGGACGGTGTACTCTCCGATAATCGAGCCTATTTTCGCCGGGTCGCTGTCGAATACCCCTACAAGCTTCAGTCCGTAATCGAGGAATGCCGGATAGCCGATCAAGGCGGAGCCCAGTTTTCCCGCCCCCACTAATATCGCGGTGTTTTCGTAGTTAATCCCCAAAAAATTGCCGATCGCCTGCTTGAGTCCGCTTACCGAATAGCCCGACTTCGGTTTTCCGTGGTAGCCGATAATGCCTAAGTCCTTCCGTACCTGAGTGCTGTCGATACTGCAGAAGGTGGCCAGAAACTGCGAGGAGACGTACTCCTCCCCCTGCGTTTCCAACTCCGACAAGATCTGGTGATACCGGGGGATCCGGCGCAGGGTGTGCTCGGGGACTTTCGTCTTCAGTTTTTTAGAGTTACCGTTTGCGTCCACTGCTGTAAACGGTAGTAGAATGCAGGGGTTCCGTCAATATAGTTTTTATTAAATGAAAGC
>CAZQKT010000029.1:23827-27045 GCA_964594055.1 uncultured Spirochaetales bacterium
GAAAGCTCCCGGGCGTGTGTGTAGCTACGGTTTCTACTTTCAGTCGAGGTTCCGAAAGGTATTCCCGATCGTTTGGAGACTGGATCCGTATGTTGAATCGCATAATAGAAAATTGCCCATATGAAAGAAATCCATACTCAAGGCGTATTTTGATTCGCTCCAGTCGCTCCAGCTGTCAACAGCCGTGACATATGTCCGTCGTTCATAATCGAATTCACCGGTGAGGGTAACAGTATTTCCGGCTGCAAATGTACGGCCTTCGGGTAGTATCTCGAAATCACCTTCGATTTCTATTTCACTGCCTGATGTTAAATTTCCATTCTCGTCTTCTTCTTCTGATGATGCAGTTTCTGCAAATGTTTTTGCTTCGGGGTCGATTTCCATCTCCACTTGAGTTTCTTTCAGATAACTATCGGATGTTTCGTTATAAGAGTAGGTATAGAGGTTTTTATTCGTATCATCTCTTTGAAAGGCATAATAATACTTGTGTTCGGTAAAATAGATCGGTTCGGTAACAGTTCTCTCATCATCATAATCTTCCCAACCTCCCGCTACAATATACTCTGTTAGAGTGAGAGTGAGAATATATGTTACCGGGTCCCATGAGTAGGTTCCCCTTTCTCCTCCTGTTTTAACCCATCCTTCGCCGGTATTGCCGTCACCATCACTATCGCTCCCCTCTGTTTCATAATCTTCCGCGGTAGATTCATACGATCCGGTTTCTGAGAAGGTCACAAGGACTTTATTTCCGCCGCCGTAATTGTCTTTATATACAATGTCTTCAAAAAAATGTCCTTCATTGTCTACGAGGAGGGTTCCGCCTGCATCGGGGGGAAGACAGGACCCGAGTATCAGTATCATCGCAGCGATGAATCCCCCGGTCATTATTAATACCATTGGTCGATTTTTCATAGGTGCCTCCTTGGCTACGTGCTTTACTAGTAAACCTAACGCAGGTTTACGGTATTTCAAGAAATTCAAGAGATTTCTGAGCGAGAGATACGAAAAAGGCAAACCTCTATTGATATTTTTTTCACGATATCGTATCTTCTTATTGAGAAAAAAATCACGACAACTGAAATATTTTATTGTGAATTTATTCACGATTTATTGCATAAAGGAGTGCCGGATGGAAACTTATGCGGAGATCATTACCAGGTATCCCCCCGAGCGGGGGTATCTAATCCCTCTGCTTCAGGACATCCAGGAAGTCGAAGGATATCTACCCAAAGCGGGCATCTATCGGGTGGCCGACTATCTCGAGCTGCCGGAAGCGAAGATCTACGGGGTCGCCACGTTTTACAATCAGTTCAAGCTGATCGCTCCGGGGAAGTATAAAATCCAGATCTGCCGGGGTACGGCCTGCCATGTCAAGGATTCGCTCCAGCTTTTGGAAGTGCTGCAGACCGAATTGGGAATAGAGCCGGGAGAGACCACCAAGGACGGGCTGTTTTCGCTGGAAACGGTGGCCTGTATCGGTGCCTGTTCGATCGCCCCCGCGATCACCATAAACGGCGAGTACTACGGCAAACTGACCAAGAAAAAGACGATCTCGCTTGTCGAAGCGCTGAGACTTCAGGAGGAAGCACATGAGTAGCACGCGCACAGTGTATATCGGGATGGGGACCTGCGGGCTCGCCTCGGGTGCGGGAAAAGTCCGCGATGCGGTCCGGAACTGGGCCGAAGCACGGGGGGCCGACGTAACGGTTACTCCCACCGGCTGTATCGGGTCCTGCAGCCTGGAGCCGATCCTGGATGTGGTAAACGAAGACAACCACCGCCTTTCGTTCGGGAACATCACTCCGGAAGACACCCCGTTCATCCTCGATGAAATCTACGTAAAGAAGAACTATCGCTTAGACGGCCTGTTGGGACAACACAAAAACGGTGTTCCCCCGTTATCAGAGATACCGATGATCGAGGACCACCCCTACTTCAAGAAACAGGTAAAGTTCGTCCTGCGTAACTGCGGGCTTATCAATCCGGTCTCATTGAGTGATTACCGGGAAACCGGCGGTTTCAAAGGGCTCGAGAAAGCACTCTCCATGACTCCCGACGAGGTGGTAGCAGAAGTCACTACATCCGGCCTGCGGGGACGTGGCGGCGGTGGGTTTCCCACCGGAAAGAAATGGCAGTTTGCCGCGGCCACCGAAAGTGAGAAAAAATACGTTATCTGTAATGCAGACGAAGGCGACCCGGGCGCATTTATGGATCGGTCTCTCTTAGAAGGTGATCCCTACGCGCTTATCGAAGGGATGATGATAGCAGGATACGCCGTCGGTGCCGACGAAGGGATCATCTACTGCCGCGCGGAATATCCGCTTGCTATCGAACGGCTCACTGTCGCCATCGATACCCTCAAAGAAGAGGGCATGCTCGAGAAGGAACTGAAAAAAGGGTTCAGCTTCAGCCTGCGCATCAAAAAGGGTGCGGGTGCGTTCGTCTGCGGTGAAGAGACAGCACTCATTAACTCGATCGAGGGAAAACGGGGCATGCCCCGCCCGCGGCCTCCCTATCCGGCGGTGTCAGGGCTTTACGGAAAGCCGACCAACGTGAACAACGTCGAAACCTACGCCAATGTCCCCAACATCCTCCGGGAAGGGGCGGATTTTTTCTCCAGCGTGGGGATCGAAAACTCGCGGGGCACCAAGGTGTTCGCCCTTACCGGGAAGATCAACAACCCGGGCCTGGTAGAAGTGCCGATGGGGATCACCCTCCGGGAGATCGTCTACGACATCGGCGGCTGTATTCCGGCCGAGTATCTCGATACCAAAATCGACTACGACTCGCTCAAAGAGATCGGAGCGATGATGGGCTCGGGCGGAATCGTGGTCATGGATGAAGACACCTGTATGGTCGATGTGGCCAAGTATTTTCTCGCCTTTACCACGAATGAATCCTGCGGAAAGTGCATCCCCTGCAGGGAAGGGACCAAGAGAATGCACGAAATCCTCGAGAAGATCGTCTCTCCCTACACCACGATGGCAGGAGAAGAGGAGAACCTGATGCGGTTCCAGATGGTGATGGAATTGGAAAACTTGGCCGGAGTTATACAAGAGACCTCCCTCTGCGGGCTCGGGCAGAGTGCCCCCAATCCGGTGCTCTCCACGCTCCGCTATTTCAGGGACGAGTACGAGGCACATATCTACGACCGGAGGTGTCCGTCAAAGGCGTGCCGGGGCCTCCTGTGTTGCGAGATCGACACCGGCCTCTGCAAG
>CAZQKT010000029.1:27145-31049 GCA_964594055.1 uncultured Spirochaetales bacterium
ATGTGTGTGGTAGAACTCGAAGGCAGAAACGGCATGGTCCCCTCCTGCTCGTTCCCCGCCCAAAACGGGATGAAGGTGAAGACCCACACCCCTAAGGTGATGAACGCGCGAAAAACCATTGTTGAGCTGCTGTTAGCTTCGCATCCCTTTGACTGTCTCTCCTGCAACCGTAACCGGATGTGTGAGCTGCAGGACTTAGCAGCCACCTACAACGTGGAACGGGTACCGTTTAAGGGGGAGACCAGACATCATTATCCCGATTTTTCTTCACCTTCGATTGTCCGCACGCCGGACAAGTGCATTCTCTGCGGCAGATGCGTTCGGGTGTGTGAGGAGATTCAGGGTGTCTCCGCGATCGATTTTACCAACCGGGGGTTCGAGACAACCGTACTCCCCGCGTTCAACACGGACTTGAGTGAGACGACCTGTGTCAACTGCGGCCAGTGTGTTCTCGCCTGTCCTACCGGCGCTCTGCACGAGGTTTCTGCAGTCGATCAGGTGATGAACGTGCTCCAAAACGGTGAGAAGCACGTGGTGGCCCAGACTGCACCCGCCATCAGGTTTTCACTCGGGGAGTTCTACGGCCTCGAGCCGGGAGCAAATGTTACCGGAAAGATGGTTTCGGCCCTGCGCCGGATGGGTGTAAAACAGGTATTCGACACCGATTTTACGGCCGACCTCACTATTATGGAGGAGGCCCACGAACTCATCGGGCGGATAAGCGGAGCAGGTGAGGGCGGGGAGTCCGGAGGTAAACCGCTTCCGATGTTTACATCCTGCTGTCCGGGCTGGATCAAGTTCGTCGAACACAACTATCCGGATATGCTCCCCCACATCTCTTCCTGTAAATCACCCCAGCAGATGATGGGAGCCCTTATCAAAGACTACTTTGCAAAGAAGGAAGGGATTGCCCCGGAGGATGTGTATGTGATTTCAGTTATGCCCTGCACGGCCAAGAAGTTCGAAGCCAAGCGGCCGGAGATGGGCAAGAACGGTGTGCAGGATGTAGATGCGGTCATCACCACGAGGGAGTTCTCCAGGCTGATCGACCTGTACGGCATCAACTTCGCCTCCCTCCCCGAGGAACAGTTCGACGTACTGCTCGGTACCACCTCCGGGTCGGGCGATGTGTTCGCTGCGTCCGGCGGTGTGATGGAATCCGCACTCCGGACTGCATACAATATGCTTACCGGTGAAGATATCGAGAACATTGATTTTACCGCTGTCCGCGGATACGATGGGATCAAAGAGGCGGAAGTGACCATTGCCGGTACTACGCTCAAGGTGGCTGTGGCCAATACTCTCGGGAAAGCACGAGAGCTTATGGAAAATGTAAAAGCGGGCGGGTCTGAGTACGCCTTTGTCGAAGTAATGTCCTGCCCCGGCGGATGTGTCGGCGGGGGCGGTCAGATCTACGGTATCGATTCCGATCGGATCAAACAGCGGATTGCTGCGGTGTATGACGTAGAGAAGACCAGGAAAATCAGACGCTCCTATCAGAATGAGCGGATCAAGGCGTTAGGAACAAGGCGTTAATACTATGGAAGCTGTCTATACTGTCGGAGAAGAGTGTAAGAAATGTTACTCATGTGTTCGGATCTGCCCTACCAAGGCCATCGAAGTCCACGGGGGGAAGGCCCACATCATCCCGGAGAAGTGCGTCTCCTGCGGGTACTGCGTGAATGTCTGTTCCCAGAACGCAAAGAGGATCAAATCCGGCGTTGAAGATACGCTTCGGCTCTTAGAAGACGACCCGGACAACACCTGTGCTATCATCGCCCCATCGTTTCCGGCAGCTTTCTTAGAGGTCGAACCGGAAGAGGTCGTTGGTGCCCTCCGGAACACCGGCTTTTCTGCCGTGTATGAGGTGGCATTCGGTGCGGACCTCGTCTCTTACGCTTATTACGAAATCTTTAAGAACCAGGATTTAAGCGATCCGTACAAGTTTTACATCTCCACTCCCTGTCCGGCAGTAGTCGCCTTCGTAGAACGGCAGTTCCCCGATCTGGTGGAGAATCTGGCCCCGATCGTCTCCCCCATGGAGGCAATGGCCAAGCTCATTAAGGAGAAAATAAACCCCGAAGCCGCTATTGTTTTTATCGGCCCCTGCGTGGCCAAAAAGGACGAGGCGGGTCGGCTGGGTCTCGTAGATAGTGTGCTTACCTTCGATGAGCTTTTTGAATTGTTCGAAAATCGGGGGACCGATCCGGCCCGGGCAGAAGGTGCTCCGTTCGATCCCCCGCTTGCGAACTTAGGACGTATTTATCCCGTAACGGGAGGACTCTTAAAAGCTGCCGGTATCGACGCGGACCTCATAGAAAGTCCTGCAGCTATCATCGAAGGGAAGGACAGGGTCGCTGAAATCCTGCAGGTATTGAAGGGGCGGAAAGAAGCGGGAAAGACTTTTCCCTACAAGCTCTTCGATCTACTCTTCTGTGAAGGGTGTATCGCAGGGCCGGTCATGCACAACGATTTGACCTACTACGAGAGAAAGAAATATATCATAAACTATATGAAAAAGCGGCCTCTGATAAGCGACCTGCAGGAGTGGAAGCAGTGCCATAAAAAGTATCTCGAAATCGATCTCTCTAAGCAGTTTTCAAGACTTCAGGTGCATATGCCGATGCCCACGGAAGAGGAGATAAAAAAGATCCTCGCCAAGACGGGAAAGTACACAAAAGAAGATGAGCTCAACTGCCGTGCCTGCGGATACAACTCCTGCCGGGAGAAGGCCGTGGCCGTGTGGCGGGGAATAGCAGAGGTGGAGATGTGCCTGCCGTACCTTATCAGCAAGCTCGAGAAGACCATCTCTGATCTCACTGAAAACCAGGCAAAGCTGATTCAGGCGGAAAAACTTGCCTCCATGGGACAGATGGCCGCAGGCATCGCCCACGAAATAAACAACCCCTTAGGGGTCGTGCTGATGTATTCGCATATTTTAAAGGAAGAGCTCGAACCGGACCATGAACTTACCCCGGACGTGGACAAGGTAATCAGTGAGGCGGAGCGGACCCGGAAGATCGTCCGCCGTATTCTCAACTTTGCCCGGGAAGAACGGATAGAACGGGCCCCTGCCGATATCAACAGCATCGTACGTACCACCGCCGAACAAGTAACGAGTTACGAAAACGGGGAGCAGGCCGAGATCGTCTATGAACTCGATGAGGCAATCGGAGAGCAGAATGTCGACGCGGCCCAGTTGAGACAGGTCTTTGATAACATCCTGCGAAACGCGGTAGAAGTAATGCATGAGGGAGGGAGAATTACTATCTCCAGCAGCGACGGAGAGGGGGACTTTACCGTCGTTATTAAAGACCAGGGGCCTGGAATCGATGAAGAGAAGATGTCGAAACTGTTCTCTCCCTTCTTCACCACCAAACCGGTCGGGAAGGGGACCGGGTTGGGGCTCGCGGTCTGTTACGGCATTGTCAAGATGCACGGCGGGACGATCCATGCGGGAAACAATCCTGACGGTGGGGCATTTTTTGAAATCAAGATAAAGAAGACGTTTGAGGAGGATTCAATTGTCAAAGATATTAATAGTAGATGATGATGTAGATCTGTTGACCCAGCAGAAGTTTTTTCTCGAGGCTAAAGCCTACTCGGTCGAGACTGCCGAATCGATCGATGAGGGTCTAAAAAAACTAAACGAGTTCAAACCGGACCTGATACTGGCCGATCTCATGATGGAGCATTTCGATTCGGGGTTCGTGTTCTGCAAAAAAGTAAAGGAACGCCCTGAGGGGAAAGGGGTCCCCATCATCATGCAGACCGGGGCCGCCCGGGAGATGGGGTTTACCTTCGACCTCTCCGGTAAAAGCGACAAACAGTGGATAAAGGTCGATGAAGTGTTGACCAAGCCGATTCCCCTAGAAGACCTCGAAGGGAAAATTCGGCAGTATCT
>CAZQKT010000030.1:0-30319 GCA_964594055.1 uncultured Spirochaetales bacterium
GCCTTTTTTTGTCTACTGAGAGCAGACCATTTCTTTTTTCTGCTCCAAATAGGCATCAACAAATTTGATATCTTGTATATTTTCATACATCTCGAAGAGGGCCTTTTTAAACAATGTCGATTTGTCCTCATGAAGATATTCAGATAAATAAGAGAGGATCTTCTCTTCTTCTTCATTCAATCTAACAGATACTACTGCCATTCTCTATACACCTCCGATCTCTTGTCGATTGTAATAACGTACAGATCATCTAATTAGAGTATCGGTCATTTTACCAAAAAGATTTTATCATCAGAAATCTCTGTGTGCCGGTTCTGCCAGATAGTCAAGATGTTTTATATTTCACAATAGTCTGCTATATCCCGTTTTTGTGAGTTCTTATCGCCGATGGTAAACCGTATACGTAATACTCATCTAATAAACTTTGTGAAGGGGAGTTTTTTTATTTTTTTACAACCTTTCATTTAATGCAATTCTAGCACACAGCTAACCGTCTTCTAATGCTGTACCGCAATTATAGGGAAAACTATATATAAAGGAAGGAAAGAATGACAGTACAAAAAATCGCATTTACAATGCTGCTCCTGATGTTCGCAGGATTGACGGCATTCGCCGCGGGTGTTCAAGAAGGCGGAGAAAAGGCTGCCGAGGAACCGCAGAAGTACGGTGACCTGCGGCTCGGTCTCGTTGATGAAGACGGCGATCTCGTGGCGGACGCGCCAACCGACTCTTCGGAATGGGTCGATCCGAACACGCTTATTTTCGCATATACTCCGGTCGAAGATCCCGAGGTGTACCGGGGTGTATGGTCGGAGTTCCTCGACTATCTTTCGGAAGCGACCGGCAAGCCGGTCCAGTTCTTCCCGGTCCAGTCGAACGCGGCACAGCTCGAGGCGATGCGCGCCGGCCGGCTGCACGTGGCCGGGTTCAACACAGGCAGTAACCCGATCGCGGTCAACTGTGCCGGTTTCGTCCCGTTTACGATAATGGCGGGGGCCGACGGCAGCTTCGGGTACGAGATGGAGATCATCACCCACGTGGACAGCGACATCGAGGAAGTCTCGGACCTCGCCGGCCGCACCCTCGCGTTTACCTCGCCCACGTCCAACTCCGGATTCAAGGCGCCGAGCGCACTGTTAAAAGGGGAGTTCGGCATGATCGCGGACACCGACTTCCAGACCACCTTCTCCGGTGCACACGATGCATCGATCCTCGGAGTCTTCAACAAGGACTACGAAGCGGCATCGATCGCAAACTCCGTGAAGGCGCGCATGATCGACCGTGGCGTCATCGATCCCGACCAGATCCGCGTCGTCTACCGGTCTCAGACCTTTCCGACTACCGGTTACGGACACGTCTACAACCTCCACCCGGAGCTCGCAGAAAAGATTAAGGAAGCGTTCTTCAGCTTTGACTGGGCGGGCACGGCTCTCGAAGCCGAGTTCAGCAAGAGCGGCGAAGCGCAGTTTATCCCTATCACCTACGAGGAGTACTGGGCGGTAATCCGGACAATCGACGCTGCGAACGATGTCGTCTACGACTGCGACTGATCACGGCCGCACCTCCATGTGCGCACCACATTCCGGCCCGACCCTCTCAGGTTGGGCCTTCGTTATGGAGACCTGATGCTCGTTATCGAATCGCTCCACAAAGTCTACCCGACCGGTGACCGGGCCCTCGAGTCCGTCTCGCTCACGCTCACGCAGGACGAAGTTGTTGCGCTGATCGGACCGTCGGGTGCCGGGAAGAGTACGCTCATCCGCTGTATAAACCGACTCGTCGAGCCGACGAACGGCACCGTAATACTCGACGACGTGGATCTCACACGGTTGTCCGGGCGTGAGCTTCGGCTTCAGCGTCGGCACATCGGCATGATCTTCCAGGAATATGCGCTCGTGGAACGGATCACCGTGATGGAGAACGTGCTTTCCGGCAAGCTCGGGTACCTGCCACTGCTCCCGAGCCTCCTGCGGCGCTACCCTGCCGCAATGGTCGATGAGGCGCTTTCGCTGCTCGAAGAGGTTGGCCTTGCAGATCAGGCGGAGAAACGGGCAGACGAGCTTTCCGGTGGACAGCGGCAGCGCGTTGGGATCGTGCGTGCCCTCATGCAGGAGCCGCGGCTGCTGCTTGTCGACGAACCGACGGCGAGTCTCGATCCCAAGACCGCCCGGACCATCATGCGAATGATCACCGGCATGGCGCGCGAGAGATCGCTCCCTACGATCGTGAACATGCACGACGTCGCGCTCGCGAAGCTCTTCGCGACCCGCATCGTGGGCTTACGGGCCGGAGCGGTCGTCTTTGACGGCCCTCCTACCGAGCTTACCACCGATGTCCTGACTGCGATTTACGGTGAAGAGGACTGGAACGCGGACGGTCACGACGACGACGGGCTGCAGCAGCATCACGACGAGCATCCCGAGCACACCGCCTCGCTCCTGCTCTACAAGGCCCACGACCATGAATAGACCCACCGGTCGTGCTCGCGCCTGGCGACCGCCGAGGCTCATCGCCAACCGCTGGCTACGTTACGCGCTGCTCGCCATCGCGGTCATCTACGTCGTACTCGGCGTCTCGTCTTTCGAGGTCAGGTGGGAGCGCGTTGCAGAAGGCATGACACGCGCGACGCGCTTTCTCGCGGCGTTCGTTCGTCCGGACTTCGTAAGCCGATGGCAGGAAATCACTGAGGGTATCCTCGAGAGCCTTGCGATGACGGCAGTCTCCACGGTCTTCGGGATTTTGCTCTCCGTACCAATCGGGCTCGGCGCGGCGAAGAACATCTCACCCGCGCCGATCTACCTCGTCTGCCGGGCGATCATCACCGTCTCCCGGGCATTCCAAGAGGTTATCGTCGCGATCTTCTTCGTCGCGATGTTCGGCTTCGGTCCGTTCGCCGGCGTGCTCACGCTCAGTTTCGCGACGATCGGCTTTCTTGCGAAGCTGCTCGCGGAAGATATCGAAGAGATCGATCCAGTTCAGCTCGAGGCGGTCCGTGCGACCGGGGCCGTCTGGCCTCAGGTAATCTCGTACGCCGTTCAGCCGCAAGTGCGCCCCCGGCTCATCGGGCTCTCACTCTACAGGCTCGACATCAACTTCCGCGAGTCGGCGGTCATCGGAATCGTCGGCGCCGGCGGTATCGGCGCGACGTTGAACACGTCGTTCAGCCGCTACGAATACGATACGAGCGCGGCAATCCTCATTACGATCATCGTGATTGTGCTCATCGCGGAGAACGTATCGAGCATGATCCGCCGGAGGGTCCAGTAAATGCCGCTGCATACGACTGATGCCGGCACGGTCTGGAAACAAAGAACACGGTCACAGAGTCTGTTCCGGTTCACAGCTTGGCTCGCCTTTCTCGTGCTCTTCTTCGTGAGCTGGCGCGCGATCTCCGCGTCCACAATGTGGGTTTTCGTGATCGACGCTCCTCGTCAGGCCGCGGACATCTTCTCACGCATGGTCCCGCCGCGCTGGGCATACACAAGCGTGCTCCTGCGACCGCTGTGGGACACTATTCTTATCGCGACGTTCGGTACGGCCCTTGCGGTCGTACTCGCACTTCCTCTGGCATTCTTCGCCGCCCGCAACACGTCGCCGGCACGCGCCGCGAGCCGGCTCCCCGCGCTCGTCCTGCTCGTCTCGTCACGATCTATCAACTCGCTCGCATGGGCACTCCTGCTCGTCACGATCGTGGGTCCCGGGGTCCTCGCCGGGATTCTGGCCATCGCGCTGCGCTCCATCGGCTTCATCGGGAAGCTGCTCTACGAGGCGATCGAAGAGATCGACCGGCGCCAGGTCGAGGCTGTGAGAGCAACCGGTGCAAGTCCGCTGCAGGTCCTGCGAATCGGCATTCTTCCGCAGGTGATCCCCGCCTTTGTGGGCATCACGGTCTACCGATGGGACATCAACATCCGAGAGTCGACGGTTCTCGGCCTAGTCGGCGCGGGAGGCATCGGACTGCAGCTGCAGGCGTCCATCAATATCCTCGCGTGGCGGCAGGTTGCCGTGGTCCTGATCCTGATCCTCGGTACGGTCGTTTTAAGCGAGTGGATCACCGCGAAAGTCCGCAAGCGTATCATCTGAAGTTTCGCGCAGATGCGGCATTTGTGCGCTTCATGTTCGAAGGTTATAGAGGGTCGACTCGACAGCCCCGATCGCAAAAACCCTATAAAAAATATTGCTCAGCTCCGCTTAATGACTTTCCTGAAAAAATACCTTTTTTCAGGAAAGTCATTACATAAAAGCGCATAAAACCCATCCGTGGTTATTTGCACTCCGCCTGCCTATCGGGGTATACTGTTTCCATGAACAGCAGTGCTGACCGGGACCGGACCGAACAAAAACCGCTTTTTTCGACCGATATAGTCGTTCGCATCGGGGACATCAATTACGGCGGGCATATGGGAAACGACCGCTACCTCCTCCTCTTCCACGAAGCGCGGCTTCGGTTTCTCCGCTCCTTAGGCTGCTCGGAAGCAGACATCGGAGAGGGGATAAGCCTCATTATGAGTGAGGCCCATATTACTTATTCCGGCGAAGTAATTTACGCAGACGAGCTTACCGTCGAGGTGGGGATCGAAGAGTTTACAGCAATCCGGTTTACCGTGACCTTTACCGTTTGGAAAAAGAAACCGGTCAGCGGTGAGGCAGGCAAAAGACCGGTCGCGTCCGGGTACACCGTAATGGCAGGCTTTGATTATGCCCGAAAGCGGCCCGCGAAGGTCCCTGAATCGTTTAAAACGAAAATACGAACTCTGCAAACGGGCCCCGGAGATTGAGCTCTAAATCGAGCTGATACGGCCCGGGAGCATTGAAATAGTGGTACTCGTGCCTGTATCCGGCGCGGACAGTGAGCAGGGCCGTCAACTCCAAACCGAGATACACTTCGACAAGCACATTGAACCCCTCCTTGATTTCCATAGACGGGCCTGCAGGCTTTTCAATCTGATTGACCGTAATACCCCAAGGTGAGCCGACCAAGAGACCTCCGAAGGTAATGGCCGGAAGAAGGGAAATGTCGGTGCGGATCATTGCTCCCGGCGAGGGATAGAGCATTCTGTAATAGCCGTAATTACCGGAAAACGTCTTCTCATCATCCTCGTAGAAATCGGTAAAGGTTTTCATCACATGCATGAACGAGCCGCCCACCCCGACATCGATGTAAGCACCGGAAACGGAAAAAAGCCGATACAGTCCATACAACGTTACCTGTTCGGTGTGCCCGCCGATTTCAGTCCAGCTCGAATCTGAATAAAAATACCTGTTCTCGGGGAGAATAAACCCCTGTCGGTAGGTGAGGGAGAGGAAAAAACGGTCGGCAAAACCGAGATCGCCCCTCACATACGGCTGCAGAGAATTGGCCCCGCCCCAGATGCTTGGATTATCGTCGACAGGCCGCGTCTCCGTATGATCCGAAAACACGCCGGCGAAAAACCCAATGCCGGTTTCTATACGTGGAGTACTGTAAAGGGAGGCCGTACTTACTGCCAAGAGCATCACGACCGCAGCTGCAAAGAGCTGTACCTGTTTCATGCGCATTTCCCGGAGTGGAGCATACCACCATTGAGGGCCCGTGTAAATGCAGCGCTTTGACACAAGGGGGGCTAACCATGCATACTGAAAGGTATGAAAGAGACAATTGACGAAATTCTCTCTGTAGAGAAAGAGGCGGAAGAGAAACTTCAGCAAGCACGGCAGAAGGCACAGAAAATCATCCGTGACGCGGAGTCGGAATCGAACGAGATAGTCAATCGGGCAAAACAGGAAGCCCGGGAGCTGTTCCAGAAACAGGTCGGCGATGCTGAACGGCAGGCCCAAAACGAGTACAAAACCGCTATCGAAGAGGAAGAGCAGAAACGGGAGGAGGCCGTACAGGACAAACAGCAGGAGATCGAACAGCTTATAGACGATATTACCGATAAAATCATGAAACCGAACAGTTCTCTATAGGGGAGAAAAAGTGGCCGGACCTGTTAAAAAATACGGCTTTATACACGCCAAACTGCGGGCACGACTGGGCAAACGCATTCCGGAAAAGACGTTCAAACGGATGATCGATGCGAATGACCTTCAGGAAGCCCTGCAATACCTCAAAGGCACTCCTTACGAGGCGGTCATTACAGCCTACACCGACACGGGAGACATCAAAATGGGCGAACTCGAGCTCATGAGCCGGGAAATCTCCACGATCGTAGAAATCCTCAAATACATCGAGGATGAGACGTACAGTTTTGTCGAAGCACTCGCTATCCGGTACGAAATAGAGGTAATCAAAGACGCCCTCCGGTTCTGGTTCGACCGGGAGGTCCGGGGAAGAAATGTAGGCGACAGGGTGTCATACTTGTATAGAGGGGAACTAGTCCACACTATCAACCTCGATGCGATTATCTATGCAGAGTCGATCGAAGAGATACAGAATGAGTTTCGGAACACATTCTACGCACCGGTTATGGAAAAGGCCCTCCCTAAAGTCCACTCGGATAACTCCCTCTTTTCGATAGAATCGGCCCTCGATGCGCACTACTACAGAAACCTCATCGAAAAGATGGAGCATCTTAGTAGAAAAGACCGGGAAATTGCAGAAAGGATCGTCG
Source organism: uncultured Spirochaetales bacterium (assembly GCA_964594055.1). GTDB lineage: Bacteria > Spirochaetota > Spirochaetia > SPDA01 > CAZJBZ01 > CAZKZZ01. The sequence continues at coordinate 6,594 of CAZQKT010000030.1, forward strand.
GCATCCGGATCGACATAGAAAACATAAGCAGGATTGTTCGGTTCTCCCGATTTACCTCCATGAAGCAGGGTACACTGGAACAGTACCTCATCGGCGGGGGCCGGTTTATCGGCGAAGACGCCTTAAAAGAGGCGTATGAATCGAGCCGGCCGGAACAGTACCTTATGGGGGTACTCAAAAAGCACTATTCCGACTTGGGATCACTGACCGGCGAGGTGCGGAAAAACGACGTCTCTCAACTCAAGCTCATTACCGCTTTTCTCGACGATGTAGTAGACCGGGAGATAGAGAAACTCCTCGTCGGCACCCCCTTTACTATCGGTATCATTCTTGCTTATGTTATGATCAAGCAGCGCGAAATAAGTAGTTTGGTCCAAATTCTTAACGGAAAACACTACAAACTTGAAAGCGGGAGGTTAAACACGTTTCTATGAGTACCGCTCCCATGCATCAGCTGTTGGCTGTTGTCGATCGTCATTATATCGACAGCATCACCAAAGAACTCCTGCGCCACGGTGTGCTCCATTTTATCAGCATTACCGAACTCGGGAAGGAGTTTCCCGAAGCGATAAAAAAAATAAACGTTGAGGATTCGAGAGCAACCTATAATAAACTGAGAAAACGGATCGAATCGTTTCTCGACCTCATCCGGGTCAATCCAACGACCTCGGAAACGCTTGAGGTGACCGAGATGGATCCGGTCGATATCGACGATATTACCGCTACACTGGACCGGCTCTCTGAGAAGGTAGAATCGGTACGGGAAGACCAGCGCCACATCCAGCAGGAGATTCTCCGCTTGAGTGATCTGAAACGCCGGCTTACTACCGGCGACAGAAGCATTCCCGATCTGGTAAAACACTCATCATCGTTTTTAGATATCAAAACCGGAACGGTCCCTCCTGAACACTATCCTGCTCTCGCCGAGGCACTCAAAGAAGCACCTTCCGCTTTCATTCCGGTAGGTGAAAAGGAACAAAACATCTATCTCCTCGTCACCATGAAGCGGTACCGCAACACAGTAGAAAAAATTCTTGATGCCCATGCCTGGCAGGAGCTCGATATAGAGAAAGAACAGCTGGGCCCTCAGATACAGACGGGAGTGGATTTCGACCGGCAACTCGACGCTTTAAAAAAAGAACAACAGGAGCTCAAAGGGAAAGCCGCCGAGCCGATAGAAAAACAGAAGGAAACGCTCCTATCAGCTTGGAGGAACCTCAGACTTCAGGAATTGTATATCGCCGTAGAGGAATATTACGGGTCTACCCGGCATACGGTAGCGTTCTCCGGCTGGGTCCCCCGCGACAAAAAAAAGGACATCGAGAAAGGAATAAAAAAAGCATCGGAGGGGAAATGTCTCCTCGAATGGCACACCTCGGAGGATGCAGTGGGGGTAGACCCCAAAAAAGCACCGGTGAAGTTTACCAATCCGAAAATCCTCTCGCCTTTTCAGATGCTGGTGGAAAACTATTCCGTTCCCGAGTACGGAACGTTCGACCCGACCCCGGTTGTGGCTGTTTCCTATCTGCTTATGTTTGCCTTGATGTTCGGTGATGTCGGGCATGGGGCTGTTATTCTATTAGCGGGTCTCATCGGCTCGCGTCTCATGGAGGGAAAGCCGATAAAACGGCTTTTCCAGCTGTTTGTCTGGTGCGGAGCTTCGGCCATGGTTGCAGGGGCCCTCTTCGGCTCTTATTTCGGAATGCAGTGGTTCCCGCCGCTCTGGTTCGATTATCACGGTGCGGTCGCAGGACACGCTCACGGCGGGTTCGTCAACGACATCTACGGGATCCTTACCATCACCGTCTATTTCGGCATCGGGGTTATCGGGCTCGGCCTGCTTATAAACTGGTACAACCTGATACGGAAGCGAAGGTGGTTTCCCCTCATCTTCGATAAAGCGGGGCTTTTAGGGGGCTGGATGTATGGAGCAGGGGTATATGCCGCCTACTACTTTATAAAGCACGATTACAAGCAGCTTCCGCCCGGAGCTTACCTCTTCTGGATGCTCGGACTCCCGGCCCTGCTTTTTTTCCTAAAACCGGTAATCGAACACATCCGGAAGGCCCGAAGCGGCAGCGGTCACACCAGTACACCTATGACAATTATTCTCTTTTTTATGGATTGGACCGTAGAGATGCTCGAGGTGTTCAGCGGTTACCTGTCCAACACCCTCTCCTTCATGCGGGTTGCAGGCTTAGGGATCGCCCATGTCAGTCTCATGACCGCATTTTTTCAAATCGCATCGATGGTCACCCCGGAGGGACAATCACTAGGGTCGATTGTCATCTTGATTCTCGGAAATCTTCTCGTTATTGTCCTGGAAGGATTGTCCGCAGGCATCCAGTCTTTGCGGCTTAACTATTACGAGTTTTTCTCAAAATATTTCTCAGGCTCCGGCATTGCGTATTCGCCGGTATCCCTGAAACAGACCTAGGACAGACCTAGGATGGAGGTACACATGCAAAATCATGTCAAACTGTTTAAACGTCGGGTAGGGTTGAGTGTTATCATACTGGCCATGGTACTGGGCATGCTCTCCTTAGTAAGCGTTGGAAATCTTTTTGCCCAGGAGACGGAAGGAGCGGAGTTATCGGAGATACCGGAAAACCGTTCTCAGGTAATCAAGTTCGCTCTTATCGCAGCGGCAATTGCATTCGGCTTCGGGGCCATCGGCGCGGGCATTGCAATCGGGAATGTGGGTTCAGCTGCTATGGGTGCAATCGCGGAAAAGCCGGAAATTGCCGGCCAGGCCCTCATTTTTATTGCTCTTGCAGAAGGGTTGGTTGTTTTTGGTTTTATAACGGCATTAATGATACTCGGCAAAGTATAAACATGCGATATTTTATCATAGGTGATGAAGATACAGTTTTAGGTTTCGGGATGGTAGGTGTAGAAGGCAGAATCGTTGAAACAGAGGACCAAGCGGAAGAAGCGTTCAAAGCCGTCCTGAAAGACCATTCCATAGGAATCATCATTATCACCGAAAAATGTGCTGATTTGATTAGAGAAACGGTAGACACGTATCTTTTCTCCGAACAGTTCCCCCTCATTGTGGAAATCCCGGACCGGGAAGGAAGAGATCCCAACCGGCCAAGCTTGCGGGAGATGGTAAACGAGGCAATCGGGATACGATTGTAAAAACCGGACGGAACGATGAAAAATTCAAAAAGAGAGAAAAAGAGAGCCGACGCCGAGTCCGCCCCTGATACGGTCGAGGGTAAAGAACAGCTGTTGGCCCAGATACGGCGTCATGCGGAAGAAGAGGCGGACGAGGAGTTTCGAAAAGCGGAGAAAACCGCTGAACAGAAAAAAGAGAGTGCTAAAGGAAAAGCCGAACGTATCCGCAGAGAGGCGGAAGAGCGCGCGGCAAACCGAATTGCGCAGATAAAAGAAAACAACGCTTCTGCTATCGAGCTCCAGAAAAAGCGGATCAGGCTCCGGCACAGGGAAGATCAGGTAAACGATATCCTTTCTACGGTCCGGGAGAAGTGTCATCAGATGATTGAAGATGAGGAATACCCGAATTATGTAAAAGGCTGGATTAAAGAAGCGGTGCTCGGTCTGGATACGGATACGGCTGTAATTTCAACATCCGAGCGGGAACAGCAGTTTATCACCAAAGACTTGCTCGAGACGATTGAAAAGGAGATACAAAACGATTACGGAAAGTGTGTCACTATAGAAATGGACGAGCAGCCTGCCCGTGATCAAGGTGTTGTCGCCCGGTCAAAAGACGGGAGGCTCGAATATAGCAATTTGATCGAATCCCGCATCCACAGAAACCACGCTGATATCCGCAGAATGATCTACCGCACTCTTTATGGCAAAGGCGAAAAATAATGGAACGAATAATTGGAAATGTGTCCAGAGTAAACGGTCCGGTTATTGAAGCTGCCGGAATAACCGATGCAATCATGCTCGAATTGGTGCAGGTCGGAGAGACCCGCATCATAGGAGAGATCATCAAACTGCAGGGTGATTCCGCTATTATTCAGGTGTATGAAGACACCACCGGACTCGCCCCGGGGGACCCCATCTACGGGTCCGGTATGCCTCTCAGTGTGGAACTCGGACCGGGGCTCATCGGGACGATCTACGACGGTATACAGCGGCCCTTGAACGAAGTGCTGGAAAAATCGGGCCGGTTTATCGAACGGGGTGTGGTGGTCCCGCCTTTGAAACGGGAGACGAGCTGGCATTTTGTCCCCACAGTCTCAGAGGGAGATGAGGTCTCGGGCGGGGCCGTTCTCGGCACGGTCCAGGAGACCGAAAGCATCGAACACCGGATCATGGTACCGCCCGAAGTGTCCGGGAAATGTACCCGCATTGCCGCCGAGGGGGATTATTATGTAGAGAAGGAGATTGCGGAGATCGAAACCGAACGGGGCGGCCGGAAACTCACCATGATGCAGCGCTGGCCCATTCGCACACCCCGCCCTACCACGGAACGTCTTCCCTTAGAGATTCCGCTTATTACCGGCCAACGGGTAATCGATACCCTCTTTCCGGTGGCCAAAGGCGGGACTGTTGCAATCCCCGGGGGATTCGGCACCGGGAAGACCATGACCCAACACGCGATCGCCAAGTGGTGTGACGCGGAGATCATCGTCTACATCGGCTGCGGCGAGCGGGGAAACGAAATGACCGATGTGCTGACCGAGTTTCCCGAACTGGTCGACCCCCGTACGGGCAAAAGCCTTATGGCCCGGACCATTCTTATTGCCAACACCTCCAACATGCCGGTCTCCGCACGGGAGGCAAGCGTTTATACAGGGGTGACCTTGGCCGAGTACTTTCGGGACCAGGGCTACCATGTGGCGGTGATGGCTGATTCCACTTCCAGATGGGCCGAGGCGCTCCGCGAGCTTTCCGGACGGATGGAGGAGATGCCCGCCGAAGAAGGGTTTCCCGCCTACCTTCCCACCCGGATCGCCGAGTTCTACGAGCGGGCAGGCTACATGAAGACCCTTTCCGAAGAAGAAGGTTCTGTCTCGATAATCGGGGCGGTCTCTCCTCCGGGCGGAGATTTCTCAGAACCGGTCACCCAGCACACCAGACGGTTCGTCCGCTGCTTCTGGGGGCTGGACCGGCAGCTCGCCAATGCCCGCCATTATCCTGCCATATCCTGGCTGGAAAGCTACAGCGAATATTTAGAAGACGTGACCACATGGTGGGAAGAGAATGCCGGACCGGAATGGCAGGAAGACCGGCGCGAGATTATGGAACTGCTCCAGCGGGAAGTGAGGCTCCAGCAGGTGGTAAAACTGGTCGGCCCGGACGCACTGCCGGACAGCCAGCGGTTTATCCTCGATGTGTGCAATCTCTTCAAGAACGCGTTTCTCCAGCAGAACGCTTTCGACGATATCGACCGGTATTCCACTGTGGAAAAACAGCTGAAGATGCTCCACATTATCGTCGAGTATTGGCGGCGGGGGAGTGAGAGCATCAAGAAAGGTGCGACACTTATAAAACTGCGTAGAATGAAGGTGTATCAGGACATCGTCAAAATGAAGTTCAGTATTGCTAATGACGAAGTCGACAAACTCGATACGCTGACCGCCCGACTGGAACGTTCTATAGATCAATTGGAGTCGATTTATGCCTGACCAAAACAGAACCGACAGAAAAACGGTGGAGAGAAAACTGCGCGTCGGCAGGGAGTATGTGGGGGTACACCGTATAGACGGCCCGCTCGTTTTCGTCAGGAATACCCACCCGGTCGGCTATCGTGAACTGGTAGAGTGTGTGGACAAAGAGGGCCACCCCCGCCTGGGCATGGTCCTCGACACGTCAAAGCGGGAAGTAATCGTCCAGATTTTCGAGGGGACCTCCGGCCTCTCTCTCCCCGAGACCCGTGTCCGTTTTCAAGGGGAGCCGCTTACCGTACCGGTCACCCGGCAGATGCTGGGCAGGGTTTTCAACGGCTTAGGGGCCCCCTTAGACGGCGGGCCGGAACCGGTCGGCGAGACGGAACTCGATATAAACGGAAAACCGATCAATCCCACTGCCCGGGAATACCCTAAGGATTTTATCCAGACCGGTATCTCGATCATTGACGGAATGAACACCCTTATTCGGGGCCAGAAACTGCCTATTTTTTCGGGGAACGGTCTTCCCCACAACGACCTCGCCGCCCAAATCGCCCGGCAGGCCAAGATCCTCGGGGGGAAGAGTGATTTTGCCGTCGTTTTCGCCGCTATGGGGGTAAAACACGATGTCGCCCAGTTTTTTATCCACTCTTTTGAGGAGACGGGGGTCTTGGAAAATGTGGCTCTGTTTTTGTCATTGGCAGACGACCCCTCCATCGAGAGGCTGATGACTCCGCGGTCCGCTCTGACTCTAGCGGAACATCTCGCCTATAATGAGAACATGCACGTGCTCGTAATCATGACCGATATGGCCAATTACTGCGAATCGCTCCGCGAAATCTCGACCCTGCGTGGAGAGATCCCCTCGAGAAAGGGATATCCGGGGTATCTCTATTCCGATCTTGCGGAGCTTTACGAGCGGTCGGGGATTATTACCGGATCTACCGGCTCGATTACCCAGCTGCCCATACTTACCATGCCCAACGACGATATTTCACACCCGGTCCCTGATCTGACCGGATACATCACCGAAGGGCAGATCGTCTTCGAGCGGGAGATGCACAGTAGAAACATCTATCCACCCGTAGCAGGGCTTCCTTCCCTCTCCAGGCTGATGAAAGACGGCATCGGCGAGGGAATGACGAGAAAAGACCATCCTCATTTGGCAAGCCAACTTTTTGCTGCTTACAGCTACGTAAAAGATGTACGGAACCTCGCCTCGGTTATCGGCGAAGAGGAGCTCACCCCGCTGGACACCCAGTATCTCGAGTTCGGGGATGTGTTTGAAAAGCAGTTTATCTCTCAGGGAAAACGGGAGGAGAGACCGGTAGAAGAGACCCTGGAATTGGGGTGGAAGGCACTCAAGCGGCTGCCGGCGGAAGAGCTCCACCGGGTCACGGAAGAGGAATTGGAAGAGTTCTACTGACAATAGGAGGAACAATAACAGAGGACCATGGCTAAAACAGCACCGACGAAAACGAACCTCCTCAAATTGAAGCAGGACCTGAAGTTTGCACAGCTCGGCTATGAGCTTTTGGACCAGAAACGGAATATTCTTATCAATGAGCTTTTGGTTCTTGTCGATCAAGCTGCCGATATTCAGTCGCAGGTCGAGGACTCGCTCAAAGAGGCATTTCAGGCGTTCGAAGAATCCGTTCTGTACAGCGGAAAGCTGAAGTTTGTAAGCCTCTCCAGTGCCGTCAATATCCAGTCGGAAATACATCTGGACCGGAGAAAGGTCATGGGTGTAAACCTGCCCGTGGTAGACACTGATTTTGTCGAAAATCCGCCCTACTACAGTCCCGGCGGAACAAGTTTCTGGACCGATTTGACGGTGGAGCATTTTAAAGAAACCTTGAAGACAATGGGCAGGCTTGCGGAACTGAAAGTTTCGATTATGAGGCTGGCCGGAGAAGTGAGAAAAACGATACGAAAAGTCAATGCGCTCGAGAAAATTGCCATTCCCGACTTAGAAGAGTCTGTGACGTATATACAGAACAGATTAGAAGAAAACGAGAGGGAAATGTTTATACTCATGAAAATGGTAAAGGAAAGGCTCGAGAAAAAGAAGGAGTCGCTCTATGAAGAAACCTATTGAACATATGCTGGTTTACATCGACGGGACCGAAGAGTCGATAACTGCGGCCCAGTACGGTATCTGCCTGAGCAAGTATACCGGTGCCCGACTCACCGCGCTGTATATCGTCAATACACGAGCACTCGATGAGTTGGTGAGAACGAAAATATTTCTGCAATTGGAACAGGAGGAGTATAGAACGGATTTGGAAGCAGATGCCGAGCGGTATCTCAACCATGTTCAAAAGCTCGCCCAATCCAAGAACGTAGAAATAAAAATGGAAAAGTGCAGCGGGAATGTCCCCACAGAAGTAAAACGAATCGTAAAGGAGCAGGATATCGATCTGCTGCTGATAGGGGAACTGTCTCACGTACGCAGCCGTCGTGATGAGTTTTACAATGAAGCCGAGCGGGCCATGCGGTCGGTACCGTGTCCTGTGCTTATCGTAAAAGACCCGGACACGGTATGGGAGATGTTCGAAGAGTTGACATAACCGGAAAAATACACTAGTGAGGTAGACGACATGACACTTGTAGATTTAGTTGATAAAGATATCATTAAGGTTCCCATTACATCGAAAGATAAGGTTGATATTTTAAAGGAACTGGTAGATGTGTTGGATAAGGCGGGCAAAGTAAAAGATCCGGACAAAGCGGCAGATGATCTTATCGCCAGAGAAAACCAAGGGAGTACCGGACTCGAACAGGGGATTGCCGTTCCCCATGCCAAAACCGATTCGGTCGACTCTATAACGGTCGCTATCGGGATCTCCCCCGGCGGGGTCGATTTCGAAGCGATGGACGGCGAGCCGTCGTACATTTTTTTCTTGATGCTCGCCCCGCCCGATCAGCCGGGCCAGCATGTAGAAATACTCTCCGAAATTGCCCGGTTGTGCCAATCACCGGCAGTACTGAAATCGCTCAAAACTGCAGGCTCGCCCGACGATGTACTCGAACTGTTCAAAGAATAAACTGTACACCTAAGAAGGACACAATGTATAAAATCAATATCAACGACATTCCGGAAAAAGGAATAAACACAAGTTATCAGGAAGGCGTTACCATTCGGTATCTGATCTTGGAAGAGTTCGGAGCGCCAAACTTCGAGATGCGCTATTTCGAACTCGATAATGGGGCGGTCACGAGCCTCGACCTGCATAATTACGAGCACGAAGTGTTTGTCGTACGGGGCAGCGGTACCGTCATGGTAGAAGACCGTGAATACCCCCTGCGGCCGAAAGACGCATTTCTTATCAAACCGAACGAACGGCACCAGCTCAAACAGACAGGAGATGGACCGCTGGGCTTTCTCTGCATCGTACCGAACGGGATAAGCAAGAGCAAAAACAAGGTAGAACTCGACTATCCCCACGAGGGAGAGTAAAAGGGGACCTCTTTACTGCAGCCTCTCTACTGAACGTTATACGGGAATGCAATTGTAATAACAGCCCCGGTACTGCCGGCCGAGCCGCTTCCATCGACTGAAACCGACCCTTCGAGCTGCTCACTTAAAAGAGAAACCAGTTTGAGTCCCAGCGTAACCTCGCTTTCAAACGAGGCCCCCTCCGGGAGGCCGATGCCGTTATCGGCTATCCGGAGTACAATGGAGCGGTCTTCCCGCTTCATCTCTATGGTGACGGTGCAGTCTTTCTGCGGATTTTCGCCCGATAGATCGGGGAATGCGTACTTGAGGGCATTCGAGAGAAGCTCATTGAGAATCAACCCGCAGGGGATGGCCTGTTCCACCTGCAGATGAACAGTATCACTACTGGTAGAAATCGTAACCAGAGAAGCATCGGAAAGATAGGTAGATTTGAGATTGGAGGAAATCTGTTCGATAAAACTTTTCATATCGATCCTGTCGAAGTTTTCACCCTGGTAGAGCAGTTCATGCACGTTGGCCATGGTTTGGACCCGAAGCTGCGAATCGGTAAGGGCCTCTAAGATGGGGGGATCATCGAACTTCCCCTTCTGCAGATTGAGCAGACTGGATATGAGCTGTAGGTTATTTTTGACCCGGTGGTGCACTTCCCGTAACAAACTGTTTTTCTGGTTTATAGCGGACTGCAGCTCTAATTCGGTGGCTTTTTGCCGGGTGATATCGGTCACTACCGAAAAACTGCCTCGAAAGTCCCCGTCCCTTCCCCGGATCGGTTTGGGAGAGACAATCGTGGCAAGGTTATTACCCTGTTTGGTCTTCCAGCTCAATTCATACGGTTGGTCGGCCCCCATTTTTCGCGCCTCGATCTGCGCCTTAAGAACGGTACAGTTTTCACTGTCAAAAAATCGGTACATGTCGACACCGAGCATTTCTTCCCGAGTATACCCGAGCATATTACAAAGTTTATCGTTTACATAAGAGATACTTCCGTCACTGTCTATAACAACGATCCCTTCGTTCAAGAATTCGACGAGGAACTTATATTTATTTTCACTCTCGAATAGTTTGTCGATTAATTCATGTTTTGTTCTGGCAATAAAAAACCCCTGACGGAGTATATATACGCTCAACCCTAAAACAATGGATATGACGATACCGGAGATGATCGTTATTGAGCTGATGACAGAGGAGATTTGTTCATAGGTCTCTTCGAGATAGAGCCCCGTCCCGATTATCCAGCCCCACGGCTCAAACAGTTTTATATAGGAGAGTTTTTCTGCCACTATTTCGGGCTGGTCTTTAAACTGCCAGTAGTATAATACATATCCCACTCCCTTTTCTTCGACCAGCTCTACCATCTCTTTGAACAGGTACGTCCCTTTCGTGTCCTGATGTTCAGCGACGTTTGAACCTTCCAAATCGGACCGGTAGGGATGCATAATGACGACCGGTTGTGTATCGATTATCCAAAAGTAATTTTTTTCATCGCTTCCGTAGCGTAAATCTCTAATGTGGGCGATGGCCAATGCTTTTGCTTCTTCGACCGTAAAAATGGCTTTTTCGACCATATCCTGATGGTCCTTTAGAATAGCGACTGCCATATCCGTGTATTGTTCGATGAACTCTTTTTGTCGGCTGAAATGGAGATCTTTTGACTTGGGAATGATGATTGCAAAAACAAGGACAATGATTGCGGTAAGCGTGGCGAGAAAAGGAAACAGGAGTTTGACGAACTCTATCCGCTGGTCTTTTTTCATTATTCACTACACCACTACACAGATCGTAATCTTTACGGAGGTTTAAATCAACACAATCAGAACTTGTTTCTCGCGCTGATTATTCTTACATTATGTATGAGGAATACTATGGAACAGAACAACAAAAAATATACTAATCCGCAGGAAGTTATCTCTGATATAGAGAATTTTATAAAAAACAAATATGGATCGGGGGCCGATATTTCGGTCTCGGCAAAACCGGTTGAGGATGCCACCTCCGGAGAAGAAACAAAAGAGAAGACCGGACCGACAGATCTTTCATTCGATCTCAAACCGAAAGATATTACAGAGCATCTCGACAGGTTTGTTATTGGACAGCGAGAAGCAAAGAAGGTACTGTCTATCTCGGTCTGTGATCATTATAATCACATTTCACGGTGTACCGGTCCCGCCGAATGTGAGGATTACACAAAACAGAACGTCATTCTCATCGGTCCGACCGGTGTGGGGAAAACCTATCTCATTAAACATATTGCCAAGCTCATCGGTGTGCCTTTTGTAAAAGCCGATGCTACCAAATTCAGTGAAACCGGATATGTAGGCGGAGATGTAGAAGATCTCGTCCGCGAACTGGTGAGCAAAGCGGACGATGACGTCGGTTTAGCAGAGAACGGCATTGTCTACATCGACGAAATCGACAAACTGGCAACCCCGAAAAACATTCAGGGCAGAGACGTCAGCGGCAGAGGCGTGCAGATGAACCTGTTAAAACTCATGGAAGAGACCGAAGTACCGCTGCGGTCCTCTATGGATATGACTTCCCAATTTCAAGCCCTCATGGAGTATCAGAAAAAAGGAAAAGTCGATAAAAAAACGATCAATACCAAGCATATTCTCTTTATCGTAAGCGGTGCGTTTAACGGACTCGAAGAAATCGTAAAAGAACGGATCGGGAAACGGGGTATCGGTTTCGGAGTGGATGTAGCGTCGAAGCAGGAGAGGGCCGCTTTCCTCGATTCTATGCGTTCGAGTGATTTCGTCGAGTACGGCTTCGAACCGGAGTTTATCGGAAGACTCCCCGTTCATGCAGTTTGTCATGAACTCTCGGTAGATCATCTCTTCTCGATTATGAAACACTCGGAAGGGTCTCTTATCAAACAGTACAAACAGGCGTTCGAGGCGTACGGGGTGGACGCCCTCTTCTCTGATGAAGGCCTCAAAGCGATCGCAGAGCGGGCATCCCTCGAAGAGACCGGCGCCCGCGGACTTGCAACCATCTGTGAAAAAATACTTCGTGATTTTAAATATGAACTGCCGTCAACGGACATCAAGCATTTCGTTGTAACAAAAGAACTGGTCGAAAACCCGTATAAAGAGAAGCAATTACTCCTCGAGGATGAAGCATATGGAAAGAAAACCATCCTCCACGAATATCTGCGCCAGTACGAGCAGCAATTCGAACAAACTACCGGGATCAAGATCAATTTTACCGGAGAAGCCGAACAGATCCTCATCGAACAGAGCGAAAAAACCGGTAAAAATCCGCAGGAAATCTGCGAAGTGCTTCTCAAAGATTACGAATACGGACTCAATCTCATTACAAAAACCACCGGGCAGCAGTCGTTTGAGCTGCCGGGAGCCGTTATCACCGATCCCGCAGGAACACTGGATGACTGGGTCAGAGAATCATACGCGAATGCAAAAAACTAGAACTCGAGGGGCCCCATCAGGTAATAATCGAACGTTTTAGGAAGTCCCTCGTGGCTGAAAGGATGTTCCAAGCACAGCTGTGCAGCTTCACGGATCTGTTTGACGAGGATGCTGCTTTTAAGGACTTCGCGGTAGACGGCCAGGGCTTTGTTCCGTTTTCCGGTAAGATCATAAGCTCTGCCGAGCCACAGTCCTAAAGCGGTGTCCTTGACCGGAGAAAATATACTGTTCTGCTTCAAAGCACGCAACACCTCGAGTCCCTCATCATACCGGCCGGCTTGTAAAAGCACGATTGCCCGGATGTACTCGAAACTGGGGTCGTTATAGTGTTCGTAAGCCTCTTCGAGTTGGCGTATGGCCCGGGGGAGCCGGCCGTTATTGAGCAATTCCTGAGAAAGACTGAGATGATACAGCGCCTCTTTCATCGGCTGCGTCACTGCTTCCTGCTCAGTCCCCTGCAGTACAGGACGTGCAGATTTTTTATATGAAGTGAGATGACGCTTCTTCCCGCTCTGCTCTATTTCATCAAATAAATTGAAACCAACGTACCGGTTGTAGCATACTCCCGGGGGACGACCGTCCGCCACCCAGAAATTACCGCTTTCCGGTTCAAAAACCGCGCTGGTAAGAGTAAAAAATTGTGCCGGGAAATCCCCTAAAAGCCGGGGGCCTTTTGTTCCCCTGTCTAAATTACAGGAGAGGGTGTCCACCATCTTCTGCACATCAATTTGGCCGTAATTGTACTCTAAGATGTCCCGGATCAGACGGTACCGCCCGATAGTATACTCCCTTTCGAGGGGAAACTCGAGCTCTTCCTGCTTCATCAAAGGATTTACAAAGTGGTTTGTCTGGACATGGTAATCAAACCCTTCTGCCATAGGGACGGTAACGGCCCGTTTCGAATCGACCTCGACCGAAAACGCTTCTTTCTTATCGGCAAACACCACGGTGTGGGGAGAAGCACAGGAATACTGTTCTGTTTCGAGAAGCTTCCGGATTCCGGAGAGGCTGGCGGTACGGGTAAAGAGGTAATGGTTAAAGTCGAGAAACGTCATCCGTTTTCTCGAGTAATTACGGGAGAGACAGACAAAAGCAGACATCGCGACACCGAATGTACTCATACCGGTGAGCCCGTGCCCGGGGAATCCCGCCGTCGAAATATACACATATGGCGGTTTTCTCCGCTTCTCCCATCCATACGTGCCTCTCTCTTTCCGGGTAAAGACCGGGACCTCTTCAGTGGGGTGATTAACCAAAACGGCAGGATATTTCCACACAAAAACCCCCGGAAAATCCATATTCCGTCCGAAAAGCGATTTGCCCCGCGGCGGGATTGCCGTTTTCCGCACATAAGCCGCACTACATCCTCCCAGATAATAATTCCCTAAAGCCTCCTTACCGCTTTTTAAAAACCCAGCTGCGAGATGTTCCATAATATCGGGCGCCAGTACCGCCCGAATCGTCTCCTGCCTGTCCAATCCGGCTGTATCGGCAATTCCGTAGAGTTCCTCCCGGGTTTCATTCATCAGGAGGCGTTCTAGAGGAGAGTAGTACCACCACTCGATTATTTTCCCAAACCGTTTCCGCAACGGGGCGGGTACACGGTCTGCAAAATCAGAACTCAAATACAGGTCCATCAGGAACCTGCCGAAGTATCGGCATACATTCGAATCACGGATTTCGGTGCCGAGAAGTCTGCCGTGCGCCTCGCCCCGTTCATAGGGATTTCCTTTCAAATGGAGTACATATAAACCATTTCGGAACTCTGCTGTAGAACCGGTTTCTTTATCTTCTTGCCTCATACGCTCTATTCTACGCATCCGAAACAGTTCGTCAAACCCTATTGATTTAACCATTTTCCCTGTGTACCATTCTCTCGGGAGGAACACAAATCTCAGACCTGCCGAGTTATTTACATCCCATTGCACTTCTCTCACTCGCAGGCGGGCTGGTCATGCTATCGCTGGGCGTATTTTCATTTCGCCGCCGGTCCGTCTCCGGAAGCGTTCTGTTCAGTCTTCTCATGTTCGCCGGTGCGGTGGTCTCCATCTTCTATTACTTCGAGATAACCCCGTCCGAGATGGGCTTTAAAATTCTTGCTCTTAAGCTCGAGTATTTCGGTATTGCCACGATAACCCTCTTCTGGTTCCTTTTGGCGGCCCATTACTGCGGGCTGCGTGAGCTTCTAAAACCGAAGTTCGTTACACTTCTCAGTATTATCCCTGCCGCCACTATTGTGTTCGCCTGGACAAATCCGCTGCACCATTTTCTCTGGGCGGAGATCAATACCTACGAGATGTGGGGGCTCCTGCTGTTGAATAACACGTACGGATTCTGGTTCTGGGTCCACATTATCTACACCTACTCTATCTTTATTCTCGGGTCGATACTTTTCATTCGTTTTGCCGTAACCACAAACAGTCTCTACCGAAGCCAGGTAATCGCATTTCTCATCGCGGCGGTGTTTCCCTGGGCGGGGAATATCATTTTCACATTCAGGCTCTTCTCCTTTTCGCCCCTGGACACGACACCGATTTCGTTTGCAATAAGCGGAATTGCACTATGGTGGGCTATCTTCCGCTATAGCCTCTTCGATGTAATGCCTGCTGCAAAAGAAGCTGCTTTAGACCACATGGGAGCGGGGATCATCATAGTCGATAAAAAGGAGCGGATCGTTGCAGTCAATCCCTATATCGAAAAGACCTTTCTTTTGGAAAGCGCTCTGGTTACCGGGGAGCCTGTCCGCATCATCCTCAACAACCTCAAAGGCACTACAAAGAAAAACAAAAATACCGGCGTTATTTCCGGCGAACTGAGTTACCAAGGAGAAACCGATACACTTTATTTCGATCTTCATAAGACCCCGATCGTAAACAAAAAGGGGACCCTAACAGGCGGCCTCTACCTGCTTTTCGATATTACCGAGCGAAAGAAAATGGAACTTGCCCTTCAGCACACCGAACATCTTCTCTTCCAGTCACAGAAAATGGAAGCGTTGGGAAGACTTGCCGGCGGGATTGCTCATGATTTCAATAATATCCTGACCACCATTGCCGGCTACACCGACCTGCTTCGAGATGAATTACCGGATGCAGAAGAGCACATCATCGAGAACTTGGAAGAGATAAAAATTGCAACAGACAGAGGTACGGAGCTGACTAAGCAGTTGTTAACATTCAGTAAAAAGCGGGTTGTCGAAAAACAGTATTTGTCGATCGATACGGTATTGATTGAGATGCAGAAAATGCTCGAACGGATCCTCGGGAATGATATCGATTTTAAAATCGAACATAACGGTTTTCCGGGAACAATACAGGCCAATCGGAGCCAAATTGAACAGGTAATACTCAATCTCGCTATCAATGCAAAAGATGCCATGCCGTATGGGGGAACGTTGATTATAAAAACGGGACGCACCTATCTCAATGAGTTCTTTTGCGCGAGCAGGGGGGACATTCTTCCCGGTACGTACTCTCTTATGGAAGTCCTTGATACCGGCAACGGTATAGACGAGTTTACCGCAAAAAATATTTTCGAACCGTTTTTTACAACAAAGGGCGAAGGGAAAGGGACCGGTTTAGGACTTTCCACCGTCTACGGTATTGTAAAACAAAACAGGGGCCATATCGAAGTCGAGAGCAAAAAAGGACAAGGTTCCTGTTTCAGAGTATTTCTTCCTGTAACGACTAGTGACTATCCCCACGGTCCGCACCACTACGTAGATACTACAAAATAAAAGAAGCACCATTGACAAAAATAGAACACTTTGTTACATTAATTGGTGATATAGTATTATTTTATATAAATAGAGTTATTTAATAAAAGTATTTGCTTTACCTGCATACGGCCGGATACTTACTGGGAGGGACACAAGTGAAAACGACATATACTGAACAATCATCTCAAACTACGTTAGAAGAAAAGGAACAATTGTATCAACTGATAACCGAAAAATCCGGAGACGGAATTGCAATTCTTCGGGGAGGAAGGCTTGCTTATGTCAATCGGGAGTTGAGTAGATTAACAGGGTATTCGGAAGATGAGCTGCGGAGCTTCTCTTCCAAACAGCTTTTAAAGATAGTACATCCCCAAGACCACCAAAAAGTCAGAGATGAATACCAGCGGATTATTGGTTTTCAACACGAGACAACACCCTCGACACGTCATATTCAGTTTCATTTTCGGGCATTCATGAAATCAGGCCAACTGAACCACTACGAAATTATTGCAACACCCATAACCTATCAAGACAAGCCGGCAGCACTAATGCTGTATCGGGACATCACAATACGGAAAAAGATCGAACAACAGCTCGACCGGGCGCTCGAAGAACGGGAATTGATGATTCGGGAAATACACCACAGGATAAAAAACAATCTTGCTCTCATCTCGAGCATGATAAATCTGCAGAAAACGTTTGCCAATCACAGAGAAACTGTGGAGGTGCTCTCCGAACTAACAAAAAAAATTGAGGCAATCTCCCAGGTACATTCACGATTGTACAATACAAACAAGTTTACAGAAATCGAGTTGAAAGAATACTTAGAAGAGATAACCCGGACTGTACTCCAGTTAGATGATTTTGAAGCAAGATCGATCAATCTCGTTCTCGAGCTAGATACGTACAACACCACCATGGAAACAGCAATCCCGTTAGGACTCATCGTAACGGAAATTATGACGAACTCCTTAAAATACGCCTTTCCCAATCAAACCCAGGGAACGATATGGATCGAATCCAACGTCGATACCGATACCGTCCGGATAACACTTGCTGATAACGGCATCGGATTACCCCAGGATATCGATTTGGAAAACTCCCGAACATTGGGTATGCTTCTCATCCGGAGCCTGACGGAACAGCTGAAAGCTGAACTCACTGTAAATACGGATAAAGGGACAGTTTTTACGATCAGGGTGCCGCGTTCGGACAGAGAAAACTAATGCTTTCTTATGTTTACCCCGTGATATGTAGCAAACATGTATGATATAATTATTTTTCAAAGAAGGTTTTATGAAACACTATCTTGACCTATTGCAAAACTGCAGCTGCGGCAGGGAGCATAGAGTTTCCATCGCCAACATTCATATACACGAAAACGTACGGGCCAAGATGCTGGATCTCATTACGAACAATTGTTCAGAAACAAACGTAGTGGTGGTCTGTGACAAAAACACGTGGGAAGCAGCAGGGAAATCGATAACCGAAATGATGAAAGCTCATAACATCGCTGCAAAACGGTGCCTGCTCAACGGCAGCGACTACGTCACTCCCGACGAGAAGACTATCGGGAAAACGCTCATCGGTATTCCAACAGATGCCGATCTTCTCATTGGTGTCGGTTCCGGTACTCTCAACGATATTACGAGATTTCTGGCATACAGATTGGAGCTGCCTTACTATACTTTTGCTACCGCGCCTTCGATGGACGGGTATGCTTCTTCGGTCTCCCCCCTCTCGATCAATCATATTAAAACAACGGTCAGCTGCAAACCGGCTGAAGAGATTTTCGCAGATCCGAAGCTTTTAGGAGAGGCCCCGGAATTCCTGACATCCGCCGGATTCGGAGACCTTTTCGGCAAGCATATTGCTTCGATGGACTGGATGGTATCTCACACAATGGAGGGAGAATACTTCTGCGGGAACATCTCCAAGCTGCTTCTTACCCTATTAGGCGATATCGAAAAAAAAATAATCGAAGATGAGCCCTTCGGGGTAGACTCGATCGACCTTCTTATCCGGGGCTTGATCCTCTCCGGCCTGACGATCCAATTAGCAGGCGGCAGTTCGAGACCGGTGTCAGGATCGGACCATCACATTTCACATTTTTTTGAGATGAAGCATTACTTCGAAGAAGCCCCGAAGTATCTCCACGGCCACACCGTCGCGTTCGGTATGTATCTGATGAGCCGAATGTACCGGATGGTTTTCGCCGAAGGTTTTGAGGGCCTGGTAAAACTGCACGAGACGTATAAAAACCGCCGGGATATTGACCTGAGAAAACAGCGGCTTGAACGGTCTTTCAAGGTCATGGCAAAAGAGAAAATAGCATCGCGGGAAAGCAATAGTGCCGATCCGGAGAAGATCCGTTACTTGTGGAATACCTTGGAATCCCGTTGGGAAGAGCTCGAAGCATTCTATAAAAACACAGTTCTCTCCCCAACCGATATAGAACGTTTCTACGGAAAAGTAAATCTCGACTATAAACCGCAGGATTACGGCTACAGCAGAGAGCTGGTAGAAGATGCACTAATTTGCGCGAAAGAGATACGGCCGAGGTTCACCCTGCTTACATTACTGGACCATTTGTCCCTGCTCGATTATTTTACCGAGAAGGTCGTTGACGAGCTGTTTTAGAATCCGGCCGAATAACTAACGAAAACTACAGATTAGAAGGGCTTGTATACAAACGGGAGCGGTAAGTAAGAGGGAGACAGGATATAGATGACGCCGATCGATACACTTTCAAAAGAACAGGCAGCAGGAATTGAATTCATCTTAGCAGATATCGACGACACTTTGACCGAGGAGGGAAGACTGCTCCCCGAAGCATTTTCCGCTTTGTGGCGATGCCGCACCTCGGGATACCACGTCATCCCCGTAACCGGCCGGCCGGCCGGCTGGTGCGACTGTATTGCACGACAGTGGCCAGTAGACGGCGTTGTCGGAGAAAACGGAGCACTAGCTTTCTATTCAAACGGTACAAAACTGGAGCGGCTGTATCACCCATCAATCCAACAGGAAGAGGGGGAAAGAAAGTTGGACTCGATCCGTGATGATGTATTACAGAATATACCCGGGACCCGGACAGCAAAAGACCAATTCTGCAGGATGTTCGATTTGGCCATCGATTTTGCCGAAGAGGAGCCGAAGCTGCCCCTCGAAACGGCCGAAGAAATCAAGAAAATCTGTGAGCGTCACGGCGCAGTGGCCAAAATCAGCTCCATCCATGTTAATACCTGGTTCGGGGATTACGATAAACTTTCCATGGTCCTCCATTTTCTCAAGACCAACTGGAAGATCGACGAAAACGAAGCAAAACAAAAAGTGGTTTTCTGCGGCGATTCTCCGAATGATGCGCCGATGTTCCGGTTCTTTCCGCTAAGCTGCGGGGTCGGTAATATCCGTCAATTCGAAAAATATCTCGATGCTGAACCGCATTTCGTTACCGAAGCGTGGTATGGAAGAGGTTTTGCAGAAATGGTCGATAAAATACTTTCTATTTCCCCGCGTAACAAAGAGTAAGGAGTACACAGTGAAACAGAGCATTGCAGTAGGAGATTTGTTCATTGGCGAAGAGATCATGAAAAAAGCGCTCGAGGAAGAGTTCGACACGAACGTCTCTTCCTTTTTCTGGGGCTCTCGGGACAGAGGGGAAATGCGCACAAAAGTTAAAAACCTCGAATTGGGCGGGCCGACTGCAGAACAATTTCCTGAGGCGTTGCTCGAACAAAGTGCGGAGACGGAAATCCTTATGATCCACCTCTGTCCGGTCCCCCGGACCTTGATCGAAGCGATGCCGAAGCTGCGTATCATCGCATCGACCCGCGGCGGGGTGGAAAACGTTGATGTCGAAGCTGCCTCGGAGCACGGGACCGCCGTTATAAGCAATCCTGCCCATAATGCTAATGCCGTCGCAGAATTGACGGTGGGATTGATGATAGCGGAGACGAGAAATATCGCCCGTTCCCACACCGCTCTCAAAGAGGGGACATGGCGGGAGAAATATCCGCGGTCAGGCTCTATCCCGGAGTTGCGGGGCAGTACGGTCGGCTTGATCGGGTTCGGCTCGATCGGCAGGCTGGCAGCTCGGAAACTGCGCTGTTTCGATGTAAAGCTTCTCGTCCACGATCCGTATGTACAGGATGCCGACATTATCGAAGCGGGCGGAAAACCTGCGGCCATGGATGAGCTTCTCTCCACCGCAGATATCGTCTCGCTTCACGCCCGGGCACATCCCGATTCGAAGCCCATAATAGGGCACAACGAAATCACTCTCATGAAGAAAACCGCCTATTTTATCAATACCGCCCGGGCAAATATCGTCGATATGGATGCCTTACGTGAAGCGCTTTCAAACGGTGCGCTCTCCGGCGCCGCGCTGGATGTTTTCGACAAAGAGCCGGTCCCTGATGACGATCCGCTTCTCCGTCTCGATAATGTGACCCTCACCAATCACCGAGGCTCGGATACGTTGAACTCGTATGAGGATTCACCGGGGATGGTAGCAAAAGAGGCCAAAAAGTTCTTCGAGCATAAAAAGCCGTATTTGCTGAGAAACCCCGAGCAGTTCCCGGACTTACACTCCTGAAGGCCGTTTTAGCCGCCCGCTCGGAGCAGTCTTGAACCGTACCCGGATGACCATATAACATCCGGCCAGCAACAGCGTCCCGCCCACAGCCTGGATGGGCAGAAGCAGCTCCCCTAATATGAGATACGAAATAATACTCGTAAACAGAGGGATGAGAAGCCCGATACTCGATGCAAAAGTGACCCCCAATGCAGGGAGGGACTTATAATACATGGTGTATCCCGTCCCGATACCGACCACCCCGGATACTGTGAGAAGGAGCCACATCTTAGGGGGTGCCTGGGGGATGACAGCCCCGGCTGTAGAGATAAGATGGGTAATAAAAAAAAGCGGAGTGACAATCGTGAACACCGTCGTTGTAGCGAGTGCGGAGGGGACCGCGGGTATCCACAGCCTGATCAGGATACTGAACACCGACCACGCCACCGCACTGAGAATCATAAACAGTGCCCCGAGGTTGAACTCCCCTCCTTCCAGACTCTGTCCGCCGGTTACAGTAAGAAATACACCTATCAGGGAGAGCCCAATACCGATCTGAAACAGAAGTCTCCGTATGGTCTCCCGTTCATCATGAAAAACAAGATAGGCAAGCCCGACGGAAAAGAGAATGCCGGTTTCTTCGAGGAGGGCGGCGACCGTAGGGTATACCCGGTAGATACCGGCCACGAGAAACAATTGATGGAGATAGTTGAATAAGGCGATTGCAGCCAATTTCGGCCAAAGATACCGGACCGAACGGAGACTCTGCCTGATCCGCTTTTTCCCCAACGTGACAACGACAAACGGCCACAGAATTGCCAGGGCGATGCTGAAACGGTAGAAGTTTTGAAAATGGATGGTAAAAAAATCCTTAGTGTAACGGATCAGCACTCCGCTGAACGACCAGCATATCATTGCGGTCATACCTGCCAGCAGTGCTATCACTTTTACCGAAGGCCGCATTAGCATTGGGTGCTCCTCGTATGTTGTTCTTTCGCAGACAGTGTATACGGAAAAGAAATTTTGTAAAACCGTGCTTTCGCTTTACATTTGCCTTTCTTTCCTGCACTCTTCCGGTATGAATCCCATCCTCGGCCGGCTCTTTGCACTGTTTACCGCCATGTGCTGGGCACAAAACTCCATCGTCTACTCTGCCGCGGGGAAACGGGTCAGTTCCGGGACGGTCACTCACATCCGGCTGTGGATCGCCCTCCCTGCCATCCTCATCGTACACATCATTGCGACGGGACAGCTTTTTCCGGTCGATACACCTTCCGCTTCTGCAGGCTATCTTGCCGCATCCGGATTGATCGGCTTTTTTATCGCGGACCTTCTCATATTCAGGGGATTCGTCGACCTGGGCCCCAGGGAGACCCTGGTCATTCTTACGCTTTCTCCGATATTCGCCGCCCTTATATCGTGGCTTACCCTCGCGGAAACATTGAGCATTCTTCAAATAACAGGAATCGTCGGTACCACGACCGGGGTTATGTGGGTCGTGTGGGTCGAACGTCGGGCCCCCGAGAAACAGACCCGGGATTACAAGACCGGTGTTCTGTTCGCACTGCTCGGTGCACTTGCCCAGGCCGGAGGGATGGTCCTCTCCAAGCAGGGGCTGGCTGACGGTATCCATCCTATCTCGGCGAATGTGATCCGGATAAGTGCCGGGTTCGCGGGACTGGTCGTCTACAGCATGGTGCGGAGCAGATTGCTCGTCGATTTTAGGAAGATGCGGGACCGGCGGGCTTTGCTGCTTATTTCTACCGGCGCCCTCGTCGGCCCGGTCGCGGGCATCATTTTCACCCTGTATGCTCTCACCCTCGCTCCGGTCGGTATCGTTACCGCCATCATGCAGACCAGTCCCATTCTGCTCCTTCCTGTAGACAGGTTCGTCCTCAAGAAAAAAATCCCGGCAAGTGTCATCGGAGGAACGCTACTCGCCGTGGCCGGGACGGTGTTGCTGTTTCTCTACTGATTTTTAGCCGGACTGTAGAACTATTCCAGGGAGAGTCTCCTCTCTGCCTCAGGCATCAGCCCTCCCCCTGTTGCCCAGATGATGTGGGTAGCCACTCTGCCCTCGTCCCCATCGGAGAGGAGATCAGAAATACCGTGCTGCTCGAGATACCGCCACCCTTCTCTGCTTCCGAGGACCCACCCCGGACCGGGGAACCCCGCGGCAGCTGAAGGTTCCAAAAATATTTTCTCTGTTTCCGCCGCGGTCCGCATCCAGTGGAGCAGCTCATCATCATCTACGGTGAATACCCCGCTTATCAAGTTTCCCACCGTTTTCCCGACCAGTCTGGAAGGCCTACCCACTGCCAGACCATCGGCAATGGTACGCCCGTCCAACCCGTAATCGTAGATCGAGACCTGATCGTGCTTACCGGTAAGAAGCCCCAGCAGCATGCAGGGGGCGTGGGCGGGCTCTGCAAAAAAGCAATGTGCGTTAAGGCCGAACTGCAGCTTCAACCCCAGGGTTATCCCCCCAGGCCCGCCGCCTACACCACAGGGCAGGTACACGAAAAGGGGATGTTCCTCATCGACCGGTATTTCCAGTGATTCTAGCTGTTCTTTGAGCCGCAGCCCAGCCACAGCATACCCCAAAAAGAGATCGCGGGAGTTCTCGTCGTCTACGAAATGACAACGGGGGTCTTCTTTGCATGTTTTTCTGCCGACCTCGACTGCACCGGAATAATCACAACCGTGCTCGACAACCTCTGCACCGCGGCTTCGAAGCAGTTCCTTTTTCCATGTCTTCGCATCAGAGGACATATGGACCATCACCTTGAACCCGAGCGCAGTCCCCATGATGCCAACACTCAAGCCGAGGTTTCCGGTCGACCCGACAGCAATGGTGTGGCGGGAAAAAAGCTCTCGGGCGGCTGGAGCGTCCAGGCTGGCGTAATCGTTCTCTCCGTCAGTCCGCCCGATGAGCCCTGCCTCCAGGGTCAGCCCCTCC
>CAZQKT010000031.1:0-29351 GCA_964594055.1 uncultured Spirochaetales bacterium
GGACCCCTTCGTATCCTCTGCCGATAACGGGCAGGTCTCTCGGAGCTGAAGAGCCTGTGGTAATGAGTAGATAGTCGAATTTCTTCTGTAAATACCGCACAGAAATATCTTCTCCTACCACCACCCCGTTTTCGAATAACACACCTTCTCCTGCGAGCTGATCGAGTCTCCGCTCCAGTACCCATTTTTCGAGCTTGAAATCGGGAATTCCGTAACGGAGAATACCGCCCGGTTTCTCATCTTTTTCGAACACTGTAACGGCATGGCCCGCCCTTCGAAGCTGCTGGGCAGCAACCAAACCTGCGGGGCCGGAACCGATAACGGCAATTTTAACGCCTGTCTCCGTTTCCGGTTTCTGCGGTCTTACCCAGCCTTCCCGAAATGCACGTTCGATGATGGTCATCTCATCGTCTTTAATAGCTACCGGATCATCACTGATGGAGAGGGTGCAGGAGGCCTCGCAGGGAGCAGGACAAATCCGTCCGGTTATCTCCGGAAAGTTGTTGGTTTTCTCGAGCCGTTTGTACGCTTCCTTCCAATGTCCCCGGTACACCGCATCGTTCCATTCGGGAATGAGGTTTCCCAGCGGACATCCTAAGGAGTGACAAAAGGGAATACCGCAGTCCATGCACCGCGCGGCCTGACTGACGATTTCCCGTTCGCTCAACCGGTAATACACCTCACGGTAATCTCCTACTCGTTCGCGAACCTCCCGCAAGGGAGGATGTGCGCGGTTGTATGTTAAAAAGCCGAAAGGCTGTCCCATCTCAGTACACCTCCTCCGTTATCTCTACCCGCTCAGACTCCTGCCATTCACTCTGCTTTATCCTCTCGAGAGCAAGGCGGTAATCGAGGGGCATTACTTTTACAAAGTACGGAACGATCTCCTCCCAACGGTCCAGAATACGCCCCGCCTGACCACTGCCGGTATAGGCGGCATGCTTTTTGATCGCGGCAAGAAGAAAGGCACTGTCCTCTTCCCGGCTTACCGGTTCAACATCGACCATCTCGAGATTGCAAAGGGTGTCAAACAGCTGATTTTCATCCAGGACGTAGGCAATTCCGCCGCTCATTCCTGCTGCGAAATTGATCCCTGTCCCCCCGAGAATGACCACTCGTCCTCCGGTCATATATTCACAGCCGTGATCTCCAATTCCTTCTACCACTGCGAGGGCCCCGCTGTTGCGCACTGCAAACCGTTCTCCGGCCATTCCGTTAATGTACACTTCTCCGCCGGTAGCACCAAACAGATTTACATTCCCGGTAATGATATTCTTTTCCGGAATAAAAGTAGATTGCCGGGGCGGATAAATGATGATCTTCCCACCCGAGAGACCTTTTCCAAAATAATCATTTGCATCGCCTTCCAGCCGGAACGTCAGCCCGGGTGCGAGAAAAGCCCCGAAACTCTGCCCGGCACTTCCGGTAAAATTGACCGTTATCGTATCTTCGGGCAGACCGCCGCTTCCGTACCGCTTTGAGATTTCAGCGCTCAGCCGGGCACCGGTAGCACGATTGAAATTTCTTATTGTTACATTCTTTTCTACGCGTGTACCTTCTTCGATGTGTTCGAGTACCGAAGGCAGAAGAGCGGAATCGATTGTTTTAGAAAAATCATGCTTTTGGGCGGCTGTCCGATAGAGGCTTCCCCCTTTCGGCAGTGACGGTTTTTGGAGAAGACGAGAGAAATCGAGTCCTTTCGCCTTGTAATGAGAAACAGCTGTATTCGTATCCAGTACATCCGAACGGCCCACCATCTCTTCAAAGTTTCTAAACCCCAGTTCAGCCATTATCTCTCTCGTTTCTCGGGCCAAAAACAGCATAAAATTGATAAGATGTTCCGGTTTGCCCCGAAACCGTTTTCTCAATTCTTTATTCTGGGTTGCTATCCCTACCGGACAGCTGTTTTGATGACACTTTCGCATCAAAACACACCCCAAACTGACTAAGGCTATGGTACCGAACCCGAACTCTTCTGCTCCTAAAAGGGCGGCTATCACTATGTCCCTTCCGGTACGCAGCTGCCCGTCGGTCTGGACCCTGATACGGCTTCTTAAATTGTTCCGTACCAGTACTTGTTGAGCTTCCGCCAAACCAAGTTCCCAAAACGAGCCGGCATAATAAATTGATGAAAGGGGTGCCGCACCGGTACCTCCGTCGCTTCCGCTTATAAGCACCATATCGGCCTTTCCTTTGGCTACTCCTGCCGCAACGGTCCCTACTCCCGATTCCGCTACCAGTTTTACGGACACACGTGCATCCGGGTTACTGTGTTTGAGGTCATAGATCAGTTGGGCGAGATCCTCTATGGAATAGATGTCGTGGTGGGGGGGCGGAGATATAAGCCCAACCCCTTCAGTGGAGTGACGGACCGAGGCAATAATCGAGTCTACTTTGTGGCCCGGCAGTTGTCCGCCTTCTCCCGGTTTTGCACCCTGGGCCATCTTTATCTGCAGCTCCCGGGCGTTTACCAGATAGGAGCTGGTCACACCGAAGCGGGCACTGGCGACCTGCTTGACCATGCTTTTAAGTGAATCTCCGTCTTCGAGGGGGGCAAAGCGGGCCTCGTCTTCCCCTCCTTCGCCGGAGTTGCTTCCTGCTCCGAGCCGGTTCATTGCCCTGGCAATGGTCTCATGCGCCTCTTTGCTGATCGAACCAAACGACATTGCACCTGTATAAAACCGTTTGACAATTTCAGTTTCATCTTCTACTTCTTCTATGGGTACCGGTGTGCGTTCAGTAAACCGGAACAGTCCCCGGAGGGTACAGAGGGTATCTTCGACATTGTTTATGGCAGCAGAATACGCTTTGAAAAGCGAATAATCATCCGAACGGACCGCTTTTTGGAGCAGGACGATCGCCTGCGGCGTTAACAGATGTTTCTCTTCATTTTTACGGTAAGCATACTTCCCGCCGGATGATAGTTGGGGCTCAGGCCCGGTCCCTGTAAACCCGGCGGTGTGCCGCTCCCTGCTTTCTCGTTCTATTGCTTCGAGCCCGATCCCTTCGATTCTCGTGATCGTGCCGGGGAAGAAACGTTCGATAAAATCTCTGTTGAGCCCGACCGCTTCGAAGAGCTGCGATCCGCGATAACTGCGGACAGTCGAGACCCCCATCTTGGACATTATTTTAAGCAGCCCTTTCTTTACTGCGGTTATGTAATGCTCAATCGCGTCGTTTAGGGCCAGGTCGCGGGAGATGTATCCCTGCTCCATCAGATCGGTAATCGATTCGAAAACAAGATAGGGATTTATCCCGCTTGCACCAAAAGCAATAAGGGAGGCAAAGTGGTGGACTTCCCGTGCCTCTCCTGTCTCGAGGACCAGGCCGCTTAGATGTCGTTTTCCCCGCCGTACCAAGTAGGAGTGAATTCCTCCGATTGCAAGTAATGAAGGAATAGCGGCATGCTCTCTATCGACTTCCCGGTCGGAGAGTACGATCAGTGAGTATCCTTCGTTGATTTTTTTCTCGACCTCTTCGCACACCGAAAAAAGGGCGTCTCTGAGGGCAGGTTTCTCCTCTGCAATCGGGAAGAGTATAGAGACGGTAGCTACCTTGAAATCCGGCATTTCGGACTGTTTGAGCCTTCGTATATCGTCGTTCGTGAGCACGGGGTGAGAGAGCTTCAGCTGCCTGCAGTGTTCGGGTGTTTCATCGAGAAGATTGCGCTCTCTGCCTACGAAACTCATAAGAGACATAACCAAGCTTTCCCTGTAGGGGTCGATCGGCGGATTGGTTACCTGAGCAAACATTTGGCGAAAATAGTTGAACAAAAGCTGCGGCTTTTCGGAGAGTACTGCCACAGCAGTGTCGTTGCCCATTGAACCGAGGGGCTCCTGGCTGTTTTTCACCATCGGAAGGATGATTTTTTTCAGGTCTTCTTCGGTGTACCCAAAAGCGCATTGCCTGCGGCGCAGCTGCTTATGGTCATATCCGACAGGGCCCGGTTCCTGAAAAAGACCGCGTAGTTCGATTCTATTCTGTTCGAGCCACCGGCGGTACGGCTTTCTTCTCGAAACACGCGATTTTATTTCATTGTCCTTCATAATTCGTTGTGCATCGAGATCGACCATAATCATTTTTCCGGGAGCGAGTCTGCCCTTCTCCCGAATTTCTTCCGGCTTGAGATCGAGAACACCGACTTCGGAGGCGAGCACCATCTTTCCGGTTTTTGTCACCACGTATCTGCTCGGCCGCAGACCGTTACGGTCAAGGATAGCACCAATTTTTTTACCGTCACAAAATGTTACCGCTGCCGGGCCGTCCCAGGGCTCCATAATGGCCGCGTGGTATTCGAAAAAAGCCCGTTTGTCCTGACTGATATGATATTTTGTCCCGAAAGCCTCCGGAATCATCATCGTAACAGTGTGTTCCGGACTTCTCCCCCCCAACGTGAGAAGTTCGAACACGTTATCAAAAATAGCGGAATCGCTTAAGGTTTCATTGACGATAGGCACAATTTTGGCAATTGATTCTTTGAAGTGCCGGGAGTCCAAATTTGATTCTCTCGCCTTCATGTTGTTACTGTTGCGCCGCAGAGTGTTTATCTCTCCATTATGAGCAACCCGTCGAAACGGCTGGGCCAACGGCCATGAGGGGAAGGTATTGGTACTGTACCGCTGGTGGACCATAATAAATGCACTGGAAAACTCCGGGGTTTTGATATCCGGATAGAACTCACCGAACTGGTCAGGCGTGAGCATGCCCTTGTACACAACGGTGCGGCAGGAGAGGGAGACCACATATGCATCGTTGCTCGTATATCCCAGCTCTGCAGCGCTTTTTTCAAACCCTTTCCGAATGATGAACAGTTTTCGCTCCAACTCTTCATCGAAGCAGTTCTGTATCGAAACAAATACCTGCCAGACCGAAGGGCAGCTCTGTTTCGCTATGGTCCCTAAACACGCTTTGTTCGTAGGGACTTTCCGCCATCCTAACACCTTCCCTTTCTCATCCAATACTTCCGCTTCGAAGAGCTGTTTACAAGCTGCCTGTTTCTGAGTGTCCGAGGAAAGAAACAGCATGCCGACCCCGTATGAACCGGCCTCGGGAATTGCAAACGGGCATGCCTGTGCAAAAAAAGCATGGGGTATACCGACCATCAAACCTGCTCCGTCGCTCGTTTTGTTATCTCCGCCGAGCGCGCCGCGATGTTCGAGATTTTTAAGTACCGTCAATCCTTCTTCTACGAGCTTATGTGCGGCTTTCCCGTCTATCTGCACGATAAAACCAACACCGCACGCGTCATGTTCGAATTGAGAATCGTACAAATCGTTTCGACATTCCATACATACCCCGGTCACTGTGCCTGAAAAATACCTTTTTTTTAAGGCAAGTCTTTAATCTGAATCTAGAGAAGCAGCTATATCCGTGCCAATATCACTTACTAATTGTGACGAAAAGAAATATTCCAAACGAAGGTATTCGGTCTTGCTACTATCATACATATATGTAATTATTATAATATACAGCTTACATGGATGTAAGAAAAGGGACGCCGATGAGAAAAAATCCGTTTTTCATAACCTCTAAGACCGCCTTGATCATGGTAATCCGGCTTACAACGAGATACGGATTGTCGTTGTGGAGGACAGGATTCTCATGGTAGTAATGACTAAACGTTTTTGCCAATTCGTAGAGATATCCGGTAATTACCGCAGGATTTAGATTTTCCGCCGCTTCTTCGATGTATGTAGGAAACGCGCCGACCAGTCTGATAAGCGCCCATTCATCCTCCACCGTAAGCAAGGCCGGATCAAATGAACCGGCGCGAAACTCTTCCCTTCTCTCGTCAAATTTTCTGAGTATGGCAGATATCCGTGCACCCGTATACTGGAGATACGGTCCGGTGTTGCCGTTAAATGCGATCGATTCTTTCGGATCGAAAACCATATCTTTAGCGGGCGTTACCTGAAGCAGATAATAATTGAGAGCGCTCAGGGCAACTGCTTCCGACGTTTTCTCGATGTCACCAACTTCAGCTTCCCGTTCCTTCTCGATTATCTCACGCTTCGCCATATCCGCCAATTCATCGAGGAGATCGTCCGCATCGACCACCGTCCCTTCGCGAGACTTCATCTTTCCTTCCGGCAGATTGACCATGCCGTAAGCGAGATGATAGAGATTATCGGCCCAGGAATACCCCATTTTCTTTAGGATATGAAACAAAACCGTGAAATGGTACTTCTGTTCGGACCCTACTACGTAAATCATCCTGTTGAAATCCCAATCGTCCCGTCTTGCCAGAGCAGTCCCGATATCCTGCGTAAGATAGAGCGTTGTTCCATCACCGCGGAGAAGCACTTTTTTATCGAGACCGATATCCTCGAGATCCACCCAGACCGTTCCCTCATCATCACGATAGAAGGACCCGTTTTCAATACCGTTAAGGACCTCTTCTTTTCCCCTAAGGTAGGTCTCGCTTTCATAATATATTGTATCGAAGTGGATGTTTGTCCTCTCGTACGTCTTTTTTATTCCATCTATCGCCCACCGGTTCATCATCTCCCAGAAACGGGTCGTCTCCGCATCTCCCTCTTCCCATTTTTTGAGCATCTCCCGCGCTTTTTTTTCGGCAGTTTCATCCTCTTTTGCCCACTTAGAAAACCGTACATAATAATCCCCTACGAAATGGTCGCCCTTTACTTTCTCGGATTCGGGGGTTTTTCCGTCCCCGAACTTCTCATATGCGAGCATGGATTTGCATATGTGCACTCCACGGTCATTTATAAGATTTACTTTCCGTACTTCCGCTCCGCACGCTTCGAGAATTTTCTCCAAACTCTCCCCGATCGAATCATTACGCAAATGGCCTAAATGAAGCGGCTTATTGGTATTCGGGCACGAGAACTCGATCATGATCTTTTCGCCTGAAAGCGTGCTGTTTAAGCCGTACGTGCTCCCTTCTTCCATAATTTTGCCGACCAGCCGTTCGGTATAGGCCGGACGGTTTATGTGGATGTTCAGATACGGGCCGGCACAAGAGGCGGTACCGAGTTCTGCTGCTTTTCTGTTTCTTTCAATAACTGTCCGCGCCCCTTCGGCTATTTCCTTTGGGGAGCGTTTCAACAGTTTTGCAAAGGGAAACATCGGGAATGCAATATCACCGAGTTCCTGTTTGGGAGGAGTTTCTACGATTACATCTTCTGCTACATCTTCTGCTACATCTTCTGCTACATCTTCCGCCGAAATTTTTTCATCGGTTGCAGCTGCTTCCTTTAACAAAACATGTATCGATTCTGCTACAATCTCTTTCCACTGTTCTTTTAGACTTTTCATCTGTATGGTCCTTCAGGTATTCGGTCCTTTAGGCGCAGAGCATACTAAAAATAACCTATTAGGGCAATCATGCGGGTAAACTGTTTCGGGCCTTCTCTGCGAAATGATCCCAAAAAAGGAGTACAGGCGGTACAGTTTGTTGTTACCGTAACTGTGCCGATCTTTCGCTTGGCCCGTGAGAGCAGCAAGAGATTTGCCGCTCTGAGATCTAACCGCGGCGGTTCGGAAGGTGTCACCGAATCCGGTCCGTAATTTCTTTGAAAAAGGCGCGCCCGTTTTTCGTCGACCGAGTAGCAGCAGCTTCCGATACCGGGGCCGATGACGGTATCAATAGAACTTCCGGAAAGCTGCGCGAGCTTCTCAAGGGCCGTTAAAACAATACCGGTCCCCTTCCAACCGGAGTGTACGACACCGAACGAGCCACCGACTCTGTCCGCTAAAAATATAGGAAGACAATCTGCGACAGTAACAGCGAGGATGATCTTCGGATTGTCGGTAAACAAACCATCACCTTCTCTGCCGGAAACCGATCTGCTGTCTTGTGCATAATATACCGATTGTGAATGGACCTGCGTAAGACCGGTGACACATCCGGGGTCGATGCCGTGAATATCGAAAAAATGAGCTCTCCTTTTGTTGGAAAAATCATACGAAGGCCCCATATCCCCTGCATTTCGCAGGGACAGAAGCATGTTTAAACGACCGTGAGAAGTCTCTATCGAGGGGAAAGCTGCTGAGATCGAGGGTTCTCCGAATTGCGGCCCTATCGTATGTTCTTTTACGATCATGTTTCGGATTCCAGATCGATAAGAGAAGCGAGGAGCTGTTCGGTTCCCCTCAATTTTTCGATTCCGTTGTTTATCGACTCGCGAAGTGTTTTATTCTCTCTGCCTCCGAGATAGGCAAGATTGGAAATTGTATCGTATTTCCCCCCCACTTCTCCGTGGAGTACACCGTCTAATACGTTACCGAGCAAATGGAGATTATTCTGTGCCGTGCGCATCAGAGCTCGGATTTCTTCTTCTACCTCTCTTATAAGATTTTCGATTTTTTTTCGTTTTAACGGCGGAGGGATTACTTCGTGCCTGACAACCTCTAACGCTTTGCCCGTATCACCTGCAGGAGTGAGACTATATTCAATTTTTTGCACCACCTCCGGCACCCGCATGAGACCGTTATACGCATCGGTGAACTCCTGTCGATTTTGGTCTTTGTAAAACTCCGCATCAATAAGTATTACCTTCAGAATTCGGTTCAACTCTTTGGCAATGACCTGGTCTACGAATGCAACTAAGAACGAAAGAGATATTTCATAGGCGAGTTGTGCCTGCGCTCCGATATACTCGGCATTATAATACTGAAGCGTAGGCAATTCTTCGAGACCGACTGTAGCAAGCGCTTCCTCTTTTATATTTCGTTTCTTGCGGTCGTCTATAAACTGTTTATAGAGTCTTTCCTTTCGTTTCCGCCAAAACCGCTTGTACAGTGTAAACCAATCTTCCCCACCGCTTATCGGAGGGGGATAATAATTGATCTCCCCACGTGAAAATCGAAGAATATCGATAAGAGGAACAGCGCGGTTGAAATTTCTAATGACCTGAAGGCTGTAATCTGCTCTGTCCATCTGTTTTTTTACAGTTTTATCTATTTCTTCATCAGGTTTTCCTAAATCATCGCGAAACTGGAAGAAAAAGAGGGCCTGAAGGAGACCCGCGCCGGGAGGAATGGCAAAACTTGTTAAAATTTGGGCAAGAGAAGTCAACTCATCTTCAGTTTCAAATAGAGAACACACATATTCATTCAGGGACTCCGCGGAAACGAAACTGTTTAGTATTTTGTCAAAGGGGAAAAAAGCGAGGGTAACTAAGTAGTACAACGCTTTTGAATGCATATACATCGATTCCCGTTCCATATCGTTTAATTCCGTAAAAATGTCATCGAATGCGTATTGGAGCTCTTCTTTGACCTCTTTATCGGTTTTCTGTGAAAACTCGCTTTGGCGGTTGTAGGGATTTGTCTCGGAGAGTAGTTTTTCATGGGTCAGCTCCATTTCCATACTGCCTAAAAAAGCAAAAAAATCGTTTTTATAGGTACTCAACGCTATATCGAGCGGTATTTTGAATAGAGAAACCGCCTCACTCAGTGTATTAAGCTCTTCATACATACTAGTAAGCAGTTGTCCGGAACCGGGTGAAAAAAGGCCGGGATAGGACCGCTGGATAGTTTTCGCAAGCTCCTTTATCAGAAGTGCTTCGGTCAATTCCAAAACAGTTTTCCCGCTCACCAATTTCTTTAAAAAAAGAATCAGTTTCCGTATAAGGCCGAACTTTGCATATTCGTCTGCTAGATCGACCTCCTGTTCCGCCTCTTCATCAACAGAAAGCGGTTCATCGGAGACTGAAAGAGATCGTTTGATTTTATCGAGCATTTCTCTCCGCTCTTTCGAGGAGAGTTGGCCTACAAGTTTCTCAAATACTGATGGAGAGGTCATACCTGCTTTATTCTAGGTAAAGGGCCCTTTCTGGTCAAGAAAAAACCGGGAAATAAAAAATTTCCTTGACAAAACGATACAACTTCTATATATACAATGGTACATGACATTTAACGGAATTGTAGGCAGCCTAATTATTATTCTACTCATTATCGGGCTCGGCAACGGGCACCCTCGGGTAGGAGGATAAACTGCCTTAGCGTGAGCAAGAATATAAGGCCGTTCTCCTTATCGAGGGAGAACGGCTTTTTTTTTAGGAGGAAAAAAACGTGGGCAAACGTGGAGCAGAACTGATCGTAGAAGCTTTAAAAAAGGAAAAAGTGGAAGTTATTTTTGGTTATCCGGGAGGCGTGGTAATACCGATATTTGACGCCCTCTATTCGGAACCCTCGATCCATGTGGTACTTACCCGTCATGAGCAGGGGGCGGTGCATGCTGCAGACGGCTACGCCCGCTCGACAGGAAAAACAGGGGTCTGTTTAGTGACAAGCGGTCCCGGCGCGACAAATACCACTACCGGTCTAGCTACGGCCAATTTCGACAGTGTTCCCATCGTCTGCATTACCGGACAGGTCCAGCGGGACATGATCGGCAACGATGCTTTTCAGGAAGCGGACACCATCGGGATAACGAGGCCTATTACCAAACATAACTATTTGGTTACCGAGCGTGCGGAGCTTGGAACAATACTAAAATCAGCCTTCTTTATTGCAAACAGCGGCCGTCCGGGCCCGGTCGTCGTCGATGTGCCGAAAGACATTTCAATTCTCGAAATGGATGACGCGTATCCGGACAGTATCGACATACGCGGCTATAAACCGAACCTTGCCATAGAAGAACAAGATTTCCAAAAAGCGGTAGATGCCCTCATGAACGCGAAACGTCCGGTTTTTTACATCGGAGGGGGCCTCCACATTGCCAATGCGGAGCAGGCATTTCGAACATTGGTACAAAAAGCCCAAGTGCCGGTGGTCTCATCACTTATGGGCATCGGGATCCTCCCCTCCGACCACCCGCTAAATCTCGGCATGATCGGGATGCACGGTACCTACGCGGCAAATATGGCCGTCACGGAGAGTGACCTTCTTTTCAGTATCGGGGTGCGCTTCGACGACCGGGCAACGGGGGCCATCGACAAATTTGCTCCACACGCGGATATCGTCCATATTGATATCGATCCGGTAGCAATCGCGCGCAATGTAGAAGTAGACGTTCCGATCGTCTGTGATGCAAAAGCGGCCGTAGAGACCCTTCTGCCCATGGTCACAAAGGCGGACATCGATGATTGGCGGAACACCGTGGAAAACTGGAAACAGTCGTACACGATTCCCTCTGAACAGACCGGTCCATACCTTTCCCCGGGTAGCGTTATAAAAGAAATAAGCAGAGAGTTTCCGGATGCGATTATTTCTACCGAAGTGGGACAAAACCAGATGTGGGCCGCCCTTTTTTATACGTTTACAGCTTCACGGACGTGGCTTACCTCAGGCGGACTCGGCACGATGGGCTACGGCTTTCCTGCTGCAATCGGTGCACAGATCGGAAACCCTGATAAACGGGTCATTGACATTGCCGGTGACGGCTCCATTCAGATGAATATCCAAGAACTGGCAACAGCGGTAATCGAAGGGCTGCCGGTGATTATCTGTATATTGAACAACAGCTTTCTCGGGATGGTCAGGCAGTGGCAGGAACTGTTTTTCCGAAAGCGGTACTCTTCCACCTGTCTCAACCCGGACCGCGGCTGTCCGACGATCGCTGAAAAAGATGAAACCGGAGAGCTCCGTTATACACCCGACTTCGTAAAACTTGCCGAAGCGTACGGCGCGGTCGGGATGCGGGTACTCACGAAAGAAGAGATAACCCCGGCGCTGCAAAAGGCCAAGGAGATAACCGACAGGCCGATTATCATCGAGTTTATCATAGAACGTGAGGCAAACGTGTGGCCTATGGTTCCTCCGGGTGCGGGAATCAATGAAATGCTGTTAGGGAGGGAAGAATCATGATCTATACAATTTCACTGCTTGTCGAAAACCACCAGGGGGTATTGTCTCGAATTGCAGGCCTTTTTTCGGGGAGAGGCTATAATCTCGAAAGTATTACTGCAGGTATTACGACGGACCCGTCGGTGACCCGGCTCACACTCGTGTGCAACGGGGACGCGCTCATCGTCGACCAGATTAAAAAACAGCTCAATAAGCTCATCGATATTATCAAAGTCGACGACTTGAGTGAAAAATCGCGGATCGACAGAGAAATTGCTCTTATTAAAGTAGCAGCAACACCGGCCAATAGAAGCGAGCTCTTTCAGGTAGCTGATGTGTTCACTGCGAAGGTGATGGATGTCGGGACAGATTCTATCATCATCGAGATAACCGGTTCTCCTGACAAGATAAACGACCTCTTAGCGCTCTTGAAAGATTACAATATTCTCGAACTTGTTCGCAGCGGACTTGTCTCTATCGAGCGCAGCAAGAAAAATCATCACTAAGGGAGTGCGGCATTATGGAAAACGTGTATATTTTTGATACGACATTACGCGACGGAGAGCAATCACCCGGCGCTGCAATGAGCATTGAACAGAAATTAGAAGTGGCACTCCAGCTCGAACGGCTCGGTGTCGATGTAATAGAGGCAGGATTCCCGGTTTCTTCACCGCATCAATTCAATGCGTGTAAACAGATTGCCGAAAGAATAAAAAACTCTACCGTTGCTGCATTGGCACGGACCGTTTTGGGAGACATCGACTCTGCGGTGGAATCTATCGCTGCAGCAAAACGAAAACGGATACATACCTTTATTGCCACATCGCCTATCCACATGCAGTATAAACTGCAGAAAAAACCGGATGAAGTAATTGATATGGCCTATGCCGCGGTAAAGCATGCCCGAAATGCCGTTGAAGAGGTTGAGTTTTCTCCCGAAGACGGAACGAGGAGTGAAATTCCGTTTCTCATTGAAATTATCGAAAAAGTAATTGATGCAGGCGCTACTATTATCAATATCCCGGATACGGTAGGATATGCGGTCCCCGACGAGTTTGGAGAGTTCATACGGCAGATCATGGAAGGGGTAGTGAATATGGACAAAGCGATACTCTCCGTACATTGCCATAACGATCTCGGCTTAGG
Organism: uncultured Spirochaetales bacterium; assembly: GCA_964594055.1. Taxonomy (GTDB): domain Bacteria; phylum Spirochaetota; class Spirochaetia; order SPDA01; family CAZJBZ01; genus CAZKZZ01. Next base: position 12,901 of record CAZQKT010000031.1, read on the forward strand.
TGTGGCAAACAGTTTGAGTGCCGTTAAAAACGGCGCACGCCAGGTTGAAGTGACCATAAACGGCATTGGGGAACGGGCGGGCAACGCCTCGTTAGAGGAGTTTGTAATGGCCTTAAACGTTCGAAAAGACCGCTTCCCCTATGCAGTACATATCAATACCACACAGATATTCAACACCTCCCGTTTGGTGTCGAATATTATCGGGTTTCCCATTCCGCGAAACAAACCGATTATCGGAGAGAACGCATTTGCCCATGAATCGGGCATCCATCAGGACGGCATGCTCAAACACAGCCAGACCTACGAAATAATGACGCCGGAATCGGTAGGCAGAGATGCGAGCACGATTATTTTAGGTCGACATTCAGGTAAGCACGGGTTCAAGAAACGGCTGAGCGAGCTCGGTCTGTCCCTTACCGAAGAAGAATTAAAATCCTCCTATAAACGGTTTCTCGAGATTTCCGACCGAAAAAAGGAAATTTTCGATGAAGACCTCTTTGTCATCGTCAGTGAAGAGCTGGGAAGACAAATGGCAACCTATACGCTGGATTATTTCAATATCATCTCCGGCAACATGTCGGTGCCGACGGCAACTGTGCGGGTAAAGGTAGGTGAGGAAACGGTTGAAGAAGCTGCAACAGGCGACGGACCGGTCGATGCCGTGTTTCGAGCAATCGAGCGGGCCGTACATATGAATGCAAATCTTCTCGAATTCGCGGTCCAGGCGATAACTCCGGGAAAACAGGCCATGGGAGAGGTAAGTGTGACTCTCGATTTAGAAGGAAAAAAATACCTCGGCCGCGGCTCATCCACCGACATTCTCGAAGCGAGTGCACGCGCATACGTAAACGCTCTCAACCGGTATCGTGCATTCAAAGATCTCAATCATAACGGGCATAACAGGACAGTATAATGGAACAGAAGAAAAAAAGAGTAGTACTATACGACACAACGCTTCGTGACGGCATGCAGGGCATACAAGTCAATTACAGTCTTACAGACAAAATACAGATTGCCCACAAACTCGATGAGATGAGAATAGACTATATCGAAGGAGGGTTCCCCCTCTCCAACGAAAAAGAAGCAGCTTTTTTTAAAACGATCGGGGAAGAAAAACTCACCCATGCCAAAGTAGTGGCCTTCGGCTCGACGAGAAAACCGGGCGGTAAAGCAAGTGCGGACCCTCACATTGATGCACTTCTCCAGGCGGAGACTCCTGCAGTCATGATAGTGGGGAAAACCTGGAAAGCACATGTAGAGGTGGTGCTCGGAACGAATACTGCGGAAAATTTAGAGATGATATACGATTCGATTCAGTATTTGAAATCAGAGGGCAAAGAGGTGCTCTTCGACCTCGAACACTTCTTCGATGGATATAAAGACGATCCTGCATACGCGATCGAAGTTCTCAAAGCCGGAACTGAAGCAGGGGCGGAAACGCTCGTCCTCTGCGATACAAACGGCGGGACCCTCCCCGGTGAATTGATTACCATCCTCCGAGCACTGCCTAAAGACGAGCTGAGTCCTCTCGGTGTGCACTTTCACAACGATTCAGGCACCGCTGACGCGAATACAGTTATTTCACTCGATTATGGCGTAACCCACGTGCAGGGCACGGTAAATGGATGGGGTGAGAGGACCGGTAATGCAAATATCTGTGTGTTTGCCCCTAATATCTGTTTGAAAACGGAATACGAAGCTGCTATAGGAAATGAGCTGAGACATTTGACCTCTCTGTCCCGCTATGTCGCGGAGAAAGCAAACATTATCCCCGACCGGCGTCAGCCGTACGTGGGCGTTGCTGCGTTCAGCCATAAAGCGGGGCAGCACGCCGATGTGATTTCTAAGGCCCCTCATTTGATGGAACATATCGACAGTACGGAAGTGGGGAATGAACGTCAAATTATTCTCTCCGAATTGGCCGGAAAATCTACCGTCATGAGAAAATTGGAACGCTACGGGAGGTTTGATAAAAACTCAAAGGTAGTAAAAAACCTTACTTCTATTCTTAAAACGAAAGAGAACGAAGGGTATGAATACGAAGCTGCCGAGGCTTCCTTCGATCTTCTGATACGGAAAACGCTCGGCCTCTACAAACCGATGATTACGCTTAAAAATTACCATCTCGAATCGTTTAAAACTTCCGATTTCCCCGCAAAAACGGTGGGAAGGATTTTTCTCAACGCGGAAGAGCACGACATTATGGGCGCTTCGGTCGGTATCGGACCGGTAGAAACACTCGATGCGGCATTGCGGGACGCCCTGATACCAAAATGTCCGTTCCTCAAAAAAATCACCCTTATCGACTACAAAGTACGTGTACTCAATCCGCAGCGCGCTGCAGCAGCGAAAGTACGGGTATTTATTACCTCTACCGATCATAAGCATAACTGGGACACCGTCGGTGTGTCGCAAAATGTTATCGAAGCGTCATGGGAGGCGATCGTTGACAGTATGGAGTACTACTACAACAATTTTGTTGTAAACGGCGAAAAGGAAAGCAGCGAAAGCAGCGGATGAGAGCTCTACTAATCGAGCTGCCAGTGACCCGGAAGCGGCTTGACCGTTACCTCCTTCCGTTTGAGATACCGTATTCCTTCAATAGCCGCAGATGCTGCAGAAGTGGTGGTGGTGTACGGTATCTTTAATTTTACCGCTTCTATACGCATATCATGGTCCCCTTTCTGCGAAAACCGACCGAGAGGAGTGTTTATAACCAGATCGATTCTTCCGTGGCGCATGTGGTCGATGAGATTCGGTCTGCCTTCGTGGATTTTGAGTATGACTTCAGCAAATATTCCGTGCTCGAACAGATACTGCGCGGTCCCTCTGGTTGCGGCAATCTTGAACCCCATTTCGACGAGGTCCTTTACCACAGGGAGGACCGTCCGTTTATCGTTATCATGAACACTTACAAATACGCATCCTCGTGTGGGCAGCGGGCTGCTTTCCGCACTCTGTGCTTTGGCAAACGCCTCTCCGAAACTGCTTCCCGTTCCGATAACTTCGCCTGTTGATTTCATCTCCGGTCCGAGCAGGGGGTCGGCCCCGACAAACCGATTAAATGAAAACACAGCTTCCTTTACAGCCCAACCAATAACACATTTTCCTTCTCCGATGCCACCCGCCGTCAGCCCCTGTGCTTCGAGGTCACGGCCCTGCCAGAGAGCAACTACCGCTTTGATCAGGTTAACGTTGCTCGCTTTAGAGAGAAAGGGGACCGTCCGTGAAGCGCGGGGATTGACCTCCAGCACATAGAGCTTTCCGTCCTTAACTGCGAATTGAATATTTAAGAACCCTATCACTCCGATGGTTCTTGCAATCTCAACAGTCGCATCTTTCATCTCTTCTAAGGTATGGGGTTCGGATTTAAACGGCGGGAACACACAAGCGGAATCGCCTGAATGGACCCCCGCAGCCTCAATATGCTGCATGATGCCCGCGATATATACATTTGTCCCGTCACAGATCGCGTCCAAGTCGTACTCAAAAGCATCCTCTAAAAATTGATCGACGAGCACCGGCCGCTCGTAGGAAATAGTAACCGCCCGTTTTAAAAACTCATCCAGTTCAGTTCGATTATAGGCAATAAACATGCTCTTTCCGCCCAATACATAGGAGGGGCGAAGTAAGACCGGAAATCCGATATCCTGCGAATGGCCGATTACTTCCGGTTCGTTTTTGGCCATCCTGTTCATCGGCCGGCGCAGATGCAGCTTTTCGAGAAGCTCGGTAAACTTTCCTCGGTCCTCGGCTTCTTCTATACTTTTTAACGGAGTCCCGACAATCGAGGCCCCATATCGGGTAAGTTCTTCGGCCATATTGAGCGGTGTTTGACCGCCGAGCTGGACCACGACATCACGGATTTTTTCCTTATCCATTATTTCTCGTACATGTTCGGGTGTGAGCGGTTCCATATAGAGCCGATCGGAAACATTGAAATCGGTGGATACTGTTTCCGGGTTTGCGTTAATGATGATGGTTTTCTTCCCTTCGCTTCGATATGCGAGGGAGGCAAGTGTACAGCAGGTATCGAACTCCAGCCCCTGTCCGATCCGATTAGGACCGCTTGCCAGTATGATAATACCGTTTTCCCCTACCGGAGCTCCCTCATCAATTTCACCGTACGTGGAATAAAAATAAGGGGTACGGGCTGTGAACTCTCCTGCACAGGTATCCACAAAATGATACACCGCTTTGATCTTCTCCTTTCGGCGTACATCGTATACGGTTTGTTCATCCGAATCGACCAGTTCGGCAATTTTTTTATCGGATATACCGTTCCGTTTCGCCTCTAAGAGAAGGTCTCTGTTTATTTTTATAGTTCCTTCCGGGCCTCTTTCCACGGATGTAGTCAGCTGCTTTTCTAAAGCTGCCAGTTCCACGAGCTGATTGACAAACCAAGCATCGTATTTGGTCTGAGCACACAGTGCCGCAGCCCCCTCTTCTCCGTGACGCTTGCACATGGTGTACGCTGCAAAAATCCGCAGGGGGTGCTGTGTGGTCAGTACCTGTTCGATATAATCATCACTTTTGTTTTTAAACTCTTCGATTCCGTCATACCCGAACTCCGCCGCCCGGATTGCCTTATTGAGCGCCTCGGGAAAAGTCCTTCCTAAAGCGAGCGATTCTCCAACAGACTTCATCTGGGTACCGAGCTCCTCATACCCGGTGGGAAACTTATCGAATTCAAACCTGGGGACCTTTACCGCACAGTAATCGAGTGCCGGTTCAAAACAGGAGACCGTACTCCCGGTAATGTCGTTTAGAATCTCGTCTAAGGTGAATCCGACAGCAAGCCTCGCTGAACAGCGGGCAATAGGAAAACCGGTCGCCTTACTTGCCAGAGCTGAGGAACGCGAGACCCGCGGATTCATCTCTATGACGACCATCTCTCCCGTATCCGGTTTGACCGCAAACTGCACGTTCGATCCTCCGCAGTCGACTCCTACAGCACGCAACACATCGAGGGATGCACTCCTCATGTGCTGATACTCACGGTCGGAGAGCGTTTGAATAGGCGCAATTGTGATACTGTCTCCGGTGTGCACCCCCATGCTGTCTATATTTTCGATAGAACAGATAATAACAGCATTGTCGGCCGTATCTCTCATGACCTCCATCTCAAACTCTTTCCACCCGATAAGCGACTCTTCCAGCAAAGCCTCTTTTACCGGGCTTTCCATAAGGGCTTTTTCTATAAGTGATGCAAGCTGATCTTCAGTGTAGGCAATACTTCCGCCCTGCCCTCCCAAGGTATAGCTCGGGCGTATAATCAGGGGAAGCCCGGTCTGTTTTTTAAAAGCCTCCGCCTCCGTAATCGAATTGACCAGTACAGATGAAGGACTGTTAAGCCCGATACTGTCCGCTACTTGTTTAAACGCACCTCGCGACTCGGCAACTTCGATCGATTCGATACTCGCCCCGATCACCTCCACCCCATACCGTTCCAATATTTTTTCTTTCTCGAGGAGCAGTGTGGCATTCAAGGCGGTCTGTCCGCCCATGGTCGGCAGCAGTGCATCGGGCCGTTCCTGTTTTATGACCTCTTCGAGGTAAGGCAGAGCGATCGGTTCGGTGTAGATTGTATCTGCTATCCCGGGGGTAGTCATAACCGTAGCAGGATTAGGATTGTAGAGAATAACTTCATATCCCTCTTCCTTGAGTGCTTTGACAGCCTGAGTACCTGAATAATCGAACTCACAAGCCTGCCCAATGACTATTGGACCGGACCCGATAATCATAATTTTTTTGATGTCCCGTCTCGCCGGCACTTCTCCGTTCTCCTCGTTCCCGTATTGTTATTGTATTGTTATTTTTTCTCCAGTTCCTGTAGAAACCGTTTGAAAATCCACAAAGAATCCCGCGGCCCCGGTGCCGCTTCCGGGTGAAACTGCACTGAACGGATGGGTAATTCGTTGTGGAAGATCCCCTCCACCGACCCGTCGTTGGCGTTCTTCATCCACACTGAAACGTCGTCCGGAAGGCTCCGCTCTTCGACTGCAAAACCGTGGTTCTGGGAAGTAACGAACACCCTTCCTGTAATCTCGTCTCTTACCGGATGGTTCGCACCGTGATGGCCGAACGTCATTTTGTACGTCTTCGCTTTCAAAGCCAGACTGATAAGTTGATGACCGAGACAGATACCGAAAAGAGGGATTGTACCGATTAGTTGTTTGGCAACCTGTATGGCGTGATCTAAGACTGCCGGGTCTCCGGGCCCGTTGGACAGCAGCACTGCATCCGGGCCTGCCGCTAAAATCTCTTCAGTAGTCGAGACGTGGGGGAAGAGAGTGATGCGGCAATCGAGATTCGTAAGTTCTCGGATGATATTTGCCTTTATACCGAAATCGAAAAGCGCTACATGGGCCCTCGTGCCCGATTTGTTTATATCGGTCTTTTCGGTTGAGCCGACTTCACCGACTAGATCTCTTCCAACCATCGGAGGGAACGAGTCGAGAAACCGCGTACACGTTTTTACTTCTTCGGGCTCGAGGCTGTCCCGACCTGAACGGCCGGAGGAGACAACGACGCCTAAGGGATTGCCTTCATCCCGTATTTTTATAGTAAGGGCCCTGGTGTCTATATCAGATATTCCCGGTGTTCTCTGTTCTATCAAATAATCGTGGAGTGTTTTTCTCCCCTTCGGCACAGGCCCCCGGGAAAGGGAACGGACGACACACCCTGCTGCCTTTACGGACGGCCGTTTTTCATGCTCAGGCCCGTTTTCAGACCAGACCTCATCCGTTCCGTAATTGCCGATGTGGGGATAGGTCATGACGACAAGCTGTCCTGTATAGGAGGGATCGGTAACTATTTCATGGTAACCGCTCATCGCAGTATTAAAAATCACCTCACCTGCGCCTTTTTGATAGAGCGCCTCTTCCGAAAGTTCTTCTATAGAAAGCGGTTTGTGCCCGAATGATATTCCTGAGTAGCAGGTGCCGTCCTGAAGTACTAAAAAGCAATTGTGGTCCACGGATGCTCTATCCTTTTTGTGCCCCACATTGTGGGCCCCACATTGTGGGCATGGAAGGTGGGTTCGCCCTGCCGGGCGAACATAAAAAAGCGGTCCTGTATTTACAAAACCGCTTTTCCCATAGCCCCTAGGGGAATCGAACCCCTCTTTGAAGAATGAGAATCTCCCGTCCTAGCCGATAGACGAAGGGGCCGCCTATCTGTCCGGGGAGGACTCGAACCCCCACAACAAGAACCAGAATCTTGCGTGCTACCATTACACAACCGGACAATGTTTACTTCAAACAGTAAAATAATACAGCTGCTGGTATTTGTCAATAAAGGAGAGTCTATTCTCCGTGGTAATCAACGAGTGTTGTTACGGTCACATCGGGAAGCATCTTTTTATAGTTGAGAAAAGGGAGTCCTACAACACAGAAAATGTCGTTGACAATACCGCCCCCTTCCGTAATCAATTCCTCGGCTGCGCGGAGGGTACCGCCCGTAGCGACCAAATCATCCACAAGCAGAATCTCTTTACCGGATGGTATATCCGATTTGTGGATCTGGATACTATCTTCGCCGTACTCGAGACTGAACCGCTTCGACAATTTGGCTCCGGGCAGTTTGCCCTCTTTTCTTACAAGAATAATCGGAAGGCCGAGCTTCTCCGCAAAAGGAGCTGCAAACAGAAATCCTCTCGCTTCAACGGCAGCAACGCCACCTAAATCCTTTTTCCCGTAGAGATCGACCATTTTATCGATACAGTAACGAAACGCCTCCGGATTGATCAGAATGCTCGTAATGTCATAGAAAAGAACACCTTTTTTGGGAAAATCGGGAACTTTTCGAATAGCGCTGTCAAGATCGTAGTTTTCCGTCATGGACTGCTTCCTCGAATTTTGTTTGTACTGTTTTTATCCATTTTTCTATATATTGCTCAGGTTTCTTACCGAGTAACGTAATGACCGGTTTTTTATCTGCTACCGTCATGCCGGTATCTGCGATCATCTTCTCGAGCGAGATGAGAGCATCGGCAGAACCGTAGCTGAATAAACCGGTATGTCTCGGAGCGAGGTTAATACCTGTTAATGCACGGTTCAATTCTGAAAAACCCCCGCGCAGAAATTGTTCGCCTGCTTGATCCGCTCCGAAAAAAATAATATCGGAGGCGGTGATATCGGGGACAGAGGTTATACCGGATTCTTGTATTGTTACTGCATAACGGTTTGTATTAAAAAATTTTTTTATTGTTTTTGAAAACCGTTTGAGTTGTGCATTATTAGGAGAATATATGATAAGTACTTTATATAGACTGTTTTCCACAAAATGAGAATAATATGAAAGCATTGTTGTGTCAATCAATCTTGAATTTTGAACAGGTTTACTCTATTGTTTGTCTATAATGAATACTCTACTTCCAGTTGCCAGTGGTAAGGGCGGAGTCGGGAAAACCCTGCTCGTTGCCAACCTCGGCGTTGCTTTAGCAAAAAAGGGTAAAACAGTTATTCTTATCGACCTCGATCTCGGCGGATCAAATCTGCATACCTGCCTCGGTGTGAAGAACCGCAACCCCGGTATCGGGAATTACATTTATAAACAGACTCCGACACTCGAATCACTTATAATTCCAACCGATGTCCCTAAACTTTTTTTTATTCCCGGTGATTCTCTTTTACCGGGGACCGCAAATTTACAGTATTTTGTCAAGAAAAAAATCATTAAGGACATCCCCAATCTTACTGCCGATTTTATTCTTCTCGATTTAGGAGGGGGGTCTGCATTCAACACGCTCGATTTTTTTCTCACATCATATTCGGGGATCATTGTTACCGTTCCGGAAACAACTGCAATTCTCAATTCCTATTCTTTTATCAAATCGGCAGTGTACCGTATGCTTTACCGCAGTTTCCCCTCGAAAAGCGAGGAGCGTACCGCTATCCAAAATTTCCTTACCCAACGAATAGAAGGCGGTGACGTTACTTTTACAAACCTCATCGAAAACCTAAAACAGATCTCAGATTCTTCCGCACAGTTTGCTGAACAACAGCTTGCCAATTTCTATCCCCGGATTATCATGAATATGGGTAAATCGGAGAGAGATTTGGTTTTAGGCTCGAAACTGCGTGAAATTGTGGGAAATAATCTACAGCTTACTATCGAATACATCGGGTACATCGGGTTCGAACAAAAAGCGTCACGTTCGATTCTCGAACGGGTCCCTCTTCGGGTCCTCTTCCCTTCTTCTCCTTTCTCGAGATCGATCGATACCATTGCGGACACTCTCATACACTCACCGGAACCAAAAGCATTCCACCTCTACGAATCGGATGAGGACCTCAGCGAACTCTTTAACAAAGAATCGGAAATTGAGACTGCAGAATCAAGTCATGGGTAGGTTTTCCGGTAATTCGCCACTCTCGCAGAAGCGTTGATACTCAGTGGCGCAACATCACCGCGCTTTAGATAATGATATCCTAAGCCCGCAATCATCGCCCCGTTGTCCGTGCAAAGGGCGAGTGAGGGGAAGATAAAGGTCTTGTCTTTAATCATTTGTACCCGCTCTCGCAAATAGCTGTTTGCGGCAACACCGCCGCCTAAAACAACGGTGTTCAAGCCGGTGTATTCCACTGCTTTCTCGATTCTCGATACAAGAATATCGATAGCAGTTTTTTGAAAGGCCGCGGCAATATTTTCGTTTGATTTTTCGTGCTGCTTATTCCAAAACTGATCGAGCTGGTTGATAACTGCGGTTTTTAATCCCGAATATGAGACATCGAACGTGTGGTCCCCCTTGTGCAACGAAGGAAACGGGAAGCTGAATGCGTCCGGATTGCCTGCAGAGGCAAGTTTATCGATTACAACACCGCCCGGAAACCCGAGTTTATAGTGTTTAGCAACCTTATCGAACGCCTCCCCGCAGGCATCATCAATAGTAGTCCCGAGCACTTCCATGGTATCGACATCTTTGACAACTGCTATGATCGTGTGTCCCCCTGAGACAATAACCCCTACATACGGATAGGTAATATCATACTCGAGATGGGGGGCATAGAGATGGGCTTCGATATGATTTACTCCGCAGAGAGGAACTCTTAAACTGTAGGCAAACCCCTTTGCAAAGGAGAGCCCGACGAGAAGAGAACCTACTAAACCCGGTCTATTGGTAACGGCAACACCGTCAACCTCTTCTTTTTCTATTCCGGCCTCTTTTAACGATTTGTCAACTACTGCCCGGATCCATTCGGTATGCATGCGGGAAGCGATTTCAGGGACGACACCATAGTAGGGTCGATGTATTTCAATCTGGGTCGCAACGACATTGCTTCTAATTGTTTTTCCATCCATAACAACCGCAGCGCTGCATTCGTCACAGGATGTTTCAATGCCAAGTATGTTCATGAGATTCTTCCTTCGCTAATGGAATCTGTTCTACCAACTTTTCCAAACCGACGATTTTCACATCGAACTGTTCTAAGAGCGGTCCGGACTCTCTGATAACCTCTGCCAGTTCAGCCGACCTGATATGCCCGATGAGGATGGCACTGCCCTTCTTCGAAGCAATTTTTATACCCTCATAAAGCGCCTCCGCCATGGAAGATTTCTCTTTTTTATTGTCGAGGAAGATGTCCCTGCTGAAATACGGTATTCTTAGTTTTTTACTCACCACAGGAACTGCCGATTTCGATGTTGTAAGGCTGTCAATATATACAATATTTCTCTGTTTTGCTACCGCAAGGATAATCTCCATGATTCCGCTATCCTCGGTGATAAGGGAACCCATATGGTTGTTGACCGCCTTGGCTTCGGGCAATTCGTCGAGGTGTTTTCGAACAACTTTCTCAATACCTGACCTCTCCATGTCCGCATAAACAGCACCGGGTCCGGGGTCCTTTCCGTTCTTGGCCTCCATAGGGAGGTGAAGCATAACCTCCTTGCCGGCGGCTGTAATCTTTTCTGCGGCTGCTCTGGTATGTGGTAGACTCGGAAGTACTGAAAAAATAATCGGATAATCCAGTTTTAAAAACGGTTCGAGTTGAGATGAATTGTACCCGACATCATCGATGATGATAAACAGCCGGTTCGCTTGTGGTGGAAGTTCTTTTTTTTTCTCTAACGGTTTGGGTTCACTGACAACGCTGTTTTGAGTTGGCGGTGTCTCCGATGAAACGTTTTCCACTTCCGTACTCCGTCCCTCTAGTACGGAGAGGAGTACAATAAGGGAGACAATAATACCAACTAGTAAGATGTAGGTCCGGTTCCGTTTTGTATTTGCCACGCCGTTACTAACGAGTACGCTTAGTTAGTTATAGACATACTCTCTTAATTCATCGGCATGTTCCTGCAGCTTTTTTATCGCCCTTTTCTCTATTTGCCTGACCGTTTCCGGAGAAATACCGAGTTCTTCTCCAATCCGTTTTAACGTATATTTTTCATTTCCGTAGAAAGAAAAACGGTACATCAGTATTTTTTTCTCTCTATCTAACAAGTGTTCTAGAAACTTCATGGTCTCTTCGTGCATGCTCTTTTCTATTAATTCTTTATCCGGATCAAACGATGAGTCCTCACAGAGGTCCATGAGTGTTCCTGAATCTTCGTTTGTTTCGGTTTCGAGGGAGACGACCGCGTTAGCAGCAGAGAGAATGGACAGCACGTCCTCGGGCTTCATATTCAACTCTTCAGCAATCTCTTCCGTAGAGGGCCGGCGGAGATATTTCTGGCTGAGCACAGTGTATGTCTTTTGTATTTTTTTTAACATCTCTTCTTTTCTGTGAGGAAGACGGATAGATCTTCGTTTATTCGATAAAGCTCGGGCTATTGACTGTTTTATCCACCATGCAGCATAGGTTGAAAACCGTACATTTTTCTTATGGTCGAATTTGCTTGCCGCTTTTATCAGACCTACATTCCCTTCCTGGACAAGATCGATAAGAGAAACATCATTTGTCATATAACCTCTTGCAATTTTAACCACAAGACGGAGATTTGCTTCGATGAGCCGTTGTTTAGCAACTTCATTCCCCCGCTGGATCTGTTTAGAGAGTTCAATTTCCTCTTCAAAATTAAGGAGGGGAATTCTGCGTATTCTGTTAAAATAAGCTTGGAGGTTATCCTCACTGTTGAATTCTCGGTTTTTCATAGTATCAGCACACCTCACAAACATATTTGCAGGATTCATGCCAACCGAAACAAATGTATTACGTATTTCTTATTTTATTATACTGTAATTACTTATTCACATAGCAAAGAACGGCATGTTTTCTAAATGGTAAAGTGTATACTTTTTAATACATTTTTTCTTTTGATATATTATAATGTGACAATTGCTTATAGACCATTTCCGCTACACCTAAATCACCGCTTTTAGAAATAATTGAGGCGTATTCCTGATATAACATATCTTCGAAAATATCTTCCGCCATTCCGCCTTGGAGCAGTCCATTTTCCGGGACCGTTTTTTTCATTGAATCGAGCATTTGTTTTATAAAAATCGCTTCAAAGTCTTGACAGGCCTCTTTTAACTCGTTGTTTTGCGCCTTGTTTTCCAACTGCTGAGTACCGACGAGCTGCTGATACTGAAGCATCCCTATACTGTTTATATCCATAGTAGACTCTCTCCCCTACATAATGACCAGTTTTCCGAATAATGCACCGGTTTTTTCGATTGCTTTCAAAATTTCTATAATAACGTCCGTTTTTAAACCGACCTCCTGGAGCACGGTAATCAGATCTTCTACGGTCGTGTCATCTTCTATCATAAATTGTTCTTTTTTTTCATTGCCGCCGAACGGTGTTCCTACCTGAATATTGTCCTCTTTATAGGATACAGCCACTCTACCGATTTTAACATCCTTTCCAAACACCACAACACCTGAACGGGGATTTATAACGACCTTTGCAGCAAAATCGGGATTGATCTCGAGCCTCTCCAGCCTGGAAATAAAACCGACCGGATTGTCCTCATACTCTTGGGGCAAACTGACCGTTATAAGTGAGGCGTCCACCGGATTGACTTCTGCTTCGGGAAATGTTTCCGCAACGGCAGATGCCACCGAAGAGGCAGTCGAAAAATCGGGGTTGTAGAGAACTAAGGAAACCGAGTTGTTTTCGAAAAAGGTCGAAAGCACTTCCCGCTCAACGATTGCACCGTCTTGGACCGTTGCGACAGTTTTAACAGCATCTCTTCGTGTCGAAGTGGTAAGCATCCCCTGTGCTACAGCATACACTGTTCCGTTACCCGCCTGCAGATTCGTTTGCAGGAGTATCCCCCCTTCAAGGCTTTTCGCATCTCCTACACTCGAAACTCCGACTGAAATTCTGTCTCCAGGCCGTACAAATGGAGGGATGTCTGCAGTGACAATTACTGCCGCGCAGTTTCTGCTTCTTACATCATTTTCTTCTATCGAAATACTAAAACTGTTGATAAGGTTTTTCAGTGTTTTTTTAAGCAATACGGATTCCGAGCTGTCTCCCTTTCCGTCAAGACCGGTTACCAGTCCAAACCCCAACAATTGATTTTCCCGTACCCCTTCAATATACGCAATATCTTTTATCCGTACCGTGGTCTGTTCCGCCTCCTGCGCCTGAGCCGTCACCGCGGCGAGGACCATCAGAATTAAAACTTTACCGAACTTCAATACGCACCTCCGAATAACCGACAACTTCAGCATCCAGTTTTTTCGTGCTGTTTTCAGGCTGTATCGTCACGATCTCTTGGAACCCGCCGGAGGTATAAGCTTTTCCTCTCAGAATAAGACGTATAGTGTTGCGGGCATAGTGGATCGTAATCGGTTTACCGGCCCGGACCATCGTTACTTTTTTGATGTCTGAAGAAAAAATAATATCTCCGGGATTTTTACTTGTGCGCATTTCGTATACATTGATAGGGAAAGATTCTGCAATAAGAGAATCGAGTTTCCCGATCGGAACTTCTACTTCTCTAAACTCGACTGTTGCGCTGTTTAGCGGATCACCCCACCGAAGCGGTACGGCAGTTACAGCGCAAACAGCGTAAGCGGTTACCTCAGCTTGTATGTAAAGCGGTCCCGGAGGATGCTCACTGCTTTCAGTAGTTCTATTGCCCGCATCTAACGGTACTACACGAAACACCTCCCCTGTATTTTTACTTAGTCCGTATCCGTATCGATTAACATCCTGTATGGATGCTTCGATACGGGTGACGGGGAATGTTGTCTTCTCTTTTAACTGTTCAAACAGCGCCCGGTAGAGCGGTTTTTCTTCTGCCGGAAGAGAATCAGGCAAAAAGACAGTATATCCGCCTACTACCGTGATGTTTTCAGAATCAATTGAGCTCGATAGAAACGGCATGAAAGCTTTCCGCACCTCTGCACCCGCAAGAAGAGCAGGTTTCTCTGCCGGATGGGGTATTTTCCCACTACCGCGAATAGTGATTCCACCTGTTTTCGTAGGTACAAAGATATCTTCCATTTTCAAAAATTGTCCCTGTGGTTCGATGGAGGGCCTGAGGTAGAGCTCGACTGCAGCTATGCGGCCTCCTAAAGTGAGAAGAACAACGGAAAAATATAGCAATAAAATCAGTTTAGGTTTCATTACCGTTTTAAATTATTTGCGATGCCGAGCATTGTATCCGAAGTCTGGATCGCCTTCGAGTTCAACTCGTACGCACGCTGCGCTACGATCATATTTACCATCTCTTTTACTACAGAGACATTAGACATTTCGAGAAACTTTTGGATCGTCTTTCCCATACCTTCGAATCCCGGCCTTCCCGGGATTGCATCGCCGGAACCGTTTGTTACCTTGAAGAGGTTCTCACCGATTGCCTGCATGCCGGCCGGGTTTATAAACCGGTACAGCTCCATCTGTCCCACTTCGATCGGATCGTCTGAGCCGGGGACTTTGACCGTAATACGGCCGTCTTTGGAGATAGTAAGACTGTCCCGAATAAAGTTTTCCGGTAAAATTACTTCCGGCATCACCCGATAGCCGTTCGCATTTACCAGTTGTCCGTTACTGTCTATTTTGAACGAACCGTCCCGGGTATAGGCGTATGAGCCGTCGTAGAGAAGGACCCTGAAAAACCCCTCCCCTTCGATCGCAATATCGCTTTCATTCCCCGTGTTCTGCAGTGAACCCTGGGTGAACATTTTCTGGCTTGCAGCAACCTTTACGCCGTGGCCGACCTGTATTCCGGTAGGAACGACAGTCACTTCAGTAGCCGGGGTTCCCGCAATCCGGGAGGTTTGATAGAGAAGGTCTTCGAAATCAGCACGGTTTTTCTTGAAGCCGGTTGTGTTCACATTCGAAAGGTTATTGGAAATTGTATCGATATTGAACTGCTGTCCGATCATGCCGGAAGCGGCAGTCCATAGTGATCGCATCATGATTCAGCTCCTCCTTATATCTTTACCACATCGTTTATCAGTCTATTGGTAAGCGAATCCTGGGTTTGAACGACTTTTTGGTTCGCCTCGTACGCTCTGTTTACTTCGATCATATTCACCATCGCCGTGACGGGATTTACATTGGAAGATTCCAAAAATCCCTGCCGCACCTTCGCTGGGTCATCAGTGGTAAGCTGGACCGGCCCGCCCGATTCTACCGTACTTCGCCAGCGTGATGTCCCTTCTTTTTTCAGATACCTCGTCCGGTCAAAATCAACGAGCTGCAGTTTGTCGACGAACTCCGCGTCTTCCCATTCGTTCTCTTCTAATGAGACGAGCCTTTCCGGATCTCCTGCATATCTGGCGTTCTGAAACACATTACCCTTCTCGTCGATGACGAAGTTGTTCTTCTTTATCCGGATGGGACCGTTTTGACCGAGTACCGGCATGCCGTCTTTGGTAAGAAGCAGTCCTTCTTTTCCTAAGACAAACGTACCGTTTCTCGAATACCTCTCACCTATCGGGGTGTCGATTACAAAAAACCCCTCTCCCTCGATGGCCGCATCGAACGGGTTCCCGGTTTCTTTGAGAGGCCCTTGCGTAAAATCGGTATATGCTTCATTCATCTCCACACCCGTGCCCAGTTTTCCGACCACAGGGGCGGTGTCCATAGACCCGATGGGAAATGTGTACACACCGTCATCGTTTAGACGCCGAATCATCAGTTCCGGAAACGCTTTATGGATGGAGGTGTCTTTTTTATAGCCGGTTACATCGACATTGGCCAGATTATTAGACAGCTGGTCCATTCGGTGCATCTGGGCGACCATGCCGCTCGCACCGGTATATACTCCTCGTATCACGCTAGGCTCCTCCTTACTGAGATTATCGGTGTCCCGCTGCAAACCTTAATATCGAAGGAAGCCCGGTCAGTAAAACCGGTTGATTTTTTTAAGGCGGTCGGTGTAAGGTATCGATTACCGGCCAGAATAGCTCAGCGGTAGAGCAGCTCACTCGTAATGAGCAGGTCGTCGGTTCAAGTCCGACTTCTGGCTAACTGCTTTTCAACAGTATCAATGATTTCGGCGGGAGTTGACGAAACGCTGGAACTCGTTGATGTTTTTCACT
>CAZQKT010000032.1:0-15892 GCA_964594055.1 uncultured Spirochaetales bacterium
TCCGAGTTTCGCCTTGATGCCTCGGATCATTTTTCCACTATTACTCTCTATACGGAAGCGCTACTCGATACTGAGCTCGGTCTTAGTGAGCGGGCGCGGCGTTACATTACCACCATAAATCTGTTTATAAATTTACTGACGACTTCATGACCGATCGTGGTTTAGATATTCAGGACAATAGAAAAAATCTCTAATCTTTCATCGGAGTAAAAAAAAGCCGCAGCTTAACAAGCCGCGGCCTTGAATCATTCCATTCTTACATTAGAAATTACGGCGATTGTCGTTCCGTTTTTCCCGGGCTTCATTTACTTTGAGGGTCCGCCCTCCTAATTCCTGCTGGTCCATTCCGGCGATAGCTTGTTTCGCTTCTTCGCCGTCACTCATTTCAATGAAACCGAAACCCTTTGACTGTCCGGAGAACCGGTCGGTAATGATATTGACCGATTCGATGGTCCCGTACTGGGAAAACAGGTTCCGAAGATCATCTTCGGTGGTGTTGTAGTTTAGGTTTCCTACATAAATTTTGTTGTTCATAGATACTCCTTTAATAGAACAAAAATCTTTTCGAAAGGCACTTACTTTTGTATTTAAAGGATTAAAAAAAAGGCAGGACTTAAAAAAGCTGAACACTATTCTTTAATCGAAAACACGAAGCAATACACATTCAAAAACTGAAAGTAAATATACAGGATTTTGCAAAAAAAGTCAATTATTGTTTGCTATCTCTTTAAAAAATCCTCCACTTTGCGGACCATTTGCCGCATATCGTTTAAGTCCATGGGAAGGATTATTTTTGTAGAATCTTTTTCCAGGGCCTTCAGCTGTTCGATGTACTGCTCGGTAATCTGAAGGGTCGCTGCATCCTCTCCTCCGGAGCGTTCGAGCGCCGCTGCTACGTTTTTGATGCCTTGGGCCGTTGCTTGGGCCATAGCGAGAATCTCCTGGGCCTGTCCTTCGGCCTCATTGATGACCCGCTGTTTTTCCCCCTCGCTCTTGTTGATGGCTTCCTCTTTTGCTGCCTGGGAATAGTTGATCTTAGATTCCATCTCACCTAAGCTCTTGGCGATTTCGGCCCGCTTTTCACGTTCCGAGCGCATTTGTACTTCCATTGCCTCGAGGATGTTTTCGGAGACGTTGATGTTTTGGATCTCGTATCGAGACACTTTTATACCCCAGGGATCGCTTGCCTCGTCTACCGCCTTGACTACTTCCCCGTTGATCTGGCCCCGCTCTTCGAAAGAGCGGTCCAGCTCGAGCTTGCCGATGACCGAACGCATTGTTGTCTGGGCAAGCTGGATCGTGGCGTATCGTGCATTTGTGATGCCGTAGCTCGCCCGTCTCGGATCGACAATTTTCATATACAGTACTCCGTCGACCCGCACCTTTACATTGTCCCAGGTAAAACACTCCTGAGCGGGGACATCGATTGCCTGCTCTTTGAGGTTATGCTTGTATGTAACTTTATCGATAAAGGGCACCAGGAGATGGAACCCCGCTTCCAATGTCTTTATGTATTTTCCCAGCCGTTCTACGACCAGAGCGGACTGGGCGGGAACAATACGGATGCTGCGGGCCAACGATACGAGAATAACCAGTCCGAAAAGTCCGAGAATTATTAATAAAGGAAGATAGGGGTTCATTGGGCACCTCCTTTTGCATCCGGCAGTACAGCTTCCACTAACGATTTGAGCTGGGCAACTTCGACCGGAAGGACCGAGGTGTCTACCTGCTCGAGGATACTGCCGAACCGGGCGATATACTGGTCTGCAAGCCGCAGTGCCATTGCATTTTTCCCTTTAGGCAGATTGAGTGTCTCAGCGACCATCCGGAGCCCTTCTGCGGTTGCTTTGGAGGTGATTTCGATGGCCTCCGCCCTGCCTTGTGCAACATTAATACGGCGCTGTCGTTCACCTTCGCTTAGATTTATCGCGTATTGCCGCTCTCCTTTAGACACATTGATCCGGGACTCTTTTACCCCTTCGCTGGATAGAATCTCGGCGCGTTTTTCCCGCTCGGCCCGCATCTGCTGCTCCATCGCTTTTTCTACCCCTTCGGTTGGAGTGATGTCTTTGATCTCGTAGCGGGTGACCTTTATTCCCCAGGGGTCGCTTGCTTCATCAATCGCTTTTACAATGGCATCGTTTAAGCTGTCCCGTTCGGAGAACGTCTTGTCCAGCTCGAGCTTGCCGATCTCCGATCTCATAGTTGTTTTCGCCAGTTGGGCGGTGGCGAACCGGTAGTTATCGATTCCGTAGCTCGTTTTGGCCGGATCGATTACCTTGAGGTAGAGGATCCCGTCGACCGCAACCTGCACATTGTCACTGGTTATGCATATCTGCGGTTCGACATCGATTACCTGTTCTCGGAGCTCCACCTTATATGCTACTTTTTGAATGACCGGGATTATCAGGTGGAACCCCGAACCGAGGGTCCGTTTGTATTTGCCGAACTGCTCGATGATGTACGATTCAGCTTCGGAGACGATCCGAATCAGCTTGAAGAACAGCAACATGACCAGAGCAACGGCGATATAGACAAAAATAAAACTCATCGATTAATCCTCCTTTTCCAAGAACGGTGTAGTGACGACGAGGGTAAGGTTCTCTTCTTTAATGATTTCGACTCTTTCTCCGGGCCCGAAAGATTCCGTATAACTTACCGCTTTCCAGGTAGTGCCCTGGTAGCGGACCCGACCGGGGTTTTCCGGGGAGATCGGTTCGGTAACGGCAGCACTTTTCCCGACATCTCTGTTAGAGATCGGATTGAACACAGTGCCTCGAAAGGTCTTCGAAAATCTGCGGCGTAAAACAATGAGAGAGCCCACCGAAGCGGCCCCCCAGACGAGCCCCTGCCAGCCGAAACCGGAACCAACTGCCGGGATGATGCCTGAGAGAAGGGCGGTGACCAGCGCTCCCATGCCGAAAAAAAAGATAACAAAACCTGGAATAAGCAGTTCGGCAGCAATTAAAACAACGCCCAACACCCCCCAGAGAAATGCAGGATTGGTCAACATTCGGTACACTCCTCTTTATACAAACTTCTGCCTTATTTCGGAACTGACATAATCCAGTATAGCTACGGTGATCGCGATAAACCACACTGCAATTCCCGCGGCCCTGTAGTCTAACAGTCTGATGTACTGGATGAGGATGAACCCGACACCACCGCCTCCGACAAGACCGATGACGGTAGACATGCGGACGTTGATGTCCCAGCGGTAGATGGAAAATGAGACAAAAGGAGGAATCATCTGGGGCACGACGGCAAACATGATGGTCTGAAGCCGGGAAGCCCCCGTGGCCTGGATCGCCTCGATCGGCCCTTTGTCGATGTTCTCGATTGCTTCGGAGTACAGTTTCCCCAGGGCCGCTATGGAATGGAAGGTAAGGGCGATAATGCCCGCGAACGGGCCCAATCCGACCCACACCACGGCAATTAGTGCCCAGATAAGCGGTTCGATCGCCCGTACGATGTTGAGAATGGTCCGGGTAATGTAGTAGATGGTCATGGAAAGCCAGGAACCGGACATGAGGTTGCGTGCGGCCAAAAAACTGATCGGAATTGCAAAGATAATACCGAAGATGGTAGCCATCATCCCCATGACAATGGTTTCCACCATTCTGTTTATCGTGAGAAGGAGCGGTTCGCTGGGCAGAAGCGGTCCTACTTGCGAAATTTGACGGGCCTCGATACGGTGGTACTGGGCCCCCCTTGCCGATGGAGGGATAAGCCGGTACGGCATGGCAAGTTTCAGCTCAAAGCTTCCGTTCTCGTCCGTCGTCGTGGTAACGTATTCTCCTTCATATCTGGGGCGGAACTCGTTGCCGATAGGGTCTGTCCACCAGATCTGGGTTACCGTATTGGGTTCATACCCCTCCCCTCGGACCGTGAGTATGGTCCCCTCGACGATGTTGTTGTTTTCATCCCGTGTGGAGAGATCTCCGCAGAGCGGCTCGACATGGAGATACGGCCCTCCCGGTCCCCTTTCCGCCCTTTCGGGCAGTTCCCCCTCATCGCAGCCGATCAGCAGGTCTTGTCCCGCGGACACCTCCTCTTCCGCTCTTGTTACAGCAGCTTCCCAGGGCCAGAGTACTTTCATAAGCGGGGGGATGGCGTCGGGAAGCTCGGTGACCGCTTTTACCGGATTGATCTGGCTTATCTGCCATCCCAAGACGAACAGAACAACGATTACTATGATAAAGGCGCCTGTTTTCCCCTTTTTACCCTCTCCGGCTGCTTTGTAGGAATCCCATGCATTCCACAGCCAGATAAGGGCAAATCCCCCGATAATAATGATGACAAAAAGAGGGCGCCGGTCGAACGCTTTTCCCAATTTTGCCCAGGCGTCCGGTTCCCGATGGGCAAGCAAATGTACCCGCCATGCAAAGAGAGCAATAATTGTGCCCATCGAACCGAGCAGGAGTAGTCCCCGTTTGATCTGCCGAGTGAGAATCTGTCCTAATCCCGGAATGATGAGGGAGGCAACTGCCGCAGCCGAAGGAGATATTCCGGACGGCTTTTTTTTTGTCAATGCATTCACAGCACATCTCCCCCTTCTGTTTTCGCCGGCCCAACTTCGGCCGGCCCGGCACTGACCCGTTCGGCCTCTTCTCCGTAGATTTCTTTGAACTGTTCGTCGGTCATGTTCCTGATGTCTTCTCTGGTGCCGTGGTAGACAACGAAACCGTCTTTTAACCCGATAACGCGGGTCGCGTACCGCTGGACCAAATCCAGATAATGAAGGCTGCAGAGGACGGTTATTCGTGATTCCGCATTCATCTTTTCGAGATATCCCAATATTGTGTGGGCGAGCACGGGGTCGAGGCTGGCAACCGGTTCATCCGCCAATACCAGACTGGGCTCCTGCATCAGAGCGCGGGCAATACCGACCCGCTGCTGCTGACCTCCGGACAGTTCATCGGCCCTCTTATGGGCCTGATCAGTGATGCCTACCTTCTCAAGGGCCTGTCTCGCCGCTTTTTTGTCCGAATTCGAAAATCGGTGGATGATACTTGTCCACGGCTGAATATAACCGAGCCGTCCCGCCAGCACGTTTGTGATTACGGCAGAACGGTTTACCAGATTGAAGTGCTGAAAAATCATCCCGATCTTTCGTCGAATGTGACGGAGCTCTTTTGCCGGGGCTTTGGTAATGTTGACCCCGTCAAGTATGATTTCTCCTTCGGTAGGTTCGATAAGCCGGTTGATACAGCGAAGAAGAGTGGATTTCCCGGACCCGGATAGTCCGATAATAACGAGAAACTCGCCGTCTTCAACGGTGAAACTCACATCGGAAAGTGCTTTGGTCCCATCATTGTAAATTTTTGTAAGGTTTCGTACCTCGAGCATGAGTGCCCTCAGTGTATAGGAAAAAATGGCCGGTAGACAAGCTGCCGGCCTGAATTTTATTTATTTTATCAATTCTTCGACGTCCATACCGGAAGCCTGGAGGACTTGGCGGAACGGATCGTAGAAGTCGTCACCGTGGCGTTCCAAATCGGTCCATGAGTAAGCGACCTTGAGTGCCTCCGTCCCTTCTTCCGTCCCGGCAATTTTCAATAGCGCTTTTACGATCTGCTCTCTCATGTCCTGGGAAAAGTCTGGATGGAATTGTACTCCGTCGTTTGGAATGTCGGCGGATATTGCGATTACGGCCACTTTGTCCATGACATCGGGGTGGTCATCTTCTATGCTGCTTCTCGCATCGACATAGCAGGCCCCCGCATCAACATCCTTGTTGTATACTGCTGCAACTACCGAGTCGTGGCTCCCCGCATCGACAACTTCCTTGAGATCGGTATCGGGATTAACCCCGGCCGCTTTCATGGTGAGCATGGGAATGATCCAGCCGCTCGTGGAGAGAGGGTCGGGCCGGGCAAAGGTGTGGCCGGCGAGTTCTTCGACCGAAGATATACCGGTATCGACATGGGCAATCAGCTGTCCGTTGTAGGTAGGACTGCCGTACCGCACCGAAATAAGGGCGGCATCGGCAACGCCTCGATCGGCAGCCAAGACATACGCGAAGGTGGCCAAGGACGCCATGTGGGCTTCGGGTGGATCACTCGAAAGTGCTTGGATAACACCGGCATACTCGGTGGCGACATTCGTGTCGAAATAGAGGCCGGTCTCATCGTGGAGAAGATCGGCTACCTCCTGTGCTCCGGCAGCCACCGTTTCCATCTCTCCGGACGGTACAAACGACCAGATAATGGGATTTTCCTCACTCCCTAAAACCGGGCCTTTTTCTTCCGGTTCCGCTTCCTTTTTCCCTCCGGCGAAAGCGATGAAGGGAACAAGAAGGACCACCAAAAAAACAACGAGAAATCTTTTTTTGTTCATACTGTTCCTCCCTTAAAAATACTAGTGAAATGGTATTCCATTTCACTACGATCTGCAACTAAAATTTTGGCTTTTCTCTTATCAGTATGAACTATACAGTTTTCGCGTACTCCGCACAATGGAATGTGTGTTATAATTGTGTTAGTTTTCAGCCGGCCGAGAGGAAGTGTTATTATTCCGTGGTACGGACGATCGGGTCTTTGAAGCTGATTCCGGTGCCCAAGGACCGGAGGGCGATCTCGATCCCGTTGTCTATGTCGAACCAGGTCCTATAAGCCAATTTCGCCTCGCCGTTTATATAGATTGTAATGTACTGTTTGTTCGGCTCATAGTAGATGTCCAGCTGCTGGTATCGAGACATTGGTTCGACGACAACCGCATCGAGGACCTGTTCCATGTCGATGTTATTGTCAGACCGGTAGAGCTGCAGCCGGGTATCGTTGGATTCGTAATATGCAGGATCACGGGTCATCCAGACCAAAAGAGATTTCCCGAACCCGTACCCTTTGAGCTTTTCTTTATTAGTAGCAAAGATGTGCATGCCGACACCGACCCAGCCGTCACCGAGGGCCCGCACCTTGAATGAGAAGAGGGTAGGCCGAGTGTACTGTTCGACTTCGAACACAAGTTTTGCGAAATACTGATTGCCGTCGAGCTGAAACGCTTCGTTATCGGTTATTTTCCAGTTTCCGAGCTGCGGTTCGCTCCGGCCGAACCCTTCGAGCATGACTGTGGCCAAATTCCGTTTAATCTCAGCAAGCGAAGGGGAAACGTAGTATTCTCGGGCATCCGGGACAACGCCCTTTTTAATCTGCTGTTCCAGTTCATCGGCGAGGTCCCGCAGTTTTTCTCTGTCTTTAGACAGTTCTTTTACCTGTTCTTCTTTGTCTCTGTTTTCTTCCCGAAGCGCCTTTATGAGGGCGTCTTTTTGGGCGTTTTCAAAACGGAGAATGGCAATTTCCCATCGGAGCGCTTCATTTTTATCTTCAATTTCCTCGATTGTCTTGTGAAGATCTTCCTGGGCTTCTTCGATCGTTTCTATCTCAGATTCATCGAACCGTTCCGGTTTCTGTTTCGATTCTTCGTATGCCTGACGCAGCTGTTCTAGTTCTGTTTCATACGCTTCGAGTTTGATTGCAAGCTCTTTTGCCACTTCTTCGAGCCCGGTTTTCTCCTCTCGGAGGTCATCAATTATTTTTTCCTGTGCCGATATCGTTTCTTTAAACGATTCGATCTGCGATTCTGCGGCAGAACGCCCGGTATCCCCGTCTGCTCTCTCCAGTTGTGCTTTCAGTGTCTCGAGTTCATCTTCGTACGAGGAAAGTATCTCTCTGAGCTCCGTTATTCTTTTCTGCTGCGAGCTGTTCTTCTCTTCGAGCTCTTCGATTTTCCGCTCATAACGGTCGCGTTCGAGACCGATCAGCATACCTTTTAATTCGCCGACTGTTTCGGTAAAGCCGGCCGGCATCGGCGCTTGTTCCAACGGGTCCGTTACGGCCATGGTCGTCTCCCCGCTGAATTGGAACGTTGCAGCGTAGGATTGGCCTTCGAGGATGATGCCGCTTACCCGGAGTTTGTCGGCCCCTAATGCAGAAATTTTAACAAAATCAAGTATAAGGTTTTCTGGGGCAATATTTTCAGCGTCATCGTATAACGCCGCTGCTTTCCAGACCGCCCCCTGTTGGTCCTGCGCTTCGAGCAGAATCGAATAGTTGTTCTCACCATAGCGGATGCCCCGGATGTAGATTTTTTCCGGGCCTGCAATGGTTATCGTGGCATCTGAGAAGCCGGCCTTGGTGAGGGTAATTTCTTCAGCGAGGAGCGTCTGATTCCATACAACCTGGGCGAATAACAAGATGCTTAGAAAAAAAATCGGTAAAAGGGCCGAAAAACGGCGGTAGTTCGACATTAGTTTCACTTCTCCCAATTCGTTAATCGGCAGAAGGGGAGTTAAACTTGACTTAGTGCCTCAAACCTTGTTGCACTTGTAAAAAGTACTCAAATCTTCATAATTACGGCAGGATGAAGTACCAAATTTTTGTTTTCCTTCTTGTTTCACTCGTTTTCCCCCTGACTGTACCGGGGGAAGATGGCGAAGGAACGGTTCCGGACCCGGAGCAGTCGGATTCCGGCCGGCAGGAAGAGGAGAACCGGAGCGATTTTATCTTTGAGCCGGACGTTCACTGGATTGGGGCAACCCTCAGTCTCGGATTTCGGGGGATCGAGATTATCCCGGGAAGAGACACCGTCTTCTGGGCCTCATTAGGGGGAGAAGCGGACCGCCGCGGGTACTATTTTCTCCCCGACGGTACACCGTATACCGGAGGGACCACGGTGGAGGGTGCTACGGGGGAAGAGTACGAAGTGGACCCGGACACCGATGTGCTGTTTTGGCGGGGAATCGTCCGGTGGCGCATGGGCATCGCCCAGGGGCTTATCTGGAACCCGATGCAGGACCGTAATTGGCTGGAGACGTATACCTTTTACACCGGTTATTATGAGGGCTATTTTCAAAACGAAGATGCTGATCAGTTACTGTTCCGCTCAGATCTTCCCGATAAAGGGGGGATGTTTCAAAACAGTATTCTTTCGGGCCTTGCCATCGATACGGTACGAAGAGACGAAAAGGACAAAACGTACGAGGGATACTATTTCGGCGCTTCGCTTGAGTGGGCTCCGGAGTGGTTCGGTAACACCATTATCGGAACGGCAAATTATGTCAGGATCAACAGTACTATAAAGAGTTTTGTTCCTATTTTCAGTACGGGAAGTGAGACAGGAACACACCTGTTCAGTTCGTATATCGGTATTTTCACCGCCGTCGATTATCTGACCGGTCCTTCGATACCGCTCCATGCTCAGCAGACGATCGGCGGTCGTTATCCGCGTGTAGGTACGGGTGATGCGGTACGGGGTGTAGATGTCGGGCGGTTTTCCACTCCCTTCAAACTGGTCGGAAATCTCGAAGTGCGGGGAAACCTCCCTGCCTTTATCTGGCCCGACCTCATCCCCGGGGTGCTGCTCTATTTCGATTCAGGGTTCTATCATGATATCGTTGGTGAAATGTACGGGGTGCTTCTTACTGCCGGAATCGGTATTTTTATCGATCTATTCGGGTTCGGAGAACTGGTGGTCTACTCGCAGTACTATATCAACGGCACGAATGTCAACGGGAATAGTATTACCCCTCTCAATTTTGAGCTCGGCCTCCATTTTTAATGCCGCGCCGCACCCCTTCACGTGTCCTTTAGAATCAGTTATGCTCTTCTAGTATGGACGGCAAAGACGATACATACGAACAGCATGAACATCTTCTCTGGAAGGAGATTTCGCGAAAGAAAATTCTCTCCTCGTCTGTTTTTAATGTGTACAGTGCAGAGCGGATAAGCCGGGACGGGACAAGAGGAGAGTTTATATTTCTCGAATCACCGGACTGGGTCAATGTCGTTCCGATAACAACAAACGACGAGGGTACGGACTGTTTCGTGATGGTAAGGCAGTACCGTCAGGGAAGTGAAAGCATCACCTTGGAGTTTCCGGGCGGTGTCCTTGATGAAGGCGAAACACCGGAAGAAGGGGCAAAAAGGGAACTTCTCGAAGAGACCGGTTACAGGCCGGGCAGGCTGATCTTTGCCGGGAAAGTAAGCCCGAATCCCGCTCTTATGACCAACTGGAGTTACACTTTTATTGCGGAAGAGTTGGAACGCACCCACGAGCAAAATCTCGATGCGCTCGAGTTCGTCGACGCGGAGCTCGTTCCGATAACGGAAGTGGAAGACCGGATGGGGGAAGAGCCGTACATCAATGCAGTTATCATGGCCGCTTTGGCCTGGTACCACAAACGCAAACGGGCAGAGGCCGAATAAGCCGAATATGATCTTTTCTAAACAGTAATCAGCTCAATAGTGCTGTCTTTTAAAAGCTCGCGGTACTCATCGGAAATACCGTTGTCCGTGATCACAATGTCGAAGCCCGATATATCGGTGTAATGATTGGGGCTTACCTGGTCGAACTTCGATGCGTCTGCAAGGAGTATTTTCTGGAGGCTCGACTGCATGACCGCGCGTTTTGCTTCTATTTCATAGTAATTGGATGAGGTAATGCCTAAGTCTCTGTGTATCCCCCCCGCGGACAGGAACGCCCGTTTGCTCCTAAACCGCCTAATCGTTTCTATACCTTCCCGGCTTTCGAACATCAGTGTGTTGCGGTGGAGCGTTCCGCCGGCAAAGGTGATGTCGCAATTCTCGTGGCGATGCAGTTCGATGAGAATGTTGAGTGCGTAGCAGAGGACCCGAAGAGGGACCTCATTCGGGAGAAATCTCGCAAGCCATTCGGTCGTCGAGCCGGAATCGATTATCACGATATCATCCGGTTCGATAAGGTTTGCAGCCGCGGCCCCGATCCGGTTTTTCTTTTCCCGATTTCTGCTCCCTTCGGTTGAAAGCAGGTACCGGTTCTCATACGAGGTAAAGTAATTTTCTTGGTTGAGTACCGCCCCGCCGTGGAGCAGGGTAACGATCCCCTGTTCGGCTAGGGCGTCGAGGTAACGCCGGACAGTCATCTCCGATACCCCTAACGCGGCCCCCGTATCGTGTATGCTTATAGCGTTCTTGCGTTTTAGCAGTTCAAGAAGTTGTTCGATTCTTTTCTCTTTTATATTCATAAATGTTAAAATTATAACAAAAAATTGAAAAATTATCAATTAAATTATCAGATATATTGACAAAAATGTTATAATTGTTTCATAATGGAAAAGAAAACTAGTGAGAGAGGAGTCAATTATGGCAGTGGAACTGCGCACCTATGCCTATTTGGATGCAATGCAGCCCCAATTTACAGCATTTACATCCACGGTAGCAAAAGGATATCTTCCCCTTTCCGGCCAGGCGAGCCTCTGGATTGAAATCTCGCCGGGGATGGATATCAACAGAGTTACCGATATCGCTTTGAAAACGACCGATGTGCAGCCCGGTATGCTCATCGTCGAACGTGCGTTCGGTCTTCTCGAATTTCACAGTTTCGATCAAGGGGCGGTCCAGGAGGCGGGGCAGGCGGTCCTCCGGGCCCTTGACCTCAAAGAAAATGAACGGCTCAAACCGGTAATCGTCAGTTCGCAGACCATCAAGAATATTACCGATTATCAGTGCCAACTTATCAACCGGGTCCGCCACGGCAATATGATCATTCCGGGAGATACCCTGCTCACGATCGAAACGCTTCCTGCAGGCTACAGTGCTCTTGCTGCAAACGAGGCGGAAAAGGCCTCCCAGATCAATATTTTGGAGGTGCGGGCGGTAGGCGCATTTGGAAGGGTATATATCGGCGGAGACGAGGCCGAGGTGCTCGAAGGCAAACTGGCCGCTGAGGCGGCATTACAGAAAATTGACGGTAGAAGTCAGGATTTTACGAAGGAGTAGAAAACAATGATAGATGCATTGGGGATGATCGAAGCCCAGGGATTTGCAGCGATGGTGGATGCCGCGGATGCCATGGTGAAGGCGGCAAAAGTAGAGCTCGTCGGGTATGAAAAAACCGGAGGCGGTTATGTGACTGCAATTGTCCGGGGTGATGTGGCGGCGGTAAAAGCGGCCACCGATGCCGGGGCGAAATCTGCAGAACGGATCGGGAAACTGATCAGTGTACATGTAATCCCGAGACCGCACGAAAACGTCGACAGCTCGCTTCCGTTAGGCAGGCAGGGTAAACAAGTTTCGAAGAGTGCTAAGTAGGGTGTAATGATACTTGCGAAAGTAGTCGGAACAGTTGTCGCAAGCCAGAAAGAACCCAGTATCGAAGGGACAAAAATGCTGCTTCTCGAACGGCTCGATGAAAAAGCAAAGGGAAAAGACGATTATGTCGTCGCAGTGGATGCCGTAGGAGCGGGAGAAGGAGAGGTGGTCTTGTTTGCAAGCGGCTCTTCCGCCCGGCAGACCGTACGTACCAAAGAACGTCCCGTGGATGCGGTGGTCATGGCCATTGTGGACAGTTTTGCTATTGCCGGCGAGACTGTATACAGGAAAGACCAAGAGATCTAAAGGAACGATATGCTTCTATACGAGAGACAAATTGAAGAGATTATAGAAGGGGCATCCTCGAGGATTGTCTCACAACTGCACACCGATATGAGAGCTGCAGAGGACGGACTACAGTTCGCGGATGCTAAACGGGCGAAAGGGCCGACCTTCGGGAACGAAACAGGTGCGGGACTTTTCGATACTGTAGAAGAGGCCCTCTCCGCCTCGACCGAAGCGGCCCGAGCATGCGCCGTACTCTCCATTGCCGACCGGCGCAGGATCATCGGCGCTCTTCGCACCGTAGTGTTGGACCATCTCGAAGAGATAAGCCGTCTTGCCGTCGAAGAGACCGGCATGGGCAGGACCGAGGACAAAATTTTGAAAAACAGGCTCGCTGCTCTAAAGACACCCGGGACCGAGGACCTCAAGCCGGATGCTGTCTCGGGCGATGACGGGTTGACCCTCGAGGAGCTTGCTCCGTACGGGGTGATCTGTTCGATTATCCCCTCGACCAATCCGACTGAAACAATCATCAGTAACGGTATCGGGATGTTCGCTGCCGGAAACTCGGTTGTCTTCAATCCCCATCCCGGAGCAAAACGGACTTCACTGAGGATGATAGAACTCTTTGCCGCAGCCGTCGAGACGAACGGCGGCCCGCCGAACGGTTTTGTCGGTGTACGAGAACCTACTATCGAGACTGCGACGGAACTCATGTATCACCCCGCGGTGGATCTGCTCGTCGTCACCGGTGCGGAGGGGGTTGTGCAGGCGGCGATGAAGACCGGCAAAAAAGTGATCGGGGCCGGACCGGGGAACCCCCCTGCAGTTGTTGACGAAACGGCCGACCTTCCCAAGGCGGCCCGTGACATCGTAAACGGCGCCTCGATGGACAACAATATTATCTGTGTCGATGAGAAGGTGACCGTGGTCGTGGAAACGGCGGCCGCTGAGTTGGTCCGGGAGATGGAAAAGGCGGGAGGCTACGTTGCTTCGACAAACCAGGTGCGTCTCCTCGAGAACACCCTCTACGAATCCCCGCCCCCTGTGAACACCCACACTCAGCCGATCAGGCGGTTTGTCGGAAAGGACGCGGCAGTCATCCTGCGGGAAATCGGTGTACGCGATCCGGGAGACCCGCGCCTCATTCTCTGCGAAGTGGGGCCGGACCATCCCTTTGCCTGGTCTGAAATGCTCATGCCGGTCATGCCTGTCGTCCGTGTTCCCGACGTAGATGCAGCGATCAGGTACGCAAAAGAGGTGGAGGCGGGGAGACGCCACACCGCGTCAATGCATTCGAAAAATATCGAAAAACTTTCCGTTATGGCCTATGAGATGAATTGTTCTATTTTTATAAAGAATGGACCGAACTATGCCGGTCTGGGGTACGGCGGGGAGGGGTACACCTCTTTTACTATTGCCTCTCCTACCGGCGAAGGTGTAACCAGTGCCCGTGATTTCTGCAGAAAGAGGCGGTGCACCTTGGTCGGGGCTTTCAGGATTGTGTAGTATGCAGGGCACCTCCGTTTCGTCTTATTCCGTGATAGAGCCCCACGGTTTGGTGACCCTCGGTTCGGTAGAATTGACGAGCATTGCAACAGGGTTCGCCGCAGTCGACAGGATGGTAAAAAAAGCACTTGTTACCATCATCGATGCCCGGGCGGTCTGTCCCGGTAAGTTTCTGGTCCTCATAACAGGGGATGTGGCCAGTGTGGAGGATTCGGTGGAAGCAGGGAGAGAACAGGCAGGAAAAAGCCTTACCGGCAGTTTTGTGATACCCAATCTCAGTGCTTCTGTTTTGCCCGCGATAAACCGGGCAACTGAAATCACAGCGGAAGAAGCGTTAGGGGTAGTCGAGACATTCAGTGCTGCTTCTGCCGTCTATGCCGCCGATGCATCGGTGAAAGCCGCGGAGGTGAGGCTTGGAAGCCTTAATCTGGTAAACGGGCTCGGTGGAAAGGCGTATTACCTTATCGCCGGGAAGGTGACCGATGTGGAGACGGGGGTTGCTGCCGGGTGCGGGGCGGTCGAGCCGAGAGATGTAGCCGATTCCGTTGTAATCCCTTATCTCCATCCTGACGTAATCGGGTTTCTGCCGGGCCGTTTTCTGCAAAACGGCACAACCTCGGGGAAAGGGTAGCTGATATGGATTTGGCACGGGTCATCGGAAATCTCGAAGCTACATTCAAATACCCGGGACTCGAAGGGATAAAGCTGATGTGGGTCCGGCCCTTAGATGAACACGGCAAGGAGACAGGAAGCGCCCTCGTTGCCTGTGATGCTACCCGGTCCGGAGTGGGAGACACCGTTTTTCTCTGCGGAGGAAGGGAGGCGTCCCTTGCCTTCGAGAACACGTTCATTCCTGTTGATGCTACTATTGTGGGGATTATCGACAGTGTGGATCTCATGGAAGCCTGCGGGGAGAAAACAGAGGACATGAGCACATGAACATCGGGAAGGTAATCGGTACGGTAACATCCACCATGAAACATCCCGCGTATGAAGGGAAAAAACTGCTTCTAGTATCGTATCTCAATCCCGATTATTCACCCATTGGAAAAACGGTTATTGCGGTAGATACGGTACGGGCAGGTGTGGGTGATTATGTGCTGGTAAACAGAGAGGGAAACTCGACCAGGCAGGTTTTAGGCAAGGATGCAGGGCCGGTGCTCGAGCTGGTTTTAGCCGTAATCGATACGGTAGTGTTTAAACGAGAGGTGTAATATGGAATGTATCTGGGAAGCACTGTGGCAGGCACGGAAAGAAATCGTATATTGGAGCCGTAAAGTGGAAGCGTATGGATTTGTAACTGCAACGGATGGAAACCTTTCTCTCCGCCTCGATGAAGAACGAATTCTTATTACCCCATCCGGTGTGCCGAAGGGGGAAGTCGAGCTCGATTCTCCTATCATCATCGATATGGAAGGCAACAAGGTGGAAGGGACGGGGAAACCCTCTTCAGAAGGGAAACTCCATCTGGAAGTATACAAGCTGAGGCCTGATGTTCAGGCCGTGATACACGCCCACCCTCCGAAGTGTATCGCTTATACGGTTGCCGGGATCCCCATCGATACCTGTCTGCTCCCCGAGGTTGTGGTCACCTTAGGTGCAATTCCTACAAGCAAATACGCTACCCCTACAACTGATGAAGTGCCCGCGTCGATTCGTCCCCACATAACAAAAAGCAATGCTGTCATGCTCGCCCGTCACGGCTCTCTTACCGTGGGTAATGACTTAAAGAGCGCTTTTCGGATTCTCGAGAAGATGGAGCATTGTGCAACAATCGCTCTTTATGCAAAGATGTTGGGAGGACCGGTCCCCTTCACCGAACAGGAGATCAACAAACTGTACGACTTACGGCCGACCTGGGGAGTACAAAACGAGCCTCCTGCTTGTACCGATGTCGGCAGCTGCAGCGTGCAGCCCCGCGAACAACTCTCGGAAGCGGTGGAAATCGACGTAGAACAGATGGTTGAGATCATCGTCGAGCGGGTCAGATCGAAGTTGGGTGTCCGCTGATCAAAAATGATATGGAGTAT
>CAZQKT010000032.1:15992-29336 GCA_964594055.1 uncultured Spirochaetales bacterium
GCCCCTGCGGGAAACCTCGATACCGCGATAGCGGCCCTGGAAAACGGAGCGGATGCCGTCTACTGCGGCTTGAAGAAATTCAACGCACGGGAGCGGAGTGAGAATTTTACCCGAGAAGAGCTTTCCCGCCTTATTCGTTTTGCACGTAACAATTCAAAAAAAATATACGTAACATTTAACACGCTCATAAAAGAGACTGAAATCGAACAGGTGTTCGATGAACTCTCCTTTCTCGATGATGTAAAACCGGACGGGGTAATTATCCAGGACCTCGGTGTGTACTACCTTCTTAAAACCTATTTTCCGCGCCTCGACATCCACGGATCGACCCAGATGGCGGTCCACAACAGCGAAGGAGTAAAACTGCTCGAACAATTGGGATTTACCCGGGTCATTCTGGAACGACAGGTCACGCTCCACGAAATCGCGGAGATAAAGAGCCGGACCTCGCTGGAGCTGGAAGTATTTATCCACGGTGCTCTCTGCTGCAGCCTCTCCGGTATCTGTCTGTTTTCCTCCTGGATGGGAGGATGGAGCGGCAACCGGGGAAAGTGCAAACAGCCGTGCAGAAGGCGGTATTTTTCCAAGCAGGGCAACGGCTTTTTCTTTTCTACGAACGATCTTGCCACTCTAGAAGACATGGCGGAGCTCAAATCGATGGGGCTTACATCTTTTAAAATCGAGGGGAGACTCAAAAAGAGTGATTATGTTGTGCCCGTGGTGCGGGCGTACCGGCTGCTCTTGGATGCAAAACCGGGTAGAGAGGAAGAGGTGCTCTCTACTGTCCGCGATACTCT
This sequence comes from uncultured Spirochaetales bacterium, assembly GCA_964594055.1. Lineage (GTDB taxonomy): Bacteria > Spirochaetota > Spirochaetia > SPDA01 > CAZJBZ01 > CAZKZZ01. Next base: position 16,790 of record CAZQKT010000032.1, read on the forward strand.
TTCCCGTTCCGGCGGTCGGTACTGGAGTACGGGGTTCAGGCGGCTCAAAGATTTTGATGCAGTCATTGATCACCGCAAACTCGGTGTTTCCGGTACCCTTATCGGTAAGGTCGCGGGGGTAAAGGAAAACGGGTTTTTCATCACCCCGAAATCTACGATACATCTAAAAGATGAACTGCGTATCCAGCCTCCTTCCGGAGATGAGGGTCCCTCGTTTACTGTTACCAAGATCTCGGCCGGAGGAAGCCCAAAGGCCGGGCAGGTCCGCTCGATTCCCGCAAAGCGGAAAGGGTTTCTTCATTGTGATAAAAGGGCCGCTTTCGGCGACCTGGTCTACCGTATCGGGTACAGCAGAGAGGATTTTACCGGTCGGGCCGCCGAAGTTCTCCCTTTCAGGAAAAGTGTCGACCTCGATATCGACGTATCACCGGAGAGTATAACCGTTGCTGTGCTGACGGGGGCCGGTCCGCAAGAAACAGAGGCAAGCGGGGGCGGGTCCGGCCCTTCCTCCGGGCTTGTGTGGCGGTATGAGACTACGGTCCCTCCGGCGGAAAAACGGCCTCTATCCGAAGAGGACGTGGAGCGGGAGTTTCGAAAAATCCAGCTTACCGATATAAACTGCGCAGCCGTTTCCGTTACAGTCCATGGACACCTCTTTATGCTGAATAAAACCCTTCGGAACATCCGGCAGGCTTTTACCGAGTGGCTCGATAAGCAGAAAGAGGTGGTTCTCTCGAACAAGCCTGAAAAGCCTTTATCAGTTATACCCCCGGAGATACTGCAGCGGCTCGAGACGACTATTGCCGTTAAAACGTTCGATAGAATTCCATCTGCGATAGAAGGTACAGCGGAGAAAGAGGCTGTTTTTGCACTGCCGCTGAAAGTGTTGGTCGAACAAGAGCACCCTGTCCGAAAAAATACGGAGGTAATACTTCCTTCATTCTGTCCGGAGGGCACGATCGATACGGTCCGAAAGCGGATCGAGATTTGTTACTCTCGGGGGGTCCGCCGGTTTCGGGTAACCTCGCTGTACGGGTTTTCTCTTTTAGACGGTTACACGGATATCGTTATTGTCACAGGGTTTCCTCTCCCTGCTGCAAATAGATTTGCCTGTTTCGTACTTTTCGGGCAGGGTGCCCGAAAGGTGCAGGCGTGGGTCGAGCTGGAACAGGAGGGCCTTCTACCGCTCAAGGAGTTTTTTAGCAGGGGGGGCGATCCAGACCGGGCCGATGCGGTCGGGCCGGGGGTAATCGAGCTCTACACCTACGGGCGGGTACCGCTTTTACAGACCCGGGCAACGGTGCCGGTTACCGGGGCCGTGCAGGACAGCAGGGGGGGCGGATTTATCGTCAAACGGGAAGGAAAAATCACCACCCTCTATTCGGAGAAAGTACTCGATATAGACCCCGGACCGGGGTTTTCCCGGTTTATCGATCTGCTCAATGCCCGACCGGGGGAGACGAACGGTACAGTCTTTAACTTTGACCGGGAGCTGGTCTAAGCAGTCTTTACACTGCTTACCAATCGAGCTACCATAGATATCGTGGCACAGGAAGTCCGCCAATGGGCACATACGGTTATCGAAGCGGTCGAATCCGTTTTCCTCGGGAAACGGAGTGTCATCGAGAAACTGCTCGTGGCACTGCTCTGCCGGGGCCATGCCCTGCTGGAGGACGTTCCGGGAGTGGGAAAAACAATCCTTGCCCGGGCCCTTGCCGGGGCTGTAAGCGGAGACTTCTCCCGGATTCAATGCACACCGGACCTTCTTCCCGCCGACATACTCGGTGTTTCAGTATATAACCAGAAAGAAGGTACCTTTACCTTTCGGGAAGGCCCGATTATGGCACATGTGGTCCTCGTCGATGAGATAAACCGGGCCACCCCGCGGACCCAGGCGGCCCTGCTCGAGGCGATGGCTGAAAACCGGATTAGTGTCGAGGGAAAGCAGAAGCCGCTTCCCGAACCGTTTTTTCTTCTCGCTACTGAAAACCCGATCGAGTTCGAGGGGACGTTTCCTCTCCCCGAGGCCCAGAAGGACAGATTTTTTCTTGCATTAGGGATCGGCTATCCGGAGCGGGATATAGAGGCCCAAATTGTAGAAAGCCAGCGCAGAATCACCCATCCGGTAGAAGATATTACTCCTGTCACCGATTTGAATGCGGTGTTGTCTCTCCAGCAGCAGGTCGTAGAGGTGTTTGTACATCAGGATGTGTTAAACTACATACAGGACATCATTGAGGCGGGGCGCGAGCACCAATCGGTGCGGATCGGAGGATCTCCCCGGGCCACTCTTGCACTGTACAAGAGTGCTCAAGCCTTGGCCTGTATTCGGGGCAGGGAGTATGTAATACCCGAGGATGTAAAAGAAATGGCGCCCGCCGTCCTTTCGCAGCGGATTCTCTTAAAGGCGGAATATGAAGTAAAAGGGATCAAACCGCGTATGGTTATCGAAGATATCCTCTCTAACATACAAGTTCCCCTGTTGAAGGACGCAAAGTGAGAAATGGGGTCCTTGTTGTATCCATAGGGTTACTGCTTCTTTTGCTCTTTATCCCCTTTTTGGCAGTGCAGCTCATGTGCCTTTTTGTCCTTTCGGTTTTTCTCTTATCATATATTTACGCGTACCACACTCGATACAATCTCGTTGTAAAACGAAAGCAGGAGTGGATCGCTCTCTATAGATATCAGAAAGCAAATATTGAGTTTGAAATCGAAAATAAAGGGTTCCTGCCTGTTTTTTCATTGGCCGTCATCGATTCTGCCGGGGGCCTGTATACAGGGGGAAAGGAACGGTTTCTCATAACACTGCGGGCGAAGGAGCGGAAACGGGTCCATTATGAAGCCCGCGGGTATCGGCGCGGGAAATATCTGTTGGGACCGGTCAAACTATCGGGGATGGACCCGATAGGATTGTTTTCTTGGGAATATCTGCACAAAACAATGTGTCAGGTGATTATCTACCCTGCGATACATACAATGACACTCTCGCATCTGTCCGGACTGCCCGGCGGCAGCATTGTGGCGGGGAACAACGTGTATGAAGATGTTACCCGGTTCAAGTCTCTTCGTGAGTACACTCCCGGTGATGAACCGAGGCGTATCCATTGGAAAGCTTCGGCCCGTTTGGGGTCGTTATTCTCGAAGAACTTTTTGCCTACACTCTACTATCCGATCCTGCTCGTACTTAATCTCAATACGGAAGAATATGCTTTCCGTCACCGGTACAGGTCTGCCGAATGTGCAATCGAGGTTGCCGGTTCCCTTGCCGTTGCCGGTATTGGTGCGGGGCAGAGTGTTGGTCTTATTTCTAACGGAGTAGTTGAAGAGCAGGACCACTATACCGCTACACCGTTCGGGAGGAGAGGGAGCCACGGGATGGTGCTCCTCGAAAAACTTGCCTGTATTCAGCCGATAAGCAACAAAGCAGTAACGGTTTCCGAACTGGTCCGTATGAATGCGCTCCCCTTTGGTACTCGGCTTATCTATATCGGTCCGCCCCTAAAAGCAGATGGAATTGGTTTTCTGCTTACCATCAAACGAGGTAATACCACTGTGGAGTTATACTACCTCGCCTGGGGACAGCGCAAAACCGATATAATGATGTATCATACTATACCGGTGCACCTCGTCCCTGAGTACGGAGAGATCAGTGGAGAAAAAATCATCAGCTCTGCTGCTGTATAAAACTGTTATTCACCCATTCTTAAGCATATCGGTACCCTTCCTGTTTTTGCTCTTTACAGCCCCCCTCCTCGAAAGGATGACCCCCCTGCCGGCTGCCGGGCGATGGGTATACCTGCTACTTTTGCTTGTCGGAGTGAGTGAGACCGTCTTAGGGAATGTTCTTATCGAAGAACGGGCCTCGTGGGGTGCACGGTTCCGCGAGCTTATCATCACCCTTGTTATTTTCTTCGTTATTTTTTCGCTGGTTCGCAAGCCGCCTTCGGGTCCGTTTTACTATCGGTTTGTGCCGGACCTCGCCGGTTGGTATCGATTAACACTTATCGCAGTCATGTGGCTTATGACCTACGGTGTGCATAACAATTACAGAAGCTGGGAACAGTTTATCCACCTCCGGGGTGATAAAGAGGGCCCGAAGCTGCAGCAATGTCTGCGAGAATCGATCGTGTTTATTGCCGACATCAAGACGAGGATGCGCACTGTAAAGAAAATTTGTATCATACTCCTCGTTCTTTCTTTGATTATACTTCTCTTTGCTTACGGAACGGGAAATCCGCCGTCTCCCATTCATGTCGGTGTACTCGTTCTCCTGCTGCTTGCGGTCTATATCCATACCGCCGTCGTAAATCAGGCTCTAGAAGAGTTCCGTCTGACGATTGACGGACTTCGGATTCCGTATCTGCAAAAGGTAAGACAGCTTGTCTTCGGAGTGGTTATGCTCGGCTTTGTCGCCTTTGGAAGCGGTTTTGTCGCCGGGAACAGCGCTCTTCTTCCCGTAAGCTTAATCGAAAGGTTTTTGGAGTTTTTATCTTCCCTGTTCGGAGAGCGGGAAGTTGCCATCAATCTCCCCCGGCCGATGCCGACCGAACAGTATGAGCGCATCGTCGACTATTACAATCAATTCGATATCGCTAATGTAGAATTGTTTCTGTTTCTCGAGAACCTGTTTCGAATGATCAAACAGGCGCTTTTTGCTGCAGCTATTGCGCTGGGAGCAATTCTCGTTTTCGGTCCGCTGTTCTCTCAGGAGTTCAGGGATTATCTGCGGCGGCTTGCACTTACCGAAGCACTCTCCTCAGTCGGCCGGCGGCTTACGTTTTTTCTCAAGAGCATCATTACAATGCTTACCTCGATCATACGTGACGGGTTCAAACTGATGGATGTTTTAGGCGCAAGGCGAGACGAGGCCGAGGAAAAAAACAGACGTGCGGCACAGGTAGGGCGGCATTCCTATCTCAAACGGAGGGAGCTCGACCGGCTTTCCAAACAGATGGAAAAAATTTTTTCTGTTGCAGGGAGAAAAGGGGTCCCCTACTACAACCATCAAACCCTGGAAGAATATGTGCTAAGGCTTACCCGGAACCTTCCTCTCTCGGAAGAACCGCTTGCCGGTATAGCCTGCATCTACGAGTTTGCCCGGTTCTCGGAGGCAATCGTCGGATTTTCCCGCCGGAAAGAGTTTAACGCACAGGTGAAATATGTGCTGAAAGAACTGGCTTCTGTGTAAAGAACAAACGTGTAGCCTTTTGTTTATTTTTTTTAGGTTTCAATCTGAGAACGAATCAAAAAGCCACGCTTTTATCTCATCTCGGGTTTTACGAAAAGCTTCCAGTTTTTCTTCTTCGCTCCCGTCGGTATTGCTCGGATCGTTGAAGCTCTTGTGTAGTACCTTCTTTCCCGGGAAAAAAGGGCAGGTCTCCTGTGCATTGTCACACACGGTGACCACCACATCGAACTGAATGCCTTGAAACTCATCGATAGTCTTTGATCGGTGGCCGGTGATGTCGATCCCGATTTCCGAGAGCACCTCGATCGCCTGCGGCTTGACCCGGGTCTGTTCGGTCCCCGCACTCGAGGCTTCATACCGGTCTCCTAAAAGAGCATTCATCAATCCTTCGGCCATTTGCGATCGGGCCGAATTGTGGGTGCAGATAAAGAGGACTTGCTGTTTCACGTTGATTTCCTTTGTTTTCGTTTTTGTATTGTCCTGCAGCCGGTGTGGACAAGTTGATACTGATACTACCATACACGGCGGGTTTTTTCACGCACCCATCTTGAATTTGTCTGCAGTTGCCCGGGAAGCAGGAATCGACGGTTACACTCTTGTGCCTAAATGATTCCGTTTAGAAACAGGATCGTACACCGATTGACTTTATTTGGAGAATTTGCCAAATTCAACAATAATGAACGAACAGGAACGAATGAGAAGTGAAGAACGGGCCCGTATCCTCAAAGCGATTGCCCATCCGTCGAGAATATTTATTGTTGAAAAACTGAGCAGCAAACCGCACTGCGTGTGTGAATTGACGGAGATGATCGGCGCCGACACTTCAACGGTATCGAAACATCTCTCGATATTGAAGAATGCGGGAATTATTGAGGATGAGAAACGGGGCACGTCGGTGTATTACTCCCTGCGGTGTGAATGCATTATGAAGTTTATGGGATGCATCGAACAGGTCATCAAAATAAATTTGGACCGGCAGCAGGCCATCTTTTCTCAATAGAACGTAAACTCCGGACAAATACTATTCTCATGTTCTCCTAACCAAAAACTAACATTAATACATATATACTCAGTACAGAGTATATATGGTGCGCATGAATTAACAACGGAGAAGATGTATGAGTTCGGATGAAGGTAAGACAAAAGTGTTATTTATCTGTGTACACAACAGTGCACGGAGCCAGATCGCGGAAGAGTACCTGCGTAAGTACGGAGGAGACCTTTTTCACGTAGAGAGTGCCGGACTCGAGCCGGGTGAGTTGAACCCGCTCGTGGTAAAAGCCCTTCAGGAGGACGGTATCGATATTGCCGGAAAAAAGACCCGTAGTGTGTGGGACATGTATCGGGGCGGTAATGTATATCATTATGTGATTACTGTCTGCAGCAGAGAAGCAGAACAGAGGTGCCCCATTTTTCCGGGACCCGGAGAGAAGTGGCACTGGCCCTATCCTGATCCGGAGAAGTTCGAAGGTACGGATGATGAGGTGCTGCAGAAGATTCGGGAACTGAGAAACGTTCTCCGGGAGCAGATTAAACAGTTTGTGAATGCTTTCAAGAACAAAGAATTAGTGTAACCGCTGATCCTAAGATACACGTGTACGCTCCTTAAAAAAATCATCGAGGAGCTCGAGTGTATACGACCCTTTGGGGTTTTTACTGCGTTGTCGGGGTGGGCCTTCCGCTACCACAAAGCCTCCTTCATCACCCCCCTCAGGGCCCAGATCGATCATCCAGTCAGCTTCGGCGATAACGTCGAGATTATGTTCGATAATGACGATGGTATTCCCGGACTCTACCAGCCGGTACAGGACCCGCAGCAGCCGTTCCACATCGGCAGTATGGAGCCCGACCGTCGGTTCGTCCAGAATGTAGAGGGTGTGATTGCTTTTTCCGGCACTTCCCGGTTTCGCCTTGGCAAGTTCGGCGACCAGTTTTATCCGCTGGGCCTCTCCGCCGCTTAAGGTCGGGCTCTGCTGCCCCAGGGTGAGATACCCCAATCCCACAGCGTTTACCAGTGCTACCGCATGGTGAATGGAGGGATGTGCTTCGAAAAACTGTTCCGCCTCTTCGAAACTCATGGCAAGGACATCGGCGATCGATTTTCCTCGATACGTAATGTCAAGCGTTTCCCTGTTGAACCGTTTCCCCCCGCACACCTCGCAGAGTACCTTCACATCGGGGAGAAAACTCATCTCGATTTTTTTTACTCCTTGGCCGCTGCACGCCTCACATCTGCCGCCCGTTACGTTGAAGGAGAACCGGCTCGGGGTGTATCCCCGCATCCTCGCTTCCGGTATACCTGCAAACAGTTTTCTCACATCATCCCAGAAACCCACATAGGTTGCCGGACAGGAACGGGGGGTCTTCCCGATGGGGGTCTGGTCTACTTCCAGCACCCGGGAGACCTTCTCCCATCCTTCGATACTGCTGCAGCCGTGAAAATCAGTTCGCTGTTTGGACCTTCGCCGTTTACCCGCCGATTGTTTCACCAATTGTTTCAGGTTTCGGTAGAGGACATCACGGGCGAGGGTCGATTTTCCGGAGCCGCTTACTCCGGTAATTGTAATGAGTGAATCGAGAGGAATAGTCACATCGATTTTTTTCAGATTGTGTTCGCGGGCCCCGATTACGATGACGACTTCCCGTTCCCCATTTTTTTGCTTCTCTTTTCGTGAAATGAGCGGGTGGGGGAGCGGAGAGCGGAGAAACCGTGCCGTCTCGGATGCCCGGTTTTCTAAAAGTTCCCCGGCCGGACCTGCAAAAATAAGTTCGCCTCCGCGTACGCCGCCGCCGGGACCTAAGTCGATAATGTGGTCGGCGTTTCTTATCGTTGTCTCATCATGTTCGACCACCACCACGGAGTTTCCTTTCAGTTTGAGATGATGCAGGGTATCGAGGAGCATCCGGTTGTCCCGGGGATGGAGTCCAATAGTCGGCTCGTCGAGAATATAGCACACGCCCCGGAGGTTGGACCCCAATTGAGAGGCAAGCCGTATCCGCTGTGCTTCGCCTCCGCTTAACGTGGGTGCCGCCCGGTCGAGGGTGAGATATCCCAATCCGACCTGCTCGAGAAAGGTAAGACGGGAGATGATCTCGGCAACGATGTCCCGGGCAATCTCTGCTTCCCTTCCGGACAGTTTGATGGTGTTAAAATAACGGTGGAGGCCGGCTGCGGTCATCCGGTTAAACGTTTCTATCGGTTCTCCCCGGTACCGTACAGACCGTGCCACACTGTTAAGTCGTGCCCCGGCGCATACCGGACACACCTCGCGGTCTGTCCGTCCCGCTTCATCATCTTCTGATGAAGCACCTTCCACTCCTGTACCGTTACAGGCGGGGCACCACCCGTGCTTGCTGTTAAACGAAAACAGCCGCGGGTCGAGTTCGGGGAAGCTCCTTCCGCAGGAAGGGCACGCCCGTTTCGTAGAGTACACAGTCGCTACCCCGTCCTCGAGCACATGGATTATCCCGCCTCCTGCGGAAAGTCCTGCATCAATGAGCGTCTGGAGCGGCTCGCTTTTTCGTGAAGAGACTTTGATCTCCCCCATAGGAAGCTCGATGGTATGTTCCCGGTAACGGTCGAGCCTGGGCCACGGCTCCGTTTTGATATAACGCCCGTCCACTCGGAGTCTATCGTGTCCCTTTTTTGCAGCCCATTTTGCCAGGTCGGTGTAGTACCCTTTCCGGGCTACGACGAGGGGGGCAAGAACGGTAACTGTTTTGCTTTTTGACCCGGAGATAAGCTTGGCCCGGATTGCTTCCGGGGTCTGCGGTTCAATGGGGACATCACAATCGGGACAAAACTGGGTCCCGAGACGCAGGAACAGCAGCCGCAGGAAGTGAAACAGTTCGGTAACGGTGGCAACGGTGCTTTTCCATCCTCCCCGGCTTGTGCGCTGTTCGATGGCTACCGTGGGCGGGACGCCGATTACCCCGTCGACTTCGGGTCTGGAAACGGGCTGGACAAATTGGCGGGCATACGCGTTGAGAGATTCGAGATACCGCCGCTGCCCTTCTGAAAATAAAATGTCAAAGGCAACGGTCGATTTTCCGCTGCCGCTCACTCCGGTTATGACGGTAAATGTTTCTCTCGGGATCGTAATATCCACATCTTTTAGGTTGTGCTCTTTTGCGCCTTGGATAATGATGGAACGGTTTTTGTTCGACGGCGGAAGAACCACCGTCGGGGGAGTTTCTTTGAGGGAGTGTCCCGGGGATGGTCCCGTCTGCATGATGTTTCGCAGGGCGGCCCCGGTATAGCTCGCCCGAGAAGAGCGAACAGCATCAGGAGTCCCTTCGGCTATTACTTCTCCGCCGGCCTCTCCCCCTTCCGGTCCTAAATCGATGATCCAGTCCGCTGCTCCTATCACATCGAGATTATGTTCGATAACGACCAAAGAATGCCCGGCAGCAATCAAGCTGCGAAATGCGGTGAGGAGGACCTCGATATCACTGAAATGGAGCCCTGTGGTCGGTTCATCAAAGAGAAACAAGATGTGCTCTTTTTTCTTTTTACCGGCAGAAGCGGCCGAGGCAAGATGTCCCGCCAGTTTGAGCCGCTGCGCCTCACCTCCGCTTAAGGTGGGGACCGGCTGTCCGAGCCTAATATACCCGAGGCCGACAGCCAAGAGGGGCTGAAGCAGTGCCGCCACCTTCGGTTCTTCACTGAAAAACCGGACAGCATCGGCTACCGTCATATCGAGGATGTCCGCAATTGATTTTGCACCGGGCGCATCGAGGGTAATCTCTAAGACCTCCGGTCTGTATCGATTGCCTCCGCACTCGGGACACCGGATGTACACATCGCTTAGAAACTGCATTTCGACATGTTCGTACCCGCTTCCGTTACAGGCGGGACAGCGCCCCTTCACAGAGTTGAAGCTGAACGCACCGGCGGTATATCCCCGGGCAATTGCTTCCGGCGTCTTACTGAAGAGCTTACGGATCGGGTCGAAGGCGCCGACAAAACTTACCGGATTGGACCTGGTCGTCTTTCCGATGGGAGTTTGATCGACCAGTACGACATCCTCAATTGCTTCGTGTCCCCGAATTTCGCGGTACCGTCCGGGCTGTTCAATCGGCTTGTGTTTGATCATTCGTAGCGCTTTGTAGAGGATGTCTTCGACGAGGGTCGATTTTCCCGAACCGCTTACCCCGGTAATACAGACGAGACGGCCTAATGGAATGGAGACATCGATGTCCTTGAGGTTGTGCTCGGCCGCTCCGTTAATCGATAAGGAGGTTTCAACCGGACCGGGGACGGATTGGGCAGAGACTGTCCGTTTTTTTCCCGAAAGGTAAGCCCCGGTAAGTGATGTTGGGTGGTGGGGCAGTTCCTCGGCGGGGCCGAAGAAAACGATCTCTCCTCCCTGCTCGCCGGCTGCGGGCCCTAAATCGAGCACCATGTCGGCTGCCCGGATTACTTCCGGGTCATGCTCGACTACGAGGAGTGTGTTGCCGGTGTCACGCAGCTTGTGCAGAATCGAGATCAGCCGATTGATGTCCCGGGAGTGCAGTCCGATACTCGGTTCATCGAGGACGAAAAGCGTGTTGACCAGGGAGGTCCCCAACGCGGTGGTAAGATTAATCCGCTGTACCTCCCCGCCGCTTAAGGTCCGTGACTGTCTGTCCAGGGTAAGATAGCCCAGCCCCACCTCGACGAGAAAATCGAGCCTGCTGTTTATCTCCCGCAGTACGATCCCGGTTGCCTCATCCAACGGGGCGGGAAGGACGAGTGTTTTGAAAAACTGCTGTACATCGGTTAAGGGGAGCTGCATGATATCGTGGATGGAGAGGTCCGGGCCGCCCCCGATCCGCCAAAGAAGCGGTTCCGGTTTGAGTCTCGCCCCCTTACAAGCGGGACAGAGATGATAGGTCCGGTATTTGGAAAGCAGCACCCGGATGTGCATTTTATAACTCTTTGTCTCGAGCCATGTAAAAAACCGCTTTGCCCCGTACCACACCTCGTCGTCCCACTCACCCTCTCCCTCGATCACCCACCGCTTTTCCTCAGTGGAAAGCTCCTCCCACGGAACATCGGTCCTTATGCCGCTTTTACGGGCGAAATGCATCATCTCCTGCCGGCAGATCTCATAGCTTTCCGTCTGCCACGGTTTTACCGCCCCTTCGGCCAACGACTTTGTTTTGTCGGGGATGACGAGATCGTAATCGATTCCGATGGTCCGGCCGAACCCGCGGCATGTCTCACAGGCGCCGATCGGAGAATTGAACGAAAACATATTGGGAATCGGGTCCCGGTAGTGGATATCACAGTCTGCGCAGTGGAGGTCGCGGGAGAACTTGAGAGGCGCGGGGGTCTGTTTGTCTTTTCCTGTACCGCTGCTCTTCTCGGCAACGGGATACACCGCGCATTTTCCGCTTCCGTAATGGAACGCCGCTTCGATGTCTTCTACAATTCGTGTTCGATTTTCCGCACTGAACCGAGTCCGGTCTTGGATAACTTCGATCGTTGGTCCTTCTTTTTTGTAGATGCGATGGTACCCCTGTTTCTCGAGCAGTTCGACTACCTCATTTTCCGAAAAATTGTGAGGGACCACCACGGGGAAGGTGATGATGATCTTTCCGTTTTCTTTTATACGGCGATTCTGTTCGAGTTCGGTAAAAACGGTTTCCGGGCTGTCCCGCCGCACCTTCTTCCCGCAGCCGCTGCAGTACAGGTCCGCGGCCCGGGCGTAAAGCAGTTTGAGATGATCGTTTAATTCGGTCATCGTCCCCACGGTGGAACGGGAGGTGCGGACCGGATTGGTCTGGTCGATGGCAATGGCCGGAGGTATTCCTTCGATGCTGTCGACCCGCGGTTTGTCCATCCGGTCTAAGAATTGCCGCGTATAGGGGGAGAATGTCTCGAAATAGCGGCGCTGTCCTTCCGAATAGACCGTATCGAAGGCAAAGGACGATTTGCCCGACCCGCTCACTCCGGTGACAACGATCAGTTTTCCTAAGGGAAGGTCGATGTCGAGATTTTTGAGGTTGTTTTGAGAGGCCCCCTTTATGGAGATATACTCCTGGTGCCTCGAAGATTGTTGCGTCATGGTTATAGGTAAAGATAGCTATATTTGCGGAGAGCAGCAAATCTCTTTTTGTTTCCGAGTGCGAATTGCGTGAAAAAATGGTTGTAAAAATTTTCATTGCTGGACAAATTCAGATGAGTGAATTATCCTATACCATAGGAGGTGTTTATAGCGCCAAAACACTTTTCCGCTCCGCATCGGGGATACCCGTCACCGGCCTCCTCCACAGATTGAAGAATAAACTGCCTTGTTGTCCACTTCAGGCGATACGTCCCTCGCCGCTATGATTTTCTTTTAGTTAGTGTGCTTTGGTTTTTTGAGATATATA
>CAZQKT010000033.1:0-5797 GCA_964594055.1 uncultured Spirochaetales bacterium
GTTGTAGCTTGTCCGTAATCTGTTTATAATGAAAGAAGTCTACGAAACGGACCGAGAATCTGCAAGGGAATACATCACTATGGTAGTTGATCAATTTTTTAAAATAATCGAGAACAACCGGAAGGGCCGGGGCGGAGGTGTCTATTCGATCTGTTCGGCCCATCCTTCGGTGATTACGGCCGGTATAAGCCAGGCCCGGGAAGACGGCTGTTTTGTTCTGGTAGAATCGACCTCTAATCAGGTTGATCAGACCGGTGGATATACGGGGATGACTCCCGACCGGTTTGTTGCCTATGTCTATCAACTGGCGGAGGAAGCAGGCTTTTCCAAAGAAAAGGTCCTGTTAGGGGGTGACCATCTCGGGCCGAACCGGTGGCAGGATTTGCCCGCGGAAAAAGCCATGGAACAGGCTTCGGTGCTGGTCCATGACTACGTAAAGGCCGGGTACAAGAAGATCCACTTGGACACCAGCATGTTCTTAGCGGACGATACCGGAGACCGCTCCAAACCGCTTGACGATGAAGTCGTGGCAGAGCGGACGGTGCAACTGTGCCGCATTGCCGAGGATATAGGATGTGACGATGCCGACAAACCGTTTTATATTATCGGTACCGAAGTGCCTATCCCGGGCGGAGCGCAGGAACATGAGCAAACCGTTAAGCCGACGACCCCGGAGGATGCCCGCTGCAGCCTCGAAGTGGCCCGGAAAGCGTTTTCGGCAGCAGGCCTCGAGGATGCCTGGAGTCGGGTGGTGGCTCTGGTGGTCCAGCCCGGAGTAGAGTTCGGGGATGATCAGATTTTCGAGTACGACCGGTCCCGGACAGAGGCCCTGAGCAGGACGATCGAAGAATACCCTGGGATGGTGTTCGAGGCACATTCCACCGACTATCAGCGGGAAGAACTGCTTCGGACGATGGCCGACGATCATTTCTGCATCCAGAAAGTAGGCCCTTGGCTTACGTACGCATATCGGGAAGCGCTTTTCGCCCTGGAGCATATGGAGCGGGAGCTCTTCTCGCCTGCCGGCCGAGCCGTGGCGGGGAAGAGCAGAGCAAGGGAGCTGTCCGAACTGGCCGATACCCTGGAGAAGGTCATGACCGAACATCCGCAGCACTGGGCAAAGTATTATACCGGCAGTGATGAGGAGAAAGCGTTCAAACGGAAGTACAGCTACAGCGACCGGTCCCGCTATTACTGGCCGTTTAAAGCGGTGGAACAGGCAGTCGAGAAGTTGTTTCGCAATTTGGAGCGTAACGATATCCCGCTGACCCTCATAAGCCAGTATCTGCCCAATCAGTACTGGGCGGTGCGAGAGGGCATCATCACCCCCCGTCCTCGGGACCTGATCCGGCACAAAGTCCGGGAAGTGTACCGAATCTATGCCCGTGCCTGCCGGTTGTGCGGATGAGGACCGGTTTATTATTCCGGTAGTCTAAATATCAAAAAAAGTATATATTGAAGCATAGGGAGATAATGATGAGTTCTCTCTTTCTGCAAAAACTAAAAGCTCTTCCTGTTTCTTCTCGAATAGCAGAACTCACACAACGGATGTTTCGAGAGCCCCGTTATGTATCGATCGAGCAGGCGGTCCTCATTACGGAGAGCTACAAACAGAACGAAGATGCGCCCCGCATCATTCAGAGGGCACGGGCGTTTTCCCATGCGGCAAAACATATCGCTGTTACCATCGACCCGGACGAACTTCTCGTAGGGAACCGTACTGCAGGAGTGCGGGCAGGGGTCGTGTTCCCGGAGGCTGGTATCGCCTGGCTCGATAAGGAGATCGAAACCCTTCCCGACCGTCCTCAGGACAAGTTTCACGTCCGCCCGGAAGATATTACAACATTTCGGGAAGATATCCTCCCCTACTGGCGCGGAAAGAGTTTGGAAGATGAAATCGAACGGCGGCTAGGTCCGAAAATCGCTGCCATGAAGAAAGTCGTAAAAATCAATCAGACCGACCATGCCCAAGGTCACATCTGTCCGAATGTAGAGAAATGGCTTGCACTCGGTCCGGCGGGAATTAAGCGGGAAGCGGAGCTGGGGTCGGAAACGGCGCAGGGCGGTGCGGCTGCCGATTTTCATAGAGCGGTACTCGAAGCCCTTGAGGCGGCCTCTGCTTTTATGGTCCGGTACGCCGAGCTCGCTGAATCGATGAGTGCAAACGGGGAAGGGAAAACAGTAGAACAGAAGCAGAACCTCACCGAAATAGCCTGCATCTGCTATAAGCTTGCAGAAGGACCTCCCGAAACATTCCGGGAAGCGGTGCAGTCGGTCTGGTTTCTCTTCGTCCTCCTCCAGCTCGAATCCAACGCCTCATCGTTTTCTCCGGGGAGGATGGACCAGTATCTCTATCCCTATTACCGGCGGGACATTGATTCGGGAGTTCTTGACCTGGAAGAAGCGCTCGAGCTTATCGAAGCGCTCTGGCTCAAGTTCAATCAGATCGTCTATTTAAGAAATGCGGGGTCGGCCAAATATTTTGCAGGGTTTCCCATCGGGTTCAATGTAGCCATAGGAGGGCAGCGGCTGCCGGACGGCGTCGACACTCCGATCGACGCGGTCAATGAACTCTCCTATCTCATGCTCAAAGCCCAGGACCATGTAGGACTCCCCCAGCCCAACCTGTCGGCACGGCTCCACGAGAACTCCCCCGATGTGTTTATCGATGAATGTGCCCGGGTCATCGGACTCGGCAGCGGTATGCCTCAGATTTTCAACGACGAAAGTATCATCCCCGCTCTCGAGACACAGGGGATCTCACATCCGCACGCAGTGGACTATGCAGTTGTAGGATGTGTGGAGCTGTCAACCCAGGGGAACAATCTCGGCTGGAGTGATGCGGCCATGTTCAATCTGGTAAAAGCGCTCGAGCTGACGTTGAGCGGGGGGAGATGTCTCTTGACCGGGGAGCAGATAGGGATCAATGTCGGTGATGTTACCAGCTACAGTTCGTTTGCCGAGCTCGAGAAAGCGTACCGGAAACAGATCCAACATTTTACTGAAAGGATGATAACAGCGTGTGAAGTGGTAGATCGGCTCCACGCTGCTATGCTCCCTTCCCCCTTTCTCTCCTCCGTAATAGATGACTGCATCGAACAAGGTGTGGATGTTACCGCCGGCGGTGCTCACTATAATCTCTCCGGTATTCAGGCCATACAGGCTGCAAATGTTGCCGATTCGCTGGCTGCTGTGAAACAGCTCGTCTTCGAAGAAAAAAAGATAAACCCGGAAAAACTCCTCCGGGCACTCGAGGCCGATTTTAAAGACTATGAGCAGCTGCGGCTGATTTTAGTGAACCGGGCACCGAAATACGGAAACGATGTTGCCTGGGTCGATGAGCTCGGGGCCCGCTGGGTCGAGCACTTTGGAGAAGGCCTCAAACAGTATACCAATGTCAGGGGTGGGCCGTATCATACCGGACTGTATACAGTGTCCGCTCATGTACCTATGGGACGGAATGTTGGGGCCACACCGGACGGTCGGCACGCCGGGGAGCCGCTGGCCGACGGCGGGCTCTCCGCTATGTACGGGAGAGACCTCCATGGACCTACCGCTCTTCTCAAATCGGTCTCTCGAATACCGGCAAGGTACGGCAGTAACGGCACCCTCCTCAATATGAAGTTTCTCCCCGACTTCTTTAAAACGAAAGAAAGACGGGCCAAGTTCGATGCTCTGCTCAGGGCTTTTATCAAGCTTCGCATACATCATGTACAATTCAATGTGGTGGGGGCCGAAACCCTCCGGGCGGCCCAGGAGAAACCGGAGGAATACCGAAGCCTCACCGTACGGGTGGCCGGCTACACTGCCTATTTTACGGAATTGGCCGGCGATTTACAAAATGAGATAATCGCAAGAACTGCCTATGGGGACCGGGTGTAAGTCGAGCTTATGGGCCAAGGTATAGTATTTGACATAAAACGGTTTGCCGTGCATGACGGCCCGGGAATCAGGACCACGGTTTTCACCAAAGGATGCCCCCTTCGATGCGCCTGGTGCCAAAATCCGGAAGGTATGGAACCGGAGGTCCGGCTGTGGTACTTCGAATCGAAGTGTATTCGATGCAACAGCTGCATCGAAGCCTGTCCGCAGAAAGCCCTTTCCGAAGGTCATGAAGACGGGCCCCACATCCGTATCGACTACGGGCTGTGCACGAAGTGCGGGGTTTGTGTCGGTATCTGCCCTGCCTCAGCCCTCGCATTCGACAGTAAGAAAATGAGTGCGGAAGAAGTCCTCGAAGAGATCGAAAAGGACCGGCTGTTCTACGATGTTTCGGGCGGGGGAGTCACTCTGTCCGGTGGTGACCCCTTGTATCAGCACAAGTTCAATCTCGATATTCTTAAAAAATGCCGAGAACGGGGCATACATACTGCAGTCGAGACCTGCCTCTATGCGAATAAACGAATTATCAAAACATTTGCCCGAGTCGTAGATCTCTTTATCGTTGATATCAAACTCTATCATCCCCTTATTCATGAGCGTTATACCGGCTACGATAATGCGGTTATAAAACGAAACTTCGAGTTTCTGGCAAAAATCGCAGGCAGCATTCATGTGCGTATACCGCTTGTCCCCGAAGTGACTGCGGTTGAAGAAAATATCAGGGATATCGCCCGGTACGTACGTTCGGTCCGTGAAGATATTCCCATCGAATTGATCAATTTTAATCCGCTTGCTGCAAATAAATACCGGATAGTAGGCGTTCCCTATCCTTTCGCCCGGTACACCAATCCGTTCGACGATGATACAATGGCCCGGTTCAATGCGATTATCACAGAAGAAGGAGCTTCCGTTGCAGAAGGACAAACAGGATAAAAACAGCAGAAATATTTCCGGTACAGGACTTGTGCTCGGTATCGACATCGGCGGAACGAAGACGAAAATCGGCTCCTTTAGCGGGAGCACACTCGTTGTTCACAGTCATTTCCCCACCCCGCAGGACCCGCAACAGGCAGCATCAACCCTCATCGAAGAAATCAAGAAAGTCCCCGGAACAGAGTCCGGGAGGTTGGCAGGAATCGGGATCGGCTGCCCCGGCCCGCTGAGTCAGGAAACGGGGGAGGTTCTCTCTCCGCCTAACCTGCAGAAATGGGTCCGGTTCCCCATCGTACGGCTGCTCGAAGATGAGTTTCAGGCACCCGTCCTGCTGGAAAATGATGGGAATGCCGGAGCTTTGGGAGAGGCGGTCTTTGGCAGCGGCAAAGGCTACAATACTGTGTTTTACTGTACGATCAGTACGGGGATTGGAATCGGCATCGTCATAAACGGTGCGGTCCACCAGGGATACAAAGGGCTTGCCGGAGAGACCTGGGCTTTTGAGCCGGAAAATTACTTCGGAAAATCGAGTGGGACCAACATTTTAGACCGATCGGCAGGCAACGGGATCGTCCGGATTGCGGCAGAAGCCCTTGTCGAGGCGGCGCGGGAAGGGCGGAGTTCCTGCATCTCGCAGAATGAGGTGACCACAAGGACGATTCTTGCAGCGCTCGAAGCCGGAGACTCCATAGCAGTCGAGATATTCGAACAGGCCCGCGATATCCTTGCGGGAATGCTTGTCAATGCAATGACCCTTCTCGCTCCGGATATCGTGGTCCTTGCGGGGGGGCTCTGTACAGACCCGTCCTGGTATGTCGAACCGATCAGAGAACGGGTACGAAAATGGATGCCTATCCGGGAATTGGCCGATACCCCGATCAACCGAGCGGAGCTGTGGGACTCGGCGGTTCTCTACGGGGCCGTTAGTATGGTGGCGCAGGTGCTCTGATGTGATGAACGAGGCTCCGCTTTTTATGTGATG
>CAZQKT010000033.1:5897-29103 GCA_964594055.1 uncultured Spirochaetales bacterium
TTTTCCCGATGCTTACTGGTTTCAATAGGTTTTGATTTGCTCACTGCATCGACTGAGGAACGTTCAACAGCAAGAGGCAACCTTGAAAACTCTTGATCCTCGATATAAAGTATATTATATGCCTTCAATTGAGAGAAAGAGCATCGACCGAATCAAGCCCGGAGACAATCTGGTAGCGGATGCCGGCGTTTTTGCAAAAGCGGGCCGGCCGATCGATGAAAAAACGATAAAACTGTTTGCCCGGCACAAGGTCATTTATGTGCCGACGATCTCTTTAACGTATGAGGAAGCCGATCGGCTCAAAGAGGAGCAGAAGAAGGAATATCTGTTCAATGCAATCCGGAAGCTCGAGCAGCGGTTTCAAAACACGAGGATGAAGCTCGTGGAGAAAGTCTCTTCACTCTACGTTCCGTTCTCGGAACTTGATCCCGGGTTCGGGGTCAAGGGAAAGAAAAAACAGCTTACAAAAAATATTCTCTTAGAACCCGATCCGGGTCCCCTGTATCAGCCCGATATCGATGCGGGAAGCGAACAGATAATGACCCAGAACAACATCCGGTACCTGCAGGAGAACCTCTCTTCCGTATATGCAATCCTTGAGAAACTGACGAGAAGAGACAAAGAGACGCGGGGCAGTAAGAACCGAATTCCGCGGCAGCTCTACTATTCGATCAGGCTCCACAGCTATTACGAAGGCCCCCGCATCTCCACAGTCGGCAATGCCGTCCCCTGGCATGCAGTCGATACAGCCCTTTACTTTCTAGTGACCATGACCAACATCAATAAGAAGCGGACCGTCGAGGGTCTGCCCCTCAGTGAGTCCCGTTTCGACCCGGATTCAAAAACAACGGATGAGACTGTATACCGGTATCATTCGGAATATATCGTAGAAGCAGCCTTAGGGATCCTCCTCCACGGTATCGGCTACAGTCAGGATGAAGTACACGCTCTTCTCACCGCCAAACCGCTCTTAGACGGGACCGACAAGGCGACGAAAAAACGGGCCCGTGTCTTGCAGCGGAATATCAACGTGGCGAAAAACCTGCTGAGGAACAGAAGAGATATTTCTTCGATCTCGAGGATGATGGTCACTATGCAGAAAGAGTTCCCCGACGGAACAGGATTCCCTCCCCTAAATGAAAACAGGTTTATTCATGAGTTCGTCCGGCTGGTTCAGATAGTCGACGCGTACGACTTGATGACGAACCCGGTATTAGGGAGGGTCCCCTACTGCAGGCAGGATGTAATCGATTATCTGTGGAAACACAGCGGTGAATACCGGTATGTAAAGGAGAATTTAGTAAAGCATGAGCGGTACGACCGCAGTCTGCTCAGTGAGTTTTTAGAAATGCTCGCTCCGTATGAGATCGGTGAAAAAGTATATCTTTACGAGGCGGGGAACAGTAGTGTCCCCCGGTGTGTAGGAAGAGTGTTCTCCTATCTCGATTCTTATATCCCGCTCATTTCTATTCTCAAGGACGAACGGACCGGAAAAACCTATCCGTACGGCAGACTGCTGTTCTATCTGCCGGGCTCGCTTGCCCTGGTGATGGAAAACGGTGCGGTCAAAAAGAAGACCACAGTCGAGTGGATCGGGAGTTTGAAGATTGTAGATTCGCTCATCAGCCCGGGAGTAATCGATGAGTACCGGGATTATCTTTTCGGCAATGAGAGAGTGCCGGCAAAGCGGTTTCGGTAAAACCGGTTGACAGGACGGAATTTATAATTTAGTATACGTATACATTTTCAACGGAGGCCCGGATTGAAAAGCGAGCAGGGGAGAAAGAACAACTTTCGAAGAAGAGTTTCATCGGTCGATGTAGCCCGGCATGCCGGTGTCTCCCAGGCGTCGGTTTCAAGAACGTTTGCCGATAAGGGCAATGTTACCGAAAAGACCAAAGAGAAAGTACTCAAATCGGCGGAAGAGCTCGGGTACAATCCCAATGCGATTGCCAGGGGGCTTATCCAGAGTACGACCAATATGATCGGGGTCGTTATGCTCCGGTTCATGAACCCGTTTTACGCGTATCTTCTCAAGCAGTTTACCAGTGAACTGCAGAAACTCGGATATGTGGTGTTACTCTTTGCAATCGATGACGAGACCGACGTCAATGAAGCTCTCCCTATCGCCCTGCAGTATTATGTAGACGGAATCATCATCACCTCCGCAACCCTTTCTTCGAAGATGGCCGAAGGGTGTGTAAAGAGCGGTACTCCTGTGGTGTTGTTCAACCGGTATACATCATTCAAGGATATCAACTCAGTACGTACGGACAACGTCGGCGGCGGGCGGGCAATTGCTGATTTTCTTATAGACGGCGGCCACAAGAAAATCGGCTATCTTGCAGGAGAGGAGAAGAGCTCCACCAACCAGGACAGGCAGAAGGGGTTTTTAGAAAGGCTCAAAGAACACCGGTATGATCTGCACTGTTACGAATCTGGAGACTATACCTATGAAGCCGGTTATGAGTTGGGGAAGGAACTACTCCGGACGGATGACCCCCCGGACGCGCTTTTTTGTGCCAATGATCTCATGGCCATGGGGGCCATAGATGCAGCCCGGAATGAATTGGATAAAAGGGTCCCGGAAGATGTTTCTATCGTGGGTTTTGATGATATCTACCCGGCACAATGGCCTCCCTATCGTATTACCACCTACCGCCAGCCGCTCGAAGAGCTCGTATCCGAGACGATCGATGTATTATTGAACGCGGTCAAGAACCCGGATTCAGAGGTCGTAACCAGAATTTTGAAGGGGGAGCTCGTAATCAGAGATTCAGCCCGGATTGCGAACAAGCCCTGATAATAGACTATTAATAGTGATAAGGAAAGATTATGAGCACAAATGATTTTTTATTTGAACCTGAGAAACTCGAACAGTATATCGCAAAGATGTATGAAAAAGCGGGAATGCCGAAAGAAGATGCCAAATGGTCTGCCCACTGTCAGGTTTTGACCAATCTGTGGGGAATAGATTCACACGGAGTGCTCCGCACCCCGGCGTACATAGAACGGGTAAAAAAGAAAGCGGTCAATCCCGTCCCCGACATCAAAGTTTTAAAAGAAAACGGTGGAATGGCGCTGCTCCACGGAGATGACGGAATGGGGTATGTGGTCGGGAAGGCTGCGATGGAGAAAGCCATCGAAAAGGCGAAAGACCACAATATCAGCTCGGTAGGGGTTATCCGAAGTAACCATTTCGGAGCAGCTGCACTTTATGCCCGCCGGGCGGCGGAAGCCGGATACATCGGTATTGTTGCAACGAACGTCATCCCCAATATCGGTGTTGTTGGGTCGCAGAAACCGTCTGTCGGGAACAATCCGATTGCTTTTTCCGTTCCTACCTACGGCGAGTTCCCCTTTGTCCTCGATATCTCCCTTTCCGCGGTTTCCGGGGGAAAGCTGCTGCTTAAAAGCAAACGAAAAGAGAAGATCCCCACCAATTGGGCGGTAGACCCGCAGGGAAACCCGACCGACGACCCGGATGAAGGGTTCAAAGGGTTTCTTCTTCCCACCGGCGGCCATAAAGGGTTCGGGCTTGCTCTCTTCGTTGATATTATATGCGGAGTGATAAACGGCGGGGTCTTTCTACAAAATATGCAGAGTATGTATAAGCACGCTGATGATCCGAGCCTTACCTGCCACCAGATGATCGTGTTGAACCCCCAGGCGTTTATTTCCCGAAACGAGATGAAGCAGCGGATGGCCTCGTTTATCGATATGCTCAAACAGACCCCGATGCAGGAAGGGTATGAGATGCTCATCCCCGGCGAACTGGAACACCGCTCGGCAGAACAGCGGAAAAGCGAAGGGATCCCTCTTTCCCAGGCGCTCTACGATGATCTTATCAAGCTTGCCGGGGAATTGGGGATAGACGAGACACTTACTCCGAAGCGTTGATATAGTGCCTCGAACCTTGTTGCGGCCTGTACGGGGCGGGGTTGCCCGGCGGGGCCGTACTTTTTCTCACTTTAAGCTGCGGGGTCAGCAGGACTTCCTGTGGTCCTCCTCGGCCCACACCCTCTATCCGATTCAATAAGGTCTCGATTACCATATGAGCACATTTTTTCGCCTGTATATTGATGGTGGTGAGTTGGATTGAGTGATGAGAAGCTATCTGGATATCGTCGAAACCCATAACAGATATATCTTCCGGGACCCGGAAGCCGGCGGCGAGAACGCGGTCCAATACCTGGAGGGCCATCAGATCGTTTGCCGCAAAAATTGCTGTGGGAGGTTCGGGCAGGGAGAGAAGGGCTTCGACCTCCCCTGCGGTCTTTCCGATATCATACCCGCCCTCCTTTACCAGATACGGTTCGGCCGGTACTCCATACTGTTTAGCGGCTTGTAAAAATGCTTTGAGCCGCTCCATCCCGGTCGAGAAGACCCGAGGACCGGAGATAAATCCGATTCTGCGGTGGCCGAGATTGAAGAGATGTTCGAACCCTATCTCGATCCCCTTTTGATTGTCGCACCCGATAAAATCACCGCCGTTTCCTTCGAGTCTGCGGTGGTACATAACACAAGGATACCCTTCCCGGAGCAGGTCACGGACCGGCTTGTCCCGCAGTTCGACCGAGGCAAAGATAAACCCGTCGATCCTCCGTTCTTTGAGGCTCGTAATAATTGATTTCTGAATGGTGGAGCTGTTGTTGGTATTGCACACGATAACGGTATAGTTGTTCTCCCGCGCACGCATTTCGATCGTCTTTGCCGTGTCCGAATAAAACGGATTGGTGATGTCCGCTACAACGAGACCGATCGTGTTGCTCCGCTTGGTCTTCATGCTTTTGGCAAGCTGGTTTGGAAGGTAGTCGAGTTCACGGGCAACATCGAGTACCTTTTGCCGGGTAGAAGGTTTTACCCCCGGCTTGCCGTTTAAAATCCGGGATGCGGTGGCGATGGAGACACCTGCGAGGGAAGCTATGTCTTTTATCGTGTAAGCCATAATAACAATCAATATGAACGTTTTCTTTATTTTACTGTATAGGTTGGATGTAATCAAGGTCGATTTTTACGTTTTACATATGTATATACAATAAAGCGATTAAATTACGTTCTTGCTCGGAATAGCAGGTTGACAATCGATGTTGCGAGTGGTATCATATAAATGTAAACGTTTAGATTTACAGAAAACAATCATCACTGTGCAAGGAGTACCATTATGGGTAAAACCTATACCGTAGAAACCGTTGATACGAAAGATTTCGCATCAAAAGTCGTACCGGAGCCGTACAAAAGGAGCCTCCAGCTCATTCTCAACAAGACGGACGGGGACAATGTAGGAGATTTTACCTTCCTGCTTTCGACTTTGTTTCCCTATGAAGGCAAAACGGACATGCACACCCATCCGGTCGATGAGCTGATCTACATTACATCCGGATATGGGTATTCGATTAACAAAGACGGAAAAACCCCGATACAGGCCGGATCGTTCATTTATGCAAAGGCAGGGGAAGAACATCAGTGCGTGAATGAAAGCAACGAAACCATGCGTTTAGTCTGCATTTACATACCCGCGCTTCCCGACGAAGTAATCCGGAAAATAAAGAGCTGATACAGTCGATAATGCATGCCGCCGGCGAACAGAGTAGCCACGTTCTCGACATCTCCGTAGATGTAGTTCTTGCCCGTTATACCGGAGAGCGGGAGATCAAGCTGGAACTGCCTGAAAGCCGGTCGGAGATCAAGGTAAGAACTGTGTTGAATACATTGAACATCCCGCCCGGTATGGTAGGATATATTGTCACCGGCGGAAAGCTGCTCGAACCGGATGATTTTGTTGCCGCACCGTGCGCGGTACAAATGTTCGGGATATACGATGGAGGATAAGATACATGGAACAAAAATCAATAATTCAAAACCGGATTCTACATGTTGATTTGACAAAGGGTGAGGTCCGGACAGAAGAACCGGGAGAGCAATTTTACCGCAAATATTTAGGCGGACGGGGAATTTCTCTTTACTATATGATGAAAGAAGCTGACCCATCCTGCGATCCGTTGGGTCCGGAAAATGTGATGGTATTTGCCCCGGGGCTGTTAAACGGTCTGGCCGGACCGGGGATACCGAAATATTCGGTCACTGCAAAATCTCCCCTTACCGGCGGGATCGGCGAGTCGGAAGCAGGCGGATTTTGGGGACCGACCTTGCGGTTTTGCGGGTTCGATGCAATCGTCGTACGGGGCCGCGCGGAAAAACCGGTATATCTGGCTGTCACCGACGGAGAGGCGCTCCTCGAAGACGCCGGGCCCCTATGGGAGCTTGATACCAAAGCGTTTCAGGAGAAAGTGCGGGAGAAGTATGAGAAAGCACGGGTGCTGCAGATAGGCCCCGCGGGTACCCGTCAGGGGCTCATGGCAAATATCACTAACGACCTCAGTTTTTTCAACGGCCGCAACGGGTTGGGGGCGGTCATGGGGTCGAAGAACCTTCGGGGTATCGTTTTAAAACCCTCGAACAAGCAGGTTGCTGTTCCCTATCCCGACCGTATTAAAGAAGTGGCCCGGGCCGTTGCGGGTGCAGTAAAAGAGAACCCGCTGAGCAACGCGTTGAATGATTTAGGGACAGCAGGAGGCATCGTTCCCGTTAATTCAGGCGGTGCCCTTCCTACCAATAACTGGACCCGTTCCACCTTCGATAAGGCGGAAGGACTCGACGGGAACCTTCTCCGGGACAAATACCTGGAAAAACGGCACGGCTGTTTTGCCTGTCCGGTGCGGTGCAAGCGGGTCGTGAGCATCAATGAGGGCGGTGTAGAAGTAGATCCGGCATTCGGCGGGCCGGAATATGAGAGTATCGGGACCCTCGGGTCCATGTGCGGCGTAGGTGACTTGCCTACGGTATGCAAAGCGAATGAGCTCTGTAACCGGTACGGCCTGGATACTATGTCCTGCGGGTCCACTATCGCTTTCGGTATGCAGTGTTTTGAAGAGGGGCTTATAACTGAGAAGCAGGTAGGCTACGACCTTTCGTTCGGTAACGGAGAGAGCCTGCTGCGGATGATAGAAGATATCGCCTACCGGAGAGGGTTTGGTGACGTGTTATCACTCGGTTCCTACCGGGCGGCGGAGAAAATCGGCGGGAAGGCTGGGGAGTTTGTGCATCATGCCCGCAGGCAAGAACTTCCCATGCACGATGGACGGGTAAAAACCGGTATCGCCTTCCAGTACGCCCTCTCCCCGAGAGGGGCAGACCACTGGGTTGCCCAGCACGATCCGTTTTTTGCCGCGGAAGACTCACCCGGTGTCAAGGAGCTTGCCGGACTCGGGCAGGGTGCTCCTGTCGAGAAAGTGGACCTGGGGCCGAAAAAAGTGCGCTTCTATTACAATACGAATATTCTCTGCAGCGGGTATGACATCCTCGGCGTCTGCACCCTGGCCGCAGTGGCGCGGAGTGTGGTCAAGCTGGACCAGATTCTCGAACTTGCCGGAAGCTCGACCGGATGGAACCTTACCTGGTATGAGATCATGAAGGTCGGCGAACGGGCGAACATCATGGCGAGACTGTTCAATACGCAGGCCGGTGTGGGGACCAAAGAGGACAAACTGCCCAAACTGTTTACCCGGAATATGCATACGGGTCCGAATGACGGGACCGGTGCCATCGATGAAACCGCCTTTGATAAAGCGGTTAAATTGTACTACGATATGGCCGGGTGGGATTCACAAGGCAATCCCACACAGAGTAAAATCGAAGAGCTTGAATTAGCGGAGTTTGTCTAATCATCTACAAGTAGAGGAGAAGATTGCATGAGACAGAAAGCAGCAGTAATCGGGGCAGGAAATGTCGGGGCGTCTCTCGCCCTCTATATAGCGGAGGCGGACCTCTGCGATGTCGTATTGTTCGATATTGTAGAAGATATGCCTGCAGGAAAGGCGCTCGATCTCTCGGAAGCAGGGCCGGTGAGAGGGTATTCATCCAGGGTCACCGGGACCAACGATTATAAGGATATCGAAAGTTCCGATGTCGTGGTGGTTACCGCCGGGTTCCCCCGAAAACCGGGGATGAGCCGGGAGGATTTACTCCAGAAAAATGCCTCGATTATCGGCGAGGTAACGGAGAATATCGTCACATACGCCCCGGAAGCGTTTATCATCATCGTTTCAAACCCGTTGGATATCATGACCTATCACGCGCTGAAAAAATCCGGTTTTCCGAAGAACCGGGTCATGGGTCAGGCGGGGGTCCTCGATTCGATCAGGTTCCGTACGTTTCTGTCGATGGAACTGAATATATCCCCTCAGATTATTCAGACGATGGTGATGGGAGGCCATGGTGATACGATGGTGCCGCTCCCCCGGTACACGACCATAAGCGGTGTGCCGATCAGCGAGTTCCTCTCCCAGAATAAAATCGATGAACTGGTCGAGCGGACGAGAAAAGGCGGGGGAGAAATCGTCAAACTGCTTAAAACGGGGTCCGCGTACTATGCCCCGGCGGCAGCAGCGACCGAGATGGTAAAAGCAATCCTTCGTGACGACAAAAAGGTGCTTCCCGCTTCGGTCCTCCTCGAAGGTGAATACGGATTGAGCGATCTGTGCATCGGTGTCCCGATCGTACTGGGAGACAACGGGGTGGAAAAAGTGCTCGAAATCACGTTGACCGATGAAGAGCGGAAAATGCTCCACGATTCGGCCGAAACGTACCGGGAATTTTTAAAAATCATCGGCTATTAGGGCGGTTTCTTTCAAAATTCATATTGACAGGGCCCGTTTTTTGCAGTATTCTGAATACGTATACAATAATACTCATCAACAATTCATATTTTTTAGTGAGGTAACAGCATGAAAGTACAAAAAGAGTTCACATTACATAAGCGTGATTCGGTATGGTTTCACGAGAACAGCGCCCATGTGGTAGGGAATTACGCAAAAGAGGTGTGTGATGTAGCCATTCTTCCCATCGGTGCTATCGAGCAGCACGGTGCACACGCTCCGACGGGAATGGACACATACAATGCAGTCGGTATTGCCGAGAAAGTGGCCGAGAAAACAGGTGCTATGGCGCTTCCCTGTCCTAACTACGGGGCACATCCGCATCACCACTGGGGTATGGTGGGAACAATTCCTCTGACGATGGAAACCCATGTCGGGATGATCATGGATATCGTCCGGGGCGCGGCTGTGGCCGGATACAACAAGTTTATCATCATTTCGGCACACGGACAGGTGTTCTCGAGTATCGTTGCAGTGCACAAACTTGGAATCGAAGGGTATTTCACTCTTCATTCCACCTGGTATGATTTTCTGCGGGACAACAAGGGTGTGCTCGAAGATTATATGTGGCATGCCGACGAGGCGGAAACTTCGGTAGGATTGTATCTCTATCCGCAGTGGATCAAGATGGACTTGGTCGAAAGCGGCGGCGGTCACGGTTATATCGACAGCAAATGGAAAATCGCACCCGGACAATCTGCATCGCCCGGTATGATGTACCACTTTGAAGGGACCTTTGCTCCTCCCGAAAAGGACGATCTTGAAAACGGTGTTATCGGAAATCCGGAAAAGGCGACCAGAGAGAAGGGAGAAAAACTGGTCGAAGGGGTCGCCGAGCACTACGCGAAACTGATCGAAGAGATAAAAGAAAAATATCCGGTGGGCATCAATCCGCTCGGATTCAGAAACCCCTTGGGGTACACCGGGGCCGATAAAATCCAGTACGATAAAGACCACGACGATAAGGGACGGTTAAAATAATAGGGGGCGAATCATGGGAGATATGTACGGCGCTTGGGGAAAGCTCTTACGGGTGGACTTGAGCACGAAAACGATAACCACGGAAGAAATACCTGAGCTTCTCTTTAAGAGATACTTGGGTGGTAATACCTTAGGCCTCTATTACCTGCTCAAAGAACAGAAGGCGGGGACCGATCCGTTAAGTCCGGAAGCGATGCTTGTTTTTATGACGTCTTTTCTCACCGGCTCACCCGGGCCGGGCTTAAGCCGGTTTGCGATCGTTGCAAAGTCTCCCCTCTCGGGCGGTTTCGGTGAGGCAGAGGCCGGCGGCTGGTGGGGGCCTGAGCTGAAGTTTGCAGGATATGAGGGAATAATTGTTACCGGAAAAGCGGACGAACCGGTCTATCTCGCCATAAAAGACAGTGAAGTAGCGTTGAAGTCTGCAAAACATCTCTGGGGCGAGAAGCTTTTAGAGGCCTCGGAGACAATCAAATCGGAGATGGGTGATCCTAAAACCAGGGTCGCCTTAATCGGCGAGGCCGGAGAGAGAATGAGCGCGTACGCGAACGTGATCAATGAGCTGAAGCATGCAAGCGGACGTCTCGGCATGGGGGCGGTAATGGGGAGTAAAAACCTCAAGGCCGTGGCCGTAAGAGGAACGACCCGAAAACTGCCGCTCTACAATGAAGAACGTGCCAAGGAAATCGTCAAAGAGACCAGTGCGGAGTACAAAGAACTACCGAATACCTTTCCGAAGTACGGTACTATGCGCGGCATCAGGATGGTCCAGGACCTGGGCATTCTCCCAACATACAACTGGCAGCAGGGTGAGTTCGAAGATTTCGAAAACCTTGCCGAGACGACTTATATGAATACGATCCTCAAAGGAACGGGGACCTGTTACCGCTGTCCGATAAGCTGTAAGCGGGAATCGGAGATCTCCGAAGGTCCCTACCAGGTGCGGCCGGAATACGGCGGTAGCGAGTACGAAACCACGGCCTCGTTCGGTTCTATCTGCGGGGTAAACGATCTTAAGCCGATCAGTGCGGCCCATCAAATGTGCCAGGAGTACGGAATAGACACCATATCACCGGCTGTGACCATCGCTTGGATCATGGAATGCTATGAGCGGGGATTGATTACAAAGGAACAGGTCGACGGGCTGGAGATGAACTTTGGAAATGCCGACAACATGCTCGCACTGCTTAAGAAAATCTGCACGTTCGAAGGTGTCGGCAAGATACTTACCCAAGGATTCAAGGCATCGATAAAGCATTTCGGGGAGCAGACAGCGAAGTATGCCATGCATGTGAAGAACAATCCGCTGCCTGCCCACGATCCGAGGGGAAAGGCCTCACTTGCTTTGGCCTATGCACTTTCCTCTTCAGGCCCGGACCATATGGAAGTGCAGCACGATCATGTGCTTGCAACTCCCGGCGGGGCGGCCATCTATGAGGCTATCGGAATTATGGAGCCGCTCGAAGCGACCGACCTTTCCGGAAAAAAGGTACGGCAGTTTTTTTTCAATCAAGCGTTGTACAACAGCTACAACTCGATAGGCGTGTGTTATTTCTGTGTGCGGCCGAACGGACCGTTTTCCATCAATCATCTGGTGGAGTACATGCGGGCCGTTACCGGCTGGGACAGTATGAGTCTGTGGAACCTCATTAAAATCGGGGAAAAACACTCGACGATGTCGAGGATTTTTAACTTAAGAGAAGGTTTGAGTTCCGCGGACGACAGCCTGCCGGAGCGAATGTTCGAACCGCTCGAAGGCGGCGGGCCTTGTGCCGGAAATTATATCGACAGAGCGGAGTTTGAAAAAGGAAAGAAGACGTATTACGCCTTCAATCTGTGGGACTCGGAAGGTGTTCCTACGGAGGAGTGTCTTTATCAACACGAACTGGATTGGCTGATGGGAGCGTATTAAATGATTACGGTAACCGTAAAGGGAGAAACAGAGTTCGGACTTCCCAAAGATTATGAAGAGGTAGAGCTCAGTGAGCCTACGTTTGCATCCATTATGGAGCATTACAATGTAAATCCGAAAGTCCGCACATACCTCTACCCTGTGGTTAATAATCAATTGAGTAAACCGGACAGAAGACTCCACGATGGTGATACGATAATTCTCCAATCACCCTATGCGGGCGGCTAGCGAATTACGGATTACGAACAACGAGAGAGGATATGATGAATAAGCCTAAAGTAGCACTAATCACCTTCGGCGACCACCGAAAGAACGAGTGGGAAAAAGTGTTCAAAAATCTTACCGAGCCGAGGCATAAGAAACTGATAGAAAACGTAAAAAAAATGGATATCGAGCTGCTCTATAACGAACAGGTCGCAAGGACGAGAGCGGATATCGGGGGCCAGGTACAGGAGCTGAAGAGCAGAGGGGCGGAATGTTTTCTGGCCCACACCCCGTGCTGGACATCTCCGAATCTGGTCGTCTACGGCGTTCAGCAGATGGGCCTCCCCACCGCGGTGATGGGAAACCGGGACCCCGGCACTCACGGCGGCGTAGGGACCTTAGGGGCTTCCGGTGCACTGTGGCAGATCGGATTTAATCATAAGGTGTTCCGGGAACACTACGACAGCTCCGAGCTGCCCGGAAAGGTCGTTCCGTTCGCCCGTGCTGCGTCCGCAAAAACACGGCTTAACGGGTCTGTGTTCGGGTATTTCGGCGGCCGTTCCATCGGTATCGACACATCCCAGTTCGACCCCATGCAGTGGCGGAAAGAGTTCGGGGTCGACGCGGAACACATCGACCAGTCCGAGATTATCCACCGGGCGGAATCGATCGATAAGGCGAGAATCGATAAGATGCGGACCTGGATCGAAGGGAACGCCAAAGAGGTGCTCTACAACGATACGCTCATGACGAAAGAGAAGTTCGATTTCCAGCTCGCCTGCTATCTCGCCACGAAAGACATCGTCAAAGAGGCCGGGCTCGAGTTTACTGCGGTAAAGTGCATGCCGGAACTTTCTACCAATTATGTTCCGCAGTGCATGACCGCCGCCTTCCTCCCCAACAATTACGACGGCGAGGAGGGGGACAAGGACGCAACGGTAATGGCCTGCGAGGCGGACGCCGACGGGGCGCTTACCCAGCAGATGCTCAAGATCATCTCCGGGGGTATGCCGACCTTCTTCGCCGATGTAAGCCACATCGACCACGATCGGAAGATCCTCTACTGCATCAACTGCGGCGCTTTGTGTGCCTGGTACGCGGGAAGATGTTCGAATCCGGTAGACAATCTCAAGAACATTACGGTAAAGCAGTCCATCCGGCCCGGCGGAGCGGGGATTACCCATTTTACTGCAGCGGAGGGGCCGATGCAGCTGGCCCGTCTCTACCGGCACAACGGGAAGTACAGGATGGCCATCCTCCCCTGTGAGGCGATTACCCCCGAGCAGGAAGTAATCGATGAGCTCATCGAAGCACGGGGCCCGCACCAGCTCCCGGTCCTGTTTGCTAAAATCGGCTTCGATATCGATGCGTTCATGCAGGAGTACGGCTCGAACCATATAAGCGGGGTGGCCGGTTACTACGAGCACGAGCTGGTGGAACTGTGCCGAATGCTCGATATTGAACCGGTGATATTCACATAGGGATAAATCTGTAGATTTACCCCTATGTGAAATCAGCAGTTTAGTAACACGTAGTTACAAAACTGCACGTGATATTCACATAGGTGAGAAAGGTATGAACAGACGGGAAATATTCGATGTGACGATGGACCGCAGCAAGGAAAAGCCGGCAGATGGTGTCCGGGTCCTCGTCGACCAGGGTAAGCAGGTGGGTTCGATCCACAAATTCGCCTACAACGACATACGGAAGGTGATGGGGTTACCACTTGTGGACAATCCGCCCATCCTCGACCGGATGAGCCAGTGCGTGGTCTCCGACGAGGACCTCCTCGAAGCATGGGGAATCGATTTCCGCTGGCTCGAACCGAAGTGGACCCAGATCGAGGAGATCGACGAGAAACATTACCGCAACCTCTTCGGAGCGCTGTTCAAGGATATGGGGGATTTTTTCTCCCTCTATGAATCGCCCCTCAAGGGCAAAGGCATCGAAGCGCTCGCAGATTACCCCTGGCCCGAGACAAATGACCCTGCGATGTTCGAAGGATTGCGGGAACAGGCCAAAGAGTGGCATGAGAACAGCGATTATGTCATCGGTGCCGACGGTATCAAAGGCGGCGTGTTTCAGAGTGCTTTGGAAGTACGGGGGTATGACCAGCTCTACATCGATTTTGCAATCGAGCCGGACTACGCCCACGCGCTTCTTAGAAAAGTGACCGACCTGTATAAGGAGATGTACACCCATTACCTCGAAGAGGTCGGCGAGTTCATTCAGATTATCTATATTACCGATGATTTCGGAAGTCAAAACTCTCTGCTTCTCTCTCCGGATATGTGGCATGAGTTCTTGAAACCGTACGAAGGAGATCTTATAAGCCACATCAAGGGGCTTGCTCCCGGTGTCAAGGTGATGTTCCACACCGACGGTTCGGTCCTGCCGATCATCGACGGGATGATCGAGATGGGTGTGGATATCCTCAACCCGGTCCAGACGTCGGTCGATGAGCTCTCGGACACCCGGGCCTTAAACAACAACTACGGTGAGCGGATCAACTTTCACGGCGCGATCGACGTACAGAAAGTGCTCAACAATTCCACACCGGAAGAGATCCGCGAAGAGGTGCGGCGGCGGATCTGCGATCTCGGCAGGGGCGGCGGCTATATCCTTGCTACCTGTCATAACATCGGCTATGACATTCCGCCTGAAAACGTAAAAGTACTGTACGAGTCGGCGAAGGAGTTCGGCTCATATCCGCTGGATTGCGATTAGGGCTGTTCTCTGTGCAGCCGGATGTAAAACTATCACGTGAGGAGAAAATAGGTGAGGCTAACCAAAGAAAACTATGTAAAACGGATGCTCAAAGAAGGAAAGAAGATGACCGGGGCGTGGGCCCAGGCAGCAAGCAACATTACCGCGGAAATCTTAGGGGAAGCGGGGTACGACATTGTGATGATCGACCACGAACACGCACCGGGTACGGTCCTTACCCTTATCTCCCAGATCCAGGCACTGAAAGGCCACGATGCGGTCCCCTTTGTGCGGGCCCCGTGGAACGACTTCGTCCAGATAAAGCGTATTCTCGATGCAGGCGTGTACGGGCTTCTCGTTCCCTATATCAATTCGAAAGAAGAAGCGGAACAGGCGGTACGGGCTGTAAGTTATCCGACCAAAGGGATCCGGGGTGTTGCGGGAAGCCCCCGCGGACAGCATTTCGGGAACAACTCCATGGATTACATCCGGGTGGCAAACGAGGAGATATTTCTCATGACTGCGGCTGAAACAGGGACTGCGGTAGAGAACATCGAAGAGATTGTAAACACCGAAGGGATCGACGGTATCTTTATCGGCCCCATGGACCTCGCCTCGAGCTTAGGCCATTTAGGCGATGCTTCCCACTCTGAAGTGCAGGAGGCAATCGGGAAAATAGAGAAAGCGGTATTCGCTTCCGGTAAGGTGCTTGCAACCGTAGCCGGTACGTGGGAAGATGCAAAGAAAAAATACGACAGGGGCTATCAGGTCCTGCTGCTGTTCTCCGATACGGTGGGCCTGGGAAAGGCCGCGCGGGAGAAGGTGGCGTCGTTCAAAGAAGACTATCCCGACCGGTAAATCGGGCAGCGATAAAAACAGGGAGAAATAATGGGTCGGAAGCTTACGGGTAAGACGGCAATCATCACCGGCGGTACGAAAGGGATTGGGTTCGGCATTGCAGCTGAGTTTATAAAAGAAGGCGCTTCGGTGGCCATCATCGGACGTAATGCAGAGACAGGAAAGAAGGCAGCCGATACGCTTACCGGCTTAGGCGGCAACGCGATCTACGTCCAGGGTGATGTAGCGGACCTGAATGATCTAGACAAGCTGATCGAAAAAACGGTTGAGGAATTCGGCAGACTCGCCGTATTCTTAGCCGGTGAGGATTCCAACTTCATCTTCGGTCAGTCGATCTACAACGACGGCGGACGGAGCTTCCAAGCGTTTCCCACCCCCGGATACAAGACGGTAACCGATAAGGATTACGAACTGCTCCAAAAAGCGAAGGGTAGGCAGTCGTAACCGAACTATGAGCGGCATCTAAAGGTACCGCCACATACACAGTCCATTCCTCCCGCCTTTACCAAACCGCCTCGAGATAATGCGAACGAATCACTCTGTCCTTTGTAAGTAGGGGAGATTTGTTCAGTGATGCCTGTGCAGTGATTATTCTGTCAAACGGATCTCTGGTCCAATTAAAAAGAAGTGCTTGTTTGACGATGTCATAGAATGGTTTTCGGCAGATTGATAATCCTATCGTTTCTTGAAGGTAATCGATAATATCTTTCCCAGGCAATAGTATTTTGTCGATTTCAAAGAGATATTCGAGCTCGAGGAGAACGGCTGGAGAGACAGTGCACTGCTCCTTTTCTATCTTATCCAGAGCTTTTGATGAAAATAGTGTCTTCTCCTTTCGATAGAGCCAGACAACTACGTGTGTGTCAAGATATATGGGCATCTTCATTCCATTCAGTAGACCAGTCCATATGGACCAATTCTTCAGGGTCGCATTTTATTACACTGTGTTTTTCCAGTCGGTCCCACTTGGAAACAGGTTTCTCCGGAATAATTTTTAATTTTCTCCCCTTTCGCTCAATTTCTACTGGAATTCCAGTTTCGAGAATGCGATCGAGGATTCTATATATGTTCTGCCGTAATTGTGTTGCTTTTATCGCCATACTGATTTCTATATATTAATACTATACCAAAATATGTACGTAGTCAAGAAAATATCACGTACGTACGTCGAATCGTATACAACGTGCGGCTTTTCCTTTCCCCTCCCAGTGGATGCGGCCCCGGCTGTGCAGTTTGGTGACAAATGGTGTACTGCTTTCATGGAAGTGTTAAAATTGGAATGGCAGAGGCGTTTTGGTGTTTTTAGCAAGCAAAAGGCCCGATTTTTGATTAATTTTTAAAAAAACCGAGTGAAATTTGAAATTTTTCCTTGCGTTGTCAAAAAACCGGGTGTATGATTATGTCATGCCGTCAAATGACGTACTATTTGGAATCGACGATTATAGGCTTATCACCAGGACGTCAAAACTCACACTGCAGGAACAGATAGCAGAAATCATGAAAGTAAAGATAAAATCAGGTGAGTATACTCCCAACGATAAATTACCTTCGGTACGCGAATTGGCGGAAATATTCAAGGTGAGCAGGGAGACTGCAAAACTTTCTCTCGGTACACTCAAAAAACAAGGGTATATCGAAATCCTGCCGAGCAGGGGCGGTTATGTTCTCGAGCTTCCGCGGGAGGAGACCGGTTCGGTAAAGACCGGGACTCTCGGTTTTGTCATTGATTTAGGGGATGCCCCCCAGCCGCAAATTACAGTCGAGTCGATTTTCGAGAATCTGCTAAAACATATCGATTCTCATGTACAGAATTGGGGTAACCATCTGATTACTTCGTATATCGTCTACGGTGAGACGACCGGCAAGGAGCGGTTTTCCAGCCTGCTGGACAAAGTAGACGGACTGTTCGTTACCGGCTTGATCAATGCAGATCTTTTAGAAGAACTGAGCTCACTTCCTCTACCGGTAGTATCTCTTTTGTCCAATCTCGATGTTGAAAAGATCGATGAAGTCGGTGTCGACGGTAAAAAAACCTACTACAAGGCCACAAAACATCTCGTCGATACCGGACATAAAAACATTGTTTATCTCGACGGACCGAAAGTGTATTACCGGGAGTTAGAAAGAATAGCCGGTTGCATGGAGGCCGCCGGGGAGGCCCAGGAAGGAAATGCGAAAATCATCGAATACCATACGGATTGGTGGTCCCCCGATGCGGCCCATGCTGCGACTTTGCAGCTTTTATCGGAATATTCCGATATCGACGCGATTATGGGGGTGAACGACGTATTTGCCGTCGGTATCTTAAGGGCTTGTCAGGAAAAGGGTCTCCGAGTTCCCGAAGATATCAGTATTGTCGGAGGAAAGAACACCATTCTCAGTATCAGCTCGACACCCCAGTTGAGCAGCATCGAATATCATTTTAATGAAATCGGCCGGATCGCAGTCGAAACTTTAATGAATAGAATTAAAATGCCTGACTATCATCCTGTAAAAATCGAGATGGTAGGCACGTTAATAGAAAGAGAATCGACCAGGAGGAAATAAGGTCAAGAAGGTATGCAGGGGAGAGACCCTTTCACTATAAAAAATGAATACGTAGACATAACAGTCTGTTAACCCGCAAGGGTATAACAATAACGATTTCATGTATGTGAAATCAGAAATCTTAAGGAGGATATCCTAATGAAAAAGCTACTTTTAATTCTTGCTTTGTTGATGATCGCCGGTCTGCCGGTATTTGCAGGCGGCGCTCAAGAAGAAGGCGGTGCAGAAGCCGCTGCATCTTCGGAGTTCAATATCGAAGCTCCGGAGAAAAGTACCACGATCGATATGATCGGATGGGCATTTCCTATTACCGAGTTCTACGCGAAAGAGTTCGGAAAATTGAATGCGGTAAAGAACCTGCAGGTGAACACTCGTCTTTTGGACTCGGGCAGTGCTCAAGAACAGGTGCGGCTCGCCCTCTCCGGAGGTAAAAAATCTCCCTACGAAATCGTCCATGCGGCAAATACACAGATAGCCGAATGGGGTTATCCCGGCTGGCTTATGCCGCTTGATGATTTAATCGACAAGTACCGTGACGAGTACGATCTCGACGATATCCCGGAGACAGCCTGGGAAGGTGCAACGGTAAACGGTCAGATCATGGGTATCCCCGCAGTATCGAATTCGTTTCAGCTCATCTACCGAAAAGACCTGTTCGAAAAGCACAATATTGACGTACCCACAACCTACGATGAGGTGCTGGCCGCGGCAGTGAAGCTCAAAGACGAACCAAGTATCGATGTATCGTATGTCATCAACCTTCATGCCGGATGGGCCTGGGAGATCGAATTTTTCCAATTGCTCCGTGCATTCGGCGGAAAGTACGTCAATGATGACAACACTGCAGCTTTTAACAGCCCTGAAGGTGTGAAGGCCCTCGAGTTGATGGTCGAAATCAGCGAAAAAGCAATGGGCCCAGTGGGCATGTCCTACAGCGTCGACGATACCGAAGTGGGACTCCAGACTGGTCGCCTCGCCTTCTCCAATACGTGGGCGAGCCGTGCAGTCAATATGAAAAACCCTGAGAAATCCGCTTATCCGGATGAACTCGCCTTCGCGCCGTCACCCGCTGCGGTAGAAGGAGGCCCCCTCGCAGCAAGTGCGTGGAACGATTTCTACTGTATTCCCAAAGCGGTCGATGTGGACCCCGAGCTCGTCTTTAAAGTGATTATGGAAACCGTGGATCTCGAAAGCCAGATGCGGTCTGTTGAACACGGTATTCCGACCAGAACAAAAGCTGTACAGGCGGAAGGTGTAGGGCCCTATATGCCGGCAGCCATGGAAGGTTTGGCGCGGGGAATCGGAAGTTATCCCAATGTTCCTTCATTGTCCCTTGTACGGACTGCTCTCGGCGAATCCCTTCCTCTGGTTGGTACCGGGGAGTTGACCCCGCAGGCAGCCCTGGACAGAGCAGAAAAGAACTACACCGAAGAAGCAAAAGCGAACGGATTTATTAAATAAGCACCGCTTCTGAAAGGCGAATCTGCATCCGGTGTACGCCGGCGGGTATCTCTACCGGATGCAGACACTTTTCTATAAGATCCGTTCGTAACAGGACGGGAGGAGCATGATCCTATGAAACGTAAAACATTTTATCAATTTTCGGCCCCGAGTAACCTGGCTATGGTTTTACTCATGATCTTTCCATTAGCAATGGCCGGCTATCTAAGTTTTCATTTCGTTACCTTTCTCAATATCAATTCACCGCAGTTTGTAGGTTTTAAAAACTACGGCTATATCTTAAGCGATCAGAAGTTTTGGCAGGCGTTCCGGTTTTCCATCGTGATCATCGTCATTACCGTGCCTTCGCAAATAGTACTCGGTTTCGTTATCGCCCTCTTACTCGACCAGGTGTCCATCGGCGTCCGGGGTGTATTTCTCGCGTTGATGCTGCTGCCTTTTATTGTTGTGCCGGTCGTCGGGACACTCATGTTTAGACAACTGTTCGAGGTAGGCGGTTTGATTGAATACCTGTATAAATTAATATTCGGGAAACCGTTTCTCTTCAATCCGGCTTCCGTCAAGACATTGGTCATTCTTCATCTTATTTGGCACGCGACCCCGTATCCGCTGGTGGTGTTCTTTGCCGGGCTGCAGACTCTGCCCCAAGAACAGCTGGAAGCAGCGGACGTCGACGGTGCAAGCCGGATCCAGCAGCTTTGGAATGTGGTCGTCCCC
Organism: uncultured Spirochaetales bacterium; assembly: GCA_964594055.1. Taxonomy (GTDB): domain Bacteria; phylum Spirochaetota; class Spirochaetia; order SPDA01; family CAZJBZ01; genus CAZKZZ01. The sequence continues at coordinate 25,998 of CAZQKT010000033.1, forward strand.
CATCTGAAACCGCTGTTGATGATGACTTCCATGATTTTGATCATGGACATGTACCGTATGTTCGACAGCATCTACGTTATCACGCAGCAGAACCCCATTTATCATGCCGAAAACCTCATGATGTACAATTTCAGAATAGGAATGCAGGTGCAGCGGCTGGGAAGGGCCAATACCACTGCAGTGCTGACGATACTCGGCGTGTTGGTGGTACTTATCCCGTTCCTCCGGCAAACCTACCGAAACCAAATGGGAAAGGAATAGATTATGAGAACTATAAAAAAACCTGCAGTAAAAATTGTTATCTATGTTGTTTTATTAATTTTTATCGTATACAGTGTGCTGCCTTTCTTCTGGACCGCACTCCAGTCTTTCAAAAACGTTCGGCAGGCATTTGCAAAAAAGCCGCTGATCATTTTCGGTCCTACTTTGAAAAATTATGAAGAGTTGTGGTTGTCGTCGACGCCGGAGAATTTCGGGTTTCTCGGGTTTATTCTCATTGCCCTTATTGTAGGACTCGTACTTCTCATAGTTTTTGCGGACAAGCTCAATGTTCCTCAAGGGCTGATTTATCTGGGAATTCTCTTTCTCATCTTTTTCATATTTTGGATGGTCCCCAGGGTAATAAATACGGCCGAGTTCTACAACTACTTCCTCAATTCGGTCATTGTCACCATAGGGGTTGTGGTCATTTCCATGACCATCGGCAGTCTTTCGGGATACGCCTTGGCACGGTACACCGGAATCGGCGGAGTGGTGATCCTTATTGCGGCCTTGGGGTTCCGGGCCCTGCCGAGAATGGCATTTGCTCTGCCCTATTACTCACTGGGGCAGATGACCGGCTTCCACGATACTTACATCATGCTGATTTTAGTACTGGTTGCCGCAAACCAGCCGTTTACCATCTGGATGATGCGGGCGTTCTTTGCCGAGATACCCAAGGCAATCGAAGAGTCTGCACGGATAGACGGGTTGGGGCCGTTTGCGGCATTTTTGCGGGTAGTTATTCCTACTGCCTGGCCGGGGATTATCTCGACCGGACTGTTCTCCCTGCTCTTGGCCTACCACGAGTTTCTCTTAGCGAGAGTATTGACCCAGTCAAAGTGGACATTACCGGTAGCAATCGCCCAATTTACCGGAGGTGAGGACCCGGGGCATATCACTCTGGCAGCGGCAGCAGCGGTATCTGCTACCATTCCGATCGTTATCATCATCATCTTTTTCCAGAAACATCTGGTCAAAGGCCTTTCTGCCGGAGCGGTAAAAGGGTAATACCGGTATGAATGACAAGCAGCTTGTGTGGGAGTACTGGAATACATGCAATGGAGAGCGAAAGGATGAGATCGCAACCGATCTGAGGAAGTATCTCTGCGAAGATACCTTCTATCAGGGGCCCCATCCCGTCAATGATCTTAACGGGACAGGGGCCCTCTATTCCGGGTTTTGGGGGCCTTTCCTGCGTTCTTTCCCCGATGTCGTGCGTAAGCCGTACCTTTTTATGGGTGGTGAGTTCAAAGGGGAGCAGTGGGTAAGCGGGACCGGCTATTTCCGGGGAACGTTTGCGGCCGATTGGCTGGGGATACCGGCCACCGGAAAGGAGACCGCAGTCCGTTTCGGGGAGTTCTGTAAGGTCCGCGACGGCAAGATAAGCGAGACGTACGTCATCCTGGACATACCCGATGTAATGCGGCAGGCCGGATATGACGTTCTCTCTCCCTGTTTGGGAGAGCCGGGAATTGCTCCCGGGCCGGCAGCCGGTGACGGTATTCTGCTCGAAGAACAGGAGCCGGGAGAATCCGCTAAGAGTCTTGCTTTGGTGGAGGCGATGATTACGGGGCTCTCAGACTACGATGAGTCGGGAAACCTGGACAGCATGGGGCAGGAGCGGTTCTGGCACAAGGAGATGCTCTGGTACGGTCCGCACGGGATCGGGACCACTTATGGTCTCAAAGGGTTTCAGGAACAGCACCAGCGCCCCTTTTTAGAGGCGTTTCCCGACCGGAAAGGCGGTAACCACATCTGCCGGCATGCCGACGGACTGTACGTGGCATCAACCGGCTGGCCGAGCCTCCGGGGAACGCATCAGGGCCCCTATATGGGGGCCGCTCCGATGGGCAGGAAGTTCGGAATGCGGGTGATGGACTGGTGGCGCCGGGAGGGTGAACTTTTAGGGGAGAATTGGGTATTCATCGATTTGATCGACTTCTTCAGACAGATAGGCGTCGATCTATTCGAAACATTAGATAAACGGATTAAAGGAAAGCACACATGAGTGATATTCACAGGGAGAACAAACAAGTGGTCGGTAAGCTCCGGGCTGCACTCTACGATCTCGAAGTCGGGGCGCTGTCCGGACAAATTGAGAAGGTTTTTGCCCCCGATGCACCGGTATATCTCGCCCAGCCGTTCGAAGATGTGGGCGGACCGAAAGAGCTTTACAACGATGTGTACCGCCCCCTTACCGAGGCGATACCGGACCTCGAACGGCGGGACATGATCGTTATGGCCGGTCCGGCCGGAGTGGGAAACTGGATAGGCTGCTGCGGTCATTATGTCGGCGTGTTCGAAAAGCCGTGGCTCGATATACCTCCGACGTTCCATCCTGTTGCGATGCGGTTCCACGAGTTTTTCCGCGTGGAAGATGGGCGGATTGTGGAGATGCAGGGACTTTGGGACATTCCCCAGGTGATGATGCAGGCGAGGGCCTGGCCGATGACGCCCAGTCTCGGGGTAGAATGGATGGCCCCCGCCCCAGCAACCCAAGACGGGCTCAGTCTGCCTCCCCGTAATGAAGCTGAATCCGAAGCATCGCTTAAACTCGTCATCGATATGCTGGGCGGACTGCAGAAGCACGCGGAAGGGGGCCCGGAGGCGATGGACCTCCCCGCCTACTGGCATCCGAAGATGACCTGGTACGGACCTGCGGGCATCGGGACGAACCGCCGCATCAGCGGATTCCGCAACTGGCACCAGATCCCGTTTCTCAAGGCGCTGCCGGACCGGGGCATGAACCCGGATGTAAGCCAGTATTTTTTTGCAGACGGCCCTTTTGTGGGCGAGACCGCCTGGCCCGGTATGCGGTGCACCATAAGTGATGACGGCTGGATGG
>CAZQKT010000034.1:0-11700 GCA_964594055.1 uncultured Spirochaetales bacterium
CACTCATACAAAAGTATGAGCCTCTTAAAAACACAATTTCGTAATAAAGTCGTAATGTTTCTCTTGAAAACCTGCTGTAGTTTCAATGCAGAAATAAAGCAAACAGGAGTAAAACAATGAAAAACGTATTTTTATGCATCTTATTAACAACAGCTTTTATGGGATTTATCTCATGCGGGAGTGATAAAGAAGTTGTAAGAGAAATCGATCCCGAAAATCCGAAACTGTACAGCACGGCGGCCTTAGAAGAGGATTTTCGGCAGTTCCGCCGGATCATGGAAAAAAAGACGGCCGGATTGTACACCGATCGGCACTCCGAGCTCGGGCGGCTACATGTGCAGCGATGCATCGAGAGAAGCTGCACTTAAGAATACCGGCCTCAGACTGCGATATTCGACCCAGGTATTTAAGACAGCAGTCGAAGGGCAGAAAGCGGGTGTCGGTATCGAACCTGATATCCTTGTAGAGTGGGGCCCGGAAGATTATATGAGCGGAGATGATCCGGTGCTGACAGCAGCAGTAGAGGCGGCCGACTGATCTTTATTCTTTAATCATTCGCGCGCCGCATTTCGGACAGGTGACCTCGGCGCAGGGAACGCCCCGTTTATGCTCGGCAGTTTCTCCGCACTCCGGGCAGAGGCAGACCCCGCCGGGTCCCGATCCGGGTTTGTTTCCACCCTTTCTTCCTCTTCCGGGTCCGCCTTTTCCGCGTCCTCCGCCGGCAATTGGTCCTTGTCCATCCGGTCCTGTTCCGTTTTTTCCAGGCATAATCTTTACCCCCATAAATTATTCTCTTTACAAGTTAAGAAAAAGATTTGGACGAGTCAAACTTTGCTAAATATTGTTTGAGTATCCGGTTCGATTCGCCCTTCTGAGATTTGTCGGTTACAATTTCACGGAATGTATGATTCCAGGATCCTTCTTCTCCGTTTGAATCTTCCATAAATGCCAGAAAGCAGGCAAACCGTTCTATCACGTCTCTATCCACGGCATGCTCCATTTCACAGGCGACATGGTCTGCTCTCTCTCGGTCGATAGCGAGAATATCACTTAAGAAATGACGTATCACCTCGTGGTAGAGAACGATTTCTGAAGCCTGTTCCTTACCCTTTTCTGTAAGGATGATAAGCTGATACGGTTCATACGCAATGAGCCCTTTTGCAGCGAGGCTCTTGAGAGCAGCATTGACCGTTGATTTTGCAACACCTAAATAATTAGAAATGTCCCGAACTCGTGCCGCGCGCTTTTCATTTTCGAGTCGGAATATTGCCTCGAGATAATCTTCGAGTGTGGAGCTGAGTTCGTTTTTCACGTTTCTTCCTTTTAAAATAAGTTGCCATCACCTTAGCAACTGGAGTGCTGCTGTCAAAGGATTTTTTAAAAGTTCCCGTTTTAGCCATGTCATGTCCCCCGCACTCCAGTTTTGGTAGAAATCCTTGAAATGCAAGTCCGTAATTGTGCAGTAGCAACCGGAGAGATGCTCAATGAACGATACCCCACCCGGATAAGTTTGGAAACCAAGTTGGTGCTGCCCGCCATCTCTCCGCATACGGTTACGTCTTCTTTCCGCCCCAATTCATCCGCTCTTTTTATAATGTACTCTAATAGCCAAGCGAAAGCTGGGCTTCCCGGGTCGTAATATGAGAGCACATCCGGATTGTCCCTGTCTGCACCGGTAAAATACTGGAGTAAGTCATTGGTGCCGACACTGATAAAATCTACTTCACTAAGAATCTCGGAGGTGAGAATAGCAGCAGAAGGCACTTCGATCATCGCACCGATTTTTACATCCTCATCAAATGGTATGCCTTCTTGTTTTAACTCTTCCTGCACTGAAAAAAATTGCTCTTTCGCCTGCTTTACATCGTTTACATCCGTGATCATGGGGAAGAGAACAGCAGTCTGTGCATGAAGAGATGCTTTTAGAATTGCTCGGAGCTGTACCCGAAGTTCTTCCGGATTTCGGTGAAGATGTCTTCGGATCCCCCGTACACCGAGTGCGGGATTCATTCCGGTACACCGGTTGATTCCGGCACTGTTTTTATCTGCTCCGATGTCGAACGTGCGAATAACAACGAATCCTCCCTGAGCACGTTCGATCAGGTTTCGATAGGTTAAGCATTGATCATCTTCACTCGGCACATAACCGTATTCGAGGGCAAGAAACTCGGTCCTGAACAGGCCTATTCCCTCGAGTTTATGATGAAGAAAGAGAGGTATTTGATTAGGATGCTCGATATTGGCCATCAGCTCAATGGAGACTCCATCGCTCGTATATGTGGGGACTGGATTGTACCCCGTTTCCGCATGTTGAGTTTCTGTTTCCACACGCAGCCGGAGAAATCTCTCCCGGGTTGTTTTTTCGGGCCGTACAATTACCAGGCCATTTAACCCGTCAATAATGATTTCGTCGCCTTCTTCGATTGCATCAAGAAGGTTTTCGACATTACCGACAGCCGGAATGCCGAAATCTTTGAGGAGGATTGCGGCATGAGAAAAGAGAGCGGGACTTTCCGTGGCAAAACCAGCCGCATTGTTCTTATGTGCTTTCATTGCCAGGGAAGGAAACAGGTTGCGCGTAATCATTGTCTGCGTTACTTTCTTCTTACGGTCGAATGTTTTACTGAATTGTTTATTCGACAGCGATTTGAGAATGTTCGCCCCGAAATCTCGCATATCTTCAGCCCGTGCCTGCAGGTACGGGTCTCTCATTTTTTCAAAGCGGGCGATCGTACTCTCGAGTTCATCATCAACCGCCCACTCTGCGTTTTTCAGCTCACGAGCTATTCGGTTTTCTATTTTTTGTAAGATATCTTGATCATACAGCATCATCTCATGGGCTTTCAAAACCTGGTTGAGATCATCACTTAAATCCCCATGAGCAGATGTTATGTGATTGTGAAGATTTGCTTTTACATCATGAAGTGCATGGTGAAATCTTTTCAGCTCTTCTTTCGTTTTAGATTGTGAAATGCGGTAATGGGAGATTTGCTGGAGTAATTCTTCACGCCATGCAACGCCGATGCCTATGCCTGGTGATATTGATTTTCCGTAAAGAACTGTTTCTCTATTCATTCGTCTCCTTTTATTGGTTTCTGTTTTTCACCATAATCAGAAAGCACCTCGTTTTAGATTAATGTTCTACCTTTAGTATAATGTTAGATACATAAAACTGCAAGTAGAATTCTGACATTTCAGGAAAACAGCTTAGTGAGTTTACGTTGGATGAACTTTTGCAGTATGATGAATGTAATGGAAAAAGTACTGGCAAAGAAAAAGGAACTATCAGCTGTAGTGAGTCTGCTGTTTTCCAATTTTGCACAAACGAGTGAGAAGCAAAAAAAACCGAATCTCGAAAAAATTTTTTCTCTTTTGTCGAAATCGTTCGAGATCCAGGCAAAAACCAGGGCAAAAGATGCCGTCTTGAAAGAAAATAGGCAGGAGCTCGTCGGGTCGATGCAGAAAACAGTCGAGGCCGATGTAAATGGGTATTACACTATTCCTTTCTTTTCGAGACGGGAAAGTTCGGTGTGCACGATGCTCGGCTGCTTTTCTTCGAGGTTGTAGATAAAATCCTTCGTTTTCTCGGATACTAATCTCTCGGCATGAGTTTAACACACGTGAAAAAAATGATATACTCCAGATATTCATGTAAAAAATTTATCTAAAACAGGAGTATTGTATGGCAGTATTACCGGAGAATGTGAGTACAGCATTTGAAAATCGGGAAGGTCCATTAGTCTTCGCAACGGCAGATACAAACGGCATTCCAAACGCAATTTACGCCACCTGTGTTTCAAAGTACGATGAAAAGACCATCGTCGTTGCAAACAACTATTTTTCTAAAACGTTGGAAAACATAAAAAGCGGCAGTAAAGGGTCAATCCTTTTCATTACGAAAGACGGAAATGCGTATCAGATCAAAGGCAGTATTGAATATCACACAGAGGGGAAAATCTTTAATGATATGAAGACGTGGAATCCGGAAAAACATCCCGGCCACGCTGCAGTAGCCGTAAATGTAGAAGAGGTATATTCAGGGTCTGAAAAACTTCTCTAGTATTCTATTAACGGTAAGCTTCATCACCATGGCCGGCAGTAAAAATAGGAGAAGATGAATGCAAGCACTTGTCGGATTGATTATGGGCTCTACTTCGGATTGGGAGACGATGCGTCACGCGGCGGATATGATGGATGAGCTCGAGGTCCCCTACGAAGTGGAGGTGGTTTCGGCCCATCGGACTCCGGACAAACTTTTCCAATATGCCGAACAGGCTGAAACGCGAGGAATAATGGTCATCATCGCAGGTGCGGGCGGTGCCGCTCACCTGCCGGGAATGGCAGCCTCAAAAACTACAATTCCTGTTCTGGGTGTGCCGGTACAGTCAAGAGCATTAAACGGCATGGATTCCCTGCTTTCCATCGTTCAGATGCCTGCGGGAATCCCTGTCGGAACGCTGGCAATCGGAAAATCGGGTGCAAAAAACGCGGCGTTGCTCGCCGCTTCGATTCTGGGGAACACGTGTCCCGAAATTCGAAGCAGGCTTGCCGAATTCCGCAGAAAGCAGACGGAGAACGTTTTATCAAATCCTGATCCAAGGTCTGCTTCATGAACGTAGGTATTCTAGGCGGTGGTCAACTTGCCCGCATGTTGGCGCTGGCGGGACAGCCCCTCGGTTGTACCTTTACAGTGCTCGATCCCGCTCCGGATGCTTGTGCGGCTTCCGTTGCCAACCACATCATCGGGGCCTATAGTGATACCGGAAAACTCGAGGAGCTTGCCGATTCCTCTGATGTCATAACCTATGAATTTGAGAATGTTCCTGCCGAAAGCCTCCGGTTTCTGGAAAACAGGCTGTCGATTTCCCCACCATCCGAGGCTCTGGCTTGTTCGAGGGACAGATTGGCCGAGAAAACCCTGTTCAGGGAATTGGAAATCCCCACACCACAGTTTTCGGCCGTAGACAGCCAGGCCGATCTCCTGGGTGCGGCAGAGGAAATCGGACTACCGTCTGTCCTCAAAACCCGCACACTCGGTTATGACGGTAAAGGACAGACGGTCCTCCGCAGCAGAAATGAGGTCAATACCGCTTGGAGCCGTCTGGGAGAAGTTCCCTGTATACTGGAATCCTTGGTGCCGTTTACAAGAGAGCTTTCGATACTAGGCGTTCGCGGCCGTTCGGGTACCGCATTCTACCCGGTAAGCGAGAATACCCACAGGAACGGTATCCTGCATCTTTCCATATGCTCTCTAAATGATCCCCTGCAGAAAACAGCCGAGGAGTATAGCCGAAGGCTGCTCGATCGATTGCAATATACAGGAGTCCTGGCACTCGAATTATTCGATGTCGACGGGTCCCTCCTGGCAAACGAAACAGCTTCGAGAGTACATAATTCCGGCCACTGGACTATTGACGGAGCAGAGACTTCCCAGTTCGAAAACCATCTTAGAGCGGTCCTCGGCCTCCCTCTGGGAGAAACATCCGCCCGCGGCTTCTCCGCAATGGTAAATATTCTCGGCAGTATGCCCGATCCGGCCGCGATATTGGGCCTCCCGAACACTCATCTGCATGATTATCGGAAAGCTCCCAGACCGGGTCGTAAGCTCGGACACGCGACGGTCTGTGCTAAAAACAGAGATGCTCTGCTCGAAACCCTCGACAGGCTCCGCACTGTCGTCAGCTACTAGTAAGGACGAGTGGTATTGGGGGATGGTTTTTTGGAAGTTATCGGGCGCGAGCTCAAACTACTCGAAAATGGGTGAGGGCGCTGGAAGAGGCTGAAATAGACGGAAAGATTCCTACTATCCTTCCCAAATCAACCTAAATCAATGTCGGGTCGGAAATAATCTCTACCAGTGCCGGTCCATCATATGAAAATGCTTTCTGTAAACCGGAGCGTAACGAGTCATCGTTTTCTACCCGTATACCGAAACCGCCGCAAAGCTTTGCATAGTCGGAGAAGTTCGGGTTGTGAAGAGATGTCTGCCACACCTTCCAGCCGCCGCTTCGTTGTTCCTTGGATATTTTGCCCAGCTCTCCGTTGTTCAGGAGGATGTGGGTAATATTCATATTGTATTTTACCGCCGTATTGAACTCTCCCATATATTGACCGAAACCTCCGTCACCGCTTATGGATACTATCGGTCTTCCCGTATCAGCCATGTACGCACCCATTGCTGCAGGAAAGCTGAACCCTATTGAGCCGAGATAGCCGGAGAGTATGACCCTTTGATTTTTCGATTCGAAGTAGCGGCCGAAAGAATAGGTGTTATTGCCCACGTCGACGCTGATGAGAGCATGTTCAGGCGCCTCGTCTGTGAGGATTTCGAAAATACGTGCGGAGTGCATTCCTGCACCGTTGTCCGCTTCGGCACGTCTTTTTTTCTCCTCACGCCACAGTTTCCACCTCTCGGCAATCTCGTCCTTACAGTTTACACTGTTTATCCGTTCGGGGAGACGGCCTGCGAGCATGGTTGCAGTTACGGTAATTTCACCCCACACCGGGGTGGCTACTGAATGAAACTTTCCGAGCGCCATACGGTCAAAATCAATCTGAATAATTGGTTTTGATTTATCGATTCCTGTATGATGTGAGAACGAGGAGCCGAAGACGATCAGAAGATCTGCATTGTTCATAAACCAGCTCCCCACCTGAGTGCCGCTCCTCCCGAGCACACCTGCACCCAGGGGATGAAAATCGGAAATCTGACCTTTCCCTTTGAACGTCGTGATGACCGGGCAGTTCAGTTCTTCCGCAAGCCCGATGACGGCATCCATACTGTCCCGCGCACCGTAACCGACGATTATCACAGGCCGTTTTGCCCGGGTTATCCGCCACACTGCTTCCTGAAGGCTTGTTTCAGGCGGTACGATCCGGGTGTTGCTTACCCGTCCTTCCGGGTAGCCCGGTCCGGTTTCTCCGGCGTCCATTGTCTGGATTTCGTCGGGGAAAATCAGGTGCGAAACATCACGCTGGATCATCGCGTGTTTCAGGGCAAGGGAGATCAGTTCCGGGTAGTTGCTGGTTGCAAGGACCGTCTGGCTAAACTCGGATACCGATTCGAATGCGGAAGAAAGATCGATTTCTTGGAAAGATCCCGGTCCGAGCACCTGCGTTTTTACCTGTCCGGTAAGAGCAAGGACGGGGGTCCTGTCCATTTTTGCGTCCCACAGACCGGTAAGCAAATTAGTAGCACCCGGGCCGGCTATAGTAAGGCATGCTGCGGGTCTGCCGCCGGCCTTTGCATATCCGGAGCAGGCGAAAGCTGCCGCCCCCTCGTGCCGGATTCCGATATAGGTAAGTTTTTCTTTCTCTTCCTGGATCCGGACTGCTTCCGCCAAACCCAGGTTAGAGTGCCCAACCATGCCGAAAACGTGGGTAATTCCCCAGTTGACCATGGTTTCGATCATGACATGGCTGACGGTCCATTCTGATCGGGATGGTGCTGTGACCTCGATGTAGATGCCGTCATTCCGCTCTTCTACTTTGAATGAGGGAACATCAGCATCTTCACCATGAGCACGTCCGGTTACCGGATCGAAAGCGTGTCCGTGCCAGGGGCAGTGAATAACTCCGTTGTCTATTCTACCGTCTACGAGAGGGCCTCCCTGATGAGGACAGTATCCGGAGATAGCGCCGTAGGTACCGTTTACCCGGGAGAGAACGATAGTTTGGCCTTCCACTTCGATCTTTTTTTTCCCGCCTTCTTTCAGTTCATCCGGGTCAGCAGCTTTTATCCATTCCGGTTCCTTCTGTTCACGTGCCCTGTTGGCAGCCCCAATGGTGAGGGCCTCGTCATCCTGAAAATCTGCATACCAGTGTGACCCATCGCACCGCGGTTTGTTTCCGGAGTGCCCGCATCTGCACAGTGTGTAGTGCTCGCGGGAGGCCCCTTCTCCCAGCTCATGGTTTTTCAGTTCCACACTTCCGCATACATGATAGGGGCCGTTCTTAGAGATATGGATGGCCGGTTCCGCATCCCGGTTTATCACTTCCTGATTGCTGATCATGTAGGCGAGGGCTCCGGAGGGGCACATTTCTATTACCCGGATGATCTCTTGCACAGAAGCGCCATTAGGGTCTATCCACGGTTCTACTCCCATTCTGAACACTCCGGGAAGATTGTCTGTGCAGTTGCCGGAATGCGCGCATATGTCTCTATTGTCGAGAATCGTGATCCCCTTGCCATGATATACATCACGTTTATCGGGAACCTGTGTTTCTCTTTTCTCATCGGTAAACCCGGTTTTCATGTGGGTCCCGTCACAGAACGGTTTTGTGTGAGAAGCACCGCACCTGCAGAGGATTATAGTCGGTTTCGCTGTAATCGGCTCCTGCCGGGAATTGGTGAACTTTGTGAGATTAGTTACTTTTAAAGGGCCGTTTTTGAGTGGAGTAATGGCTGGTTTTTCACTAGTCATAGAGCCATTGTATTATATATACATTAGCGGGTCAATAAACAATTATCATACTGATTCAAGTCCGGCACCGGGCCCACCTTCCGGGGGGACAGGCTGGAGAAAAAGTAGACTACACGGAGCTCTTTTATTATGTTTTAAGAATAGAAACAAAAAAAGTAGAAAGAGGTTAGAAAAATGGCAAGTATGTATCACGAACCGGTAGAAGATCTACCACAACAGACCCGGGATATTACCCGGGCCATTCAGAGCATGAAAGAGGAGCTCGAAGCTATCGACTGGTACAACCAGCGGGCGGCTTCAACTCAGGACCAAGCGCTTAAAAATCTGCTTATCCACAACAGGGATGAGGAGATCGAGCATGCAACCATGCTCATGGAGTGGCTGCGCAGAATGATGCCGGAGTTCGATGAAGAGATGAGAACGTATCTGTTTACGGAAGATCCTCTCGAGACCATTGAAGAGGGCGGGTGAAACGGTTCGGTTTAGAAAGTGCTGAAGATCTCGGCATGTAAATTGATTATCTGTCTGATACTTGCTGTGAATATCGCAGCCTCGACAGCAGGACAGAGGGAAATGATAAGATATTGAAGATCGAACACGGCCCTCAAACCTTGGAGGTTCCGTTCGAGCTCGATATCCGAATGTGTCGCCATCTCGATAACGAGGGTCGGAATTCCTTGCGAATAGAGATATCCTGAGGCAGAACCGGTAATCTCGTATGAAACGGGTCTTTCCGTACCTTCGGGTAAATTGTATCCCGAAGCTGCGGCATACGCCTCGGCAAACCGTTTTGCCGGTTCCCATTGGTCCTGTTTTCCACCGTACCAGATACCGTTTGCAGCACTCTGGAAAAAGATGACCAACCGAGGTCGGCCGCGGAGGATGAGTCCCTTGATCCCTGAATCGAGCAGTTCGGAGAGCATGTTCGGAGGTGAACCGGGGACTAGGGTGATGATGAATCCGTCGTACTGCTCGTAGTTTTCTTCGATAATGCGGGCCATCCGGTCCCAATGGTCCGGTCGGATATTTGTGCTGTCGATATTATCGATATATTCGACATCGATTTCCGCGATCTCCTGCAGCTTCGGTTCGATCTCGAGAAGGTTTTCTATGGCCCGCTTTCTCGGCGGTACGGTCAGAACTCCGTGGCGATCATGTTCCATCACCAGGGTCCCCCCGCAAAAAAGGATCAGCAATTTCATACCGTGCTCTTCGGTAAAAAGTATCACTAATCCGTACCGGGTTCAATCGGATAAGGGATCAATTGCCGGCTCGGCCGTATATCTACTTAGGACTGAAGGCTGGACTTGTCATAATCTATTCCACGTGATGAAATAGGTTCATAATAAAGGAGTAAATCGAACAGTATGTTACAATGAGTTTATTACTTAACATCAGACGTATTCCCGACCCCCAGGGCCACAACCCGGCTTTGTTGCTTCGGGGCGATTGGCTCATCGTGGAAATCTCCGACGGGCGGCATACCGGCAGGGGGGAGGCTTCACTTAGCGGTAATGACGATGCGTGTGAGAAGGCGGTCAGTCAGCTGTTCGACCGATTCGTAAGCGATTTGAACATAAACGAACTGCGCCCGTGCAATGTCCTGTCACCAGCGGTATTGAAAGACCTCGCCTGCGGGCCCTTTTCGGCTGCCCGTAATTTCGTAGAAGCGACTGCAATTTCGGGAATAGACCAGGCACTCTGGGAGCTCTCGGCGAAGCAGGCCGGCTTATCAGTAAATACCATGGTTTCAGGTCTGCCCGGTCAGAAAAGGGAAGAGTGCTTGGGCCCGGGCGGACCGCTGCGGAAGAAGATCCCGGTTTACACTACCATAAACCGGGCCCTCACCGATCGCACCCTAAGCAATTACCTGGAAACGGTAGAACGTGCTCTAAGACAGGGGTTTACAGCGATTAAATGCGCTCCGTTCGAGAGAGTACAGCCCCGTGCCGGAAGAGAGGACCAGCATGCCGGTGCTCGGTATGGTCTGGAAATACTCACTCGTCTCCGGGAACGGTTCCCCGATCTCAGCATTCGAATCGATTTTCACGAGCGGTTCCGTCCCGATGTCTTCCTGGAAATTCTTCCGGAGATCGAGAATTTATCTCCTTCCTGGATAGAGGCCCCGGTGCCGATCGGAAAGGCCTACACCGCGCTCAAGCCCCGCTGCCGGCTTCCCATCGCCCTCGGCGAGCTCTATTTCGGGACCAAAGGCTTCGAGAAGATCATAGACAATGGATGGGCCGATATCATCATGCCCGATGTCGCTCATATCGGAGGGTTCGGTCCACTTACAGCAGCGGTAAGCAGGTTCTCCGGCCGGTCGGAACTGTCGTTTCATAACGCGGGAGGTCCGGTCGGAACTGCAGCCTCCCTCCATGCCTCCTCACTGACTGATGCAGTCACGTCGCTCGAAATCCCCCTGATCGTCGATGAGTCGAGGGCCTACTATCTCGAGTGGATCGAAAATGGGTCCATGCGGGTCCCGGAAAGAGAGGGGTGGGGAGCGATACATAATTTGTAGGAAGGCATTAAAGACAACCAACGGCAATACCCAACGCGTTGCACACTGTTTTCAATTTCGGTTCTTCGACTCGGCCGATATACCGTTTGTATGTGATCGAGATTTATGGCTGATTCTTTCTTTAAACCTTTATCGATTCCGATGACCACCTCACTCGGTGCACCATGGAAAGTCGATGTGATAGGCGCCACCATGACGGTATGAAGCACTTCTATGGCATCCTGTCTAGATAGTATTAAAACCGGTCTCAATCTATCCGGTTTTTTAAACTGATAAAACCAGATTTCACTTCTGTTTACTGTTCGGGCCATACCCCCTCGTCTTCCCAGCCTTCGAACTCTTTATTCAAATCCTCTGTTTGACCTCCATAAGCTTTTCTGTAGAGAAATGCTATTTCTTTCTCTTTTTTCCGCTTCACATATTCGGCTGCTAACCTTCTAAAAACCGCGGAGCGTCCGAACCGCTGGACCTCCTCATCGTTATCCAAGGCGGCCAAAGTTTCATTATCAATTAAAATCTGTATAGGTTTCATATGTATAATATATCAACATAGTATATGTTGATATATTCATTAGTATAGATCTTGTAGATTCCGGTCAAATACGGATGACGGAACGGACCGATTCGATTATGATAAAATCCATGATGTCATCTATTACCCCTGACAATCCCTGTAATCCCGAAATGCTCTGTGCCGTCCGGGGCGAGCCGTGCGGGAACATACCCTGGGCACCGCGGATGGACCTCTGGTAT
>CAZQKT010000034.1:11800-28949 GCA_964594055.1 uncultured Spirochaetales bacterium
GGAGGAAACTATGGTAAAAACCGAAGATGTAAAAATTACCACGTTAGCCGAAAACAGTACCGCGGACTCCCGCATGCTCGCCGAATGGGGTTTGAGTGTACTGGTCGAGGCGGGAGCACACACCTTTCTCCTCGATGCCGGGACCACCGATGTCGCAGTCCGTAATGCCGATACGCTCGGAATCGACCTCGATACTATTGAGGCGATCGTGCTGAGTCACGGCCATTTCGACCATACCGGAGGACTCCTTCCGGTCCTCGAGAGAATGGCACGGTCTGAAGTGCGTATCATCGCCCATCCGGACGCGACCGCTAAAAAGTACGTATATAAAAAGGAAATTGATACGTATAAATACGCGGGGATTCCTTATGCCCTCGACCGGTTGACAAGCGCCGGGGCCCGGTTCCAGTTTTCCAAGGAACCGGTGTGGCTTACCGACGATATTGCGGCAAGCGGCGAGGAGCCGATGACGACCGCTTTCGAATCGGTTGCCGATAATCTCTGCCTTAAAGGGGGAGAGCGCTACATCCAGGACCCCATGACCGACGACCAGTCTCTCTATATCCGAACGGACCGGGGACTGATTATCATCTTAGGCTGTGCCCACCGGGGGATGACCAACATTATCCGCCACGCCCGGAAGGTTATGGAGACCGACCGGGTCTATATGGTAATCGGCGGGACCCACCTCGGCCCGGCTCCGTCCGAACAGCTCGAGCAGTCGATCGAAGCCTTGCGGGAGATCGATGCGGCCTGGCTCGGTGTGTCCCACTGTACCGGCCTTCCGGCTGCGGTGAAATTGGCCCGGGAGTTCGAGGGGCGGTTCTTCTTTAATACTGCGGGCAAGGTAATCACCTTTCCCTTCTCAGTTTCCTGATTGTTTCTTTATTTGACGAGTATCTTGTATATGAAGTATATGAATATCAGTTCGCATCTGCTCCGCTTCCTACAGCAGCAGTGGTTTATCCTCGGTATTATTGCTGCAATCGTCCTCGGAATATTTTTCCCTGAGATTTCGATAGTAGACGCATCCGGAGCGACCTCTACGGTCATTATCATGCTCATCTTTTTGGGCACCGGTTTTACCTTGCCCAGCGAGGCGATCAGCTCCGGGGTGGCAAACATCAAGCTGCACCTTTTTCTGCAGCTGTTTATCTTTGGTTTTATACCGTTCTATTTTCTGCTTGCCGTTCAGCCGTTCGACTTCGATCCCCACATTACAATCGGTATCTTCGCCCTAGCAGTGCTTCCGACAACCATCTCCTCGTGCATCGTGTTTACCCACGTTTTTGGAGGCAATGTGGTGGGAACGATGTTCAATGCCGTGTTTGCCAATAGTGCAGGGGTGTTTCTCTCTCCGTTGCTTTTATCACTTCTCATACAGCGGGCGGGTGGAGGAATCCCCCTCGATGTATTGGTCGATGTTGTTATCGGTCTGGCTTGGAAAATCCTTTTGCCCGTGGCAGCCGGACAGGTCCTTCATAGACGTTTCAGGCAGAGAGCAGAACAGCAGAAAAAGAGGGTCGGCAAAGCGAGCAATATCCTCATTATTTTGATAGTGCTGTTCTCTATGGCAAAATCAGCTTCCCGTCCCTCCTTTTTCGATGGGTTGAAGGAAATGGGCACTGCAGTGATCGTTTTGGCAATTTCTTTTTATATCCTGCTCTATGCAGGGTATGCCCTCTCCCGTGTTTTCAGGTATTCGCGCCCCGATACGATCAGTATTCTCTTTGCAGCACCTCAGAAGACCATGGCTTTAGGTGTACCGCTTCTGACCATCTTTTTTTCCTACGACCCGGAGATGCTCGGCATTATTTTGATGCCGCTTCTTTTCTACCATCCCTGGCAATTACTGAACGCCGGGTTGATCAAACAGTTTCCGTTTATACGAAAGGTTCTGTCGGAGTGATCATTACGGAAACTGTTATGCATAATTGGAAAGAACAAACCGGTTGCCGAGCTGACAGCAGCAATCACTATTTCCGATAACACCCGCCCCGTCCCATACTCGAGCGAGCGGGAAGACGGTGTTCTCCTCCCGCTCCTCGAGCAGCTCGAAAGAGCCGGAATAAGGCGGGAGAACATCATCCTCGTCGACCACGACTGCACTTCACCCGCACTAAAGAGTAATGGGGATTCGGAGCCGGTCCTCGAATAACCGTGTAACAAGGTTTGAGGCACTATAATCTGCTTACGATCTTAAAATATATCCGATAATCCGGTCCCGGGTCGCATCCTTAATGCTGTCGAATTGAATATGCAGATCTTTTTTGTCTTTTGAAAGTGAAACAACTTTCCCCGGCGCCTGGACCTCTCCTTCGTCTTCAAGCTCAATGATGAGGAGCACTTCATCGCCCTCTTTGAATTTTGCCGAAGGATTTGACACCCGGGCGCCTCCCCCTCCCAAGTCGATAAGGGTGGTGGGCACCGGTTCTTCATCGATTACATGCGGTTTAATCTGTATCTCGAGCTGCATCGGCTTTCGGTAGAAATCACGTTCCTGCTGCTCCCGGGGTTCTTCCTCTTCCGGTTTGACGCCTTCTTTTCTCTTCTGCTTTTTTACATGCTCGGAGTGCAGACAGCGAAGTACATCCCGCTCCTGCTTATAGACTTTGGTTATAAAATAGAAGATATCTTCGTCCTGCTTGAAATATCCTTTCAGTTTGGTCCCTTCAGGAACCTCTTTGGTACTTATATTGGGCTTTATGAATAGGATACTGGAGTGGTTTTCTGTTATTGTTCCATGAAAACGTTCATTCTGCTCGTTAATAAAATAGATATGCATTCCTTCCGCAAGCGTAGTGGTGGAAAACTCCCCTTCCTCTTTTTTTACTGCAGGTTTTCGCAGTTTTTTCCGCATTTCATAGATTGTTTTCCGGGTTATGAGACCTTTCGCTCGGAGAACTTCGGCAGCTTCAGCGAATGTGGCGGGGTCGTTGACAATTTCATGCTTACGGAGATATCCGTTTTTTATCACCCTCGACATGTATTCGATTACTTTTCTTTCGGACGAATTTAGGTTTCTATCGGCAGCGGCTTTCTCATACAAGTCGTTTGCTTGTTTTATCCGTTTTTCCTGCTGCCGTTTAACTTGCAGCGCAACGACCGTAATAAAAAAGATGAGTGCGCCCAAAAGGAGGAGAGAGAGGAGGACCAATTCCAGCGGCCGATTTTGGAAGCCGGCACGAACTTCCTGCATTAGTTCATAAAAACTTTTGTCCGGCCACAGTACCATTAAAATTACCCCTTTTTTTGTATCTTCTCGCTTAAGTGTATACGTTTCAGGGGGAAAAGTTAAGAACTTTTTTACACATAAACTTGTTTTTATATATGTTATATTATATATTTGATGGTAAAGGTTAGATACCACATCTAAAGCTGACGTGTACATAGGATTCGGTATGCGTAAATACGCCACTATAGATTTTACCCTCTGTGACCCGCAACGTCATGACCCGGAAAATGGTATTTGTCTCGGGGTCGAGGCGTGCAAACATAAACTGCTCGAGCAGGAGGGGCCGTTCGAAGGGCCGATGTTGATTTCCGCCTCCATGTGTGTGGGGTGCGGAGACTGTGTGACAGTTTGTCCCTGCGGCGCAATTTCTATCACCCGGGGTGTATAGCACCGGAATCGAGCCCCGACATTCTTGTGAATCCGCAAATTTTCTATTACAATAGTATTCATGAATACGCCAAAGATATATATTTCAGCAACACGCCAGAATGACGGCAAAACCACAACCTCGTTAGGGCTGCTCAATGTTATTGGGGACCTGTATCCAAAAGTCGGTTACATCAAGCCGGTAGGGCAACAGGTAAAGCTTATCGGCCGGTACGAAATCGATAAAGACGCGACCCTGATGAATACGGTGTACCATATTGGGGGGCAACTTCACGATATGAGCCCGGTAGCTGTACCGAAAGGGTTTACTGAACATTATATCCAGCACGGTAGTGCAGACGAGCTGCAGCAAAAAATAAAAGAAGCATATAAAAATGCCTCGAAAGGTAAAGATTTTATGGTAGTCGAAGGGACAGGCCATGCCGGTGTCGGGTCGGTTCTTGATTTGTCAAATGCCGGGGTAGCAGAACTGCTCAATGCCCCGGTCATTATTGTAACCGGAGGAGGGGTCGGCAGGCCGATTGATGAGGTGATGCTCAATAAGGCGGTCTTCGATATAAACGGGATCGAGGTAATCGGAGTCATTGTCAATAAGGTTATCCCTGAAAAATATGAAAAAATCAATAAAATTGTTCGGTTGGGTTTTGAACGGAAAGGCATCGATGTATTGGGAGTTATTCCATTTTTCCCGATTCTTTCCAGTCCTACAATATCCCAAATCGCTGAAGATATAAAAGGGGAGTTGATCTGCGGCCACAAATATCTTGAAGAGGCGGTCAGCAAGATCATTGTCGGGGCAATGCACCCGCATTCTTTCTTGGATTATTTTACCGGTGATGTTCTTTTAATCACGCCGGGCGACCGTGAGGACCTCATTTTAGCGGCTCTGACGTGTACGATGCCCGGAGTTCATGGGGAATATGATGTAAAAGGGATCGTCCTTACCGGGGGCATTCTTCCCCACCGTGCAGTAATGCGGATGGTAGAACAGACCGATATTCCGGTAATTCTAGTAAAAGAAGATACTTTCTCAACAGCGAGACGGATTACTAACCTCATAATTAAAATTAAACCGGAAGATACGGAAAAGATAATGAAAATAAAAGATATGGTAAAAGAGTATGTGGATATCGCCGCTATTATTGATCGTATTAAAGACTATTCAGAGAAAAGCACATGAGCAAAATAAATTTACCGAAACAGAATAACTATGAAATTGCGTACAAACGGGCTGCCGAAATACTGCGTTCTTCGGACCTATCCGAAATTGCCCGTCGCTGCGGTGTGGAAACGAGGCAGGAGTTCATCCGAGGCAGATACTTAGGCGGAGATTATCGAATCCGGCTCCCCGAAGTAGAGTTCGAATCGGAAAAACTCTCGATGTCGGAAAAAATATTGATACTCCATTATGTGACAACGACCGGTACGCATGAACCGGAGGGAGTTTACCTAGCTTTCAAAGGGCTTCCCGGGGCCGCTTTCTACAACCCTACCTACCGAAAACGGGGACCGAACATCATCAGGGACGTATTCGGCAACAATCCGGAACGTCTCGAAAAAGCGCTCGAGGAACCGTGCGTGAAAAAAGGAGATACGGGAGATGTCTCGCTCCGTATCGAGGTGTTTCCAAAGATTGAAGCATTGGTAATCATGTACCGGGGGGATGATGAGTTCCCGCCGGAGTGTCAGATACTCTACAACGACGAAATCATCAATCTGCTTCCCCTCGAGGATGTCGCGGTACTGGCCGGCCGGATTGCAAAATTCCTCATGACCCGGGTCGGGTAAAGAACGATATGGAGTATGATTTCGACAAAATAATCAACCGCCGGGGGACCGGCTCTCTTAAGTGGGATTATGTCGAAAAACTTTACGGAGGATGAGGGGAAAATCGCCCTGGATGAAGGCTATATCTTCGGTGAAGGGGGAAAAGGGTTTGAGCGAATAAACATTGCCTGTCCCCGGGCAGTCCTCGAGGACGGGCTTAAACGAATTGAACGGGCAGTACGTACCTGCTGTTGATTCCCGTTATACAACGTCTATAAAAAGTTATGACCGGCCGCTTTTATGCTTAGATTTCTTATTCTTAAAGTTTTTCCGGTTTCCGGGTGATGGACCTCTATTTGAGGAGTTTCTCTTTGGAGAAGGTCCTCGAAAACTCTTGCTCTGCTTCGGAGGCTCCTGGTGATATTCATGACTGCTGTTTACCGATATAGTAGACTTGATCAATCGTTCTATTGCCCGCAGTGATTTAATCTCTTCTCTCGAACAGAAAGAGATAGCTGTCCCCGCGGCACCGGCGCGGGCGGTCCGCCCGATTCTATGCACGTACATCTCGGGTTCATTCGGAATCTCGAAGTTGATCACATGAGTGATGTCATCCACATCGATACCTCGGGCCGCGACATCAGTGGCAACGAGTACCTGTATCCGTCCGGAACGGAACTGTTCGAGAGCGCGCTGCCGAGCGCTCTGGGTTTTATCCCCGTGGATCGCATCGCTTTTAATACGGAGCTTGGTAAGGGCTTTTGCAACCCGCGACGCACGGTGTTTTGTCCGGGTAAACACGATAGCTCGAAACATGTTGTGGTCATGAATAAGTTCTGTAAGAAGGGTAAGCTTGTCGGATTGGTCGACATAAAGTACCGACTGATCAACGTGCTCGGCAGTGATTACCTTGGAGTCAATTGAAATTCGTTCAGGTTCGATCATAATCGATGCGGCAAGCCCTGCAATTTCTTTCGGCATCGTTGCTGAAAAGAGAGCGGTTTGATGCTGTCCTTTAATCATATCACAGATTCGCCGAACGTCAGGCATAAATCCCATGTCCAGCATACGGTCAGCTTCGTCGAGAACAAGATAACGGACCCGGCTAAGAGAAATGTGGCGTTCACCGATCACATCGAGCAGCCGCCCCGGGGTGGCTACGACGATGTGCGGTTTTGCCTGGAGTAACCGAATTTGGGTTTTCTTTGATGCGCCCCCGTAAATGACCGTATGGCCAATGTTGCTGCGGGCACCGTAACAAGAAATTGCTTCACCTGTCTGGACGGCCAATTCCCGAGTAGGACACAAGATCAGCGCGTCCGGCCACGGCCGCTTTCCGCGACCTCGTTCTTTACTGTAGTCTGCCGCCTCATCCATGAGTTTATGGATGAGAGGTAATACAAAAGCGGCAGTTTTCCCGGTACCGGTCTGGGCAGTAGCCAGCACGTCTCGGCCGGCAAGAATAGACGGGATAGCCCGGCATTGAATCGGGGTGGGGGTGTGGTACCCCTCACCGGCAACGGCCGACTCGATAGACGCAGCCAACGCGAAGTCGGAGAATTGGAGAGTATTCATAGTAGTCCTTTGTATGTGTAACTCTTCCCGCGGGGGTTCACATGATTTTTTTGCGGTGAGCGGCAAGCATATAAGCCGTACCGAAAACGCGTTACAACGATGGTAAGACGGGAGCGTCGGCGGTCAGTTCATTCGCAAGGCTGACTGTCGCATGAAACAGCAGTTAGTGTCAATCCCCTAGATGAGAACTTCCGTCCTTCTTTTTTTGGTAGCAGCCGCCCTCATTATCGGGATTATGCTCTTTCAGGGTGCCCCCGCAGCACTGGTCTGGCTGCCGGCTGAAGCAATATCAGCTTGACTTTTACAGATTTTAGATTATTTTTTTGATTATGGAACTATTATTTTCGTATTGGTGGCTTCTTCTACCGGCAATTGTTTTCGGGTTCATTGCCCAGATGCGGGTAAAAAACACGTATAAAGAACAGCGTAAGTTTAAAACCGAAAAAAACATATCGGGGGTCAAAATGGCCAGGTGGATTCTCGATACGAATAATCTGCAGCACGTGCGGATCGAAAAGGTATCGGGAAATCTTACCGACCACTATGATCCCCGTTCCCAGGTCCTGCGGCTGTCGCGGAATGTGTACGGCGGGACGGACGTTGCCGCCCTGGGGATCGCGGCCCACGAGGCGGGCCATGCCATCCAGCACGCCCGCTCCTACGCTCCAATTGCCTTGAGAAACACGGTATATCCGATCGCCTCGTTCGGATCGAACCTTGGACCGATTCTTGTAATAGGCGGACTCTTCTTAGGCTCCATTCCTGTCCTCATCAATATCGGGATCATCCTTTTCGCGTTTGCTGTCGCTTTTACCCTTATTACTCTGCCTGTAGAGTTCAACGCATCGGGGAGGGCAATTCGTATCCTCGAGAAAAGCGGGGCGATGACCCCCCGGGAGTTGACCGGGGCCCGTAAAGTGCTCTCCGCGGCAGCAATGACCTATGTTGCATCTGCTCTCGCTTCGGTACTCACGCTGGTCCGGTTGATCCTCTTGAGCCAGTCTAAATAAGAGTAAAATGTGCTTCTTGCAAAAATCGGTTATCTCGATTTTTTTTTGAAATTGAAGTAAAAATTTTAACCATTTAAAACTCAATTCAAATTGCATTTTTAAAACGGTCGAGCTAAAATTGAAGGATGAAGACAAAATGGAAAGTAGCATTATCCGTTTTTTTTCTCACTTCCTGCTCCTATATTGTTGCTGTAATTCAGCTTGTATTGGAAACTTCACTTAGGGCTATTCCTGAGTTTTATATCGGTTCTGCACTTATTATCGTAACGATTTCTTTTCTCTCCTCTATTGTGATATTTTTTCTACCATCCTCCATGTTATTATTCCCTCTTTTTTTTCTTCGTTTTTCAATGCTTCTCATTCTCGGGTACCCTTTCCAATCGTATTTAGGGGTAGAAACAACGCTCTACACAGGACTGCTTATAGAAATGGGAGGACGTATTGTACCTCCTCTTAACTATTTGCTCTCTGCCGGAGTGATTGCAGGCGCACTCTATTTTCAACACCCCAATCCAATACTCGGATTTAAAGCAATTGGGATCGAGTTATCAGTCGTCTCTGCACATGATCTCATTTCATTCGGTTTTTATCTTGTGTTAATTGCTTTTTTTGCCTCAATAACATCCCGAATGTTGCAGAAAGCGAATGAATCGGAACTTGAGGTAAAGCAACTCAGGACCAGTGTAGATCAATTGGCAGCGGCAAACATCAGCTTTCAACGATATGCCGACAAAGTAGATGAGATAGCTACCCAGAAAGAGCGGGAGAGAATAACAAGAGAGATCCATGATTCATCGGGCTATGTGTATACTAATTTGATTGCTCTCATTGAGGTGGCATTAAGCATTGGTAAAAGAAATATCGACCGCCTTATGGAAATTCTCTTCGAGGCCAAAGAACAGGCACGAGAGGGATTGAAGGAGACCCGAATAGCTCTGAGAAAACTGAGGAAGACTGAAGAACGTAAACTATACGGAATACAGGAGTTGATCAAGGTTTTGAAAACGTTTCAACAGGTGACCGGTACCGAGATAAAACTGGAATTAGGGAACAGCAGGTGGAGTTATGGTGAAGTAATTGATTTAACAGTTTACAGGGTCATACAGGAAGCCCTAACAAACTCGATTCGACACGGCCAGGCAACAAAAGTATGGATATATTTCTGGGAGATGGATTCGCTTCTAAAACTTTTATTCAGAGACAATGGGAAAGGGGCGGAAAAGATAGAGAAAGGCATCGGCCTTTCCGGAATGGAAGAGCGGCTTTCCCGATTGGGAGGAACACTCCAACCGGTGAACAGCAATGAAGGGTTTCAACTGATCATTGAAATACCGACGAAGGAGATAATTGAAACATAATGGATAACATCCGAGTACTTTTAGCTGATGACCAAAAATTGTTTGCCGAAAGTTTGCGTACTTTAATCGAGACATACGCTGAAGATATTGAAGTAGTAGGAATAGCTTCAGATGGGGTGGAAGCGGTGCAATTGTGTGAAGAGCTTTCTCCGGACCTTATTCTGATGGATGTGAGAATGCCAAATATGGATGGAGTTGAAGCGACCCAAAAAATATTTGAAAAGACAACGTCGGTCCGCATTATGGTTCTCTCCACATTCGATGAGGACGAATATGTAAAAACGGCACTTCATTATGGTGCATCGGGGTATTTGTTGAAAGATATTTCCCCGACCGAACTGATTGCATCTATTCGTGCAATCATTGAAGGTGCAATACAGATATCCCCTTCGGTTGCCGAGAAACTGGTAGACCGTATCTATTATAAGACAGAAAATCACGAATCGAATCTCTCTTGGTACAACACATTGAGTAATAGGGAGAAAGAAATCTTTAAGCTTGTCTCAAAAGGATATGGAAACCGACAAATTGCAGAAGAACTGTTTATCGCGGAGCAAACAGTACGCAACTATGTCAGCTCAATGTATTCGAAATTGGGCGTCAACGATCGGTTTCAGATAATCAGGCTAGCCAATAGCCTAAAAAAAAACCACTTCGACGAGCGGTAGGTATCATCTTTTTTTTCCACATAGATATGTATTGAAGCACATCTGTACCGGTACAAATGTACTGAAAATTAGGTACAAAAAAGTGATTATTGTAACAATACAGTTGTAAAATCGTGTTTCATAATCTTCACTATGGTGGGAATAGAAGTTCCTGAGAATCTGTGGCGGTTCCGTTTGGGTCCTGTAGAAAACGGGGAAAAGTATCCGGAACAATTGGACCAGATTTGGCGGTTTGATGCCCGATGGATGGAACCGGAATACGATGACAGGAATTGGGAGACTATAAAGGTCCCCGGATGCTGGCAGGAAGCCGGGTTCAATTATAACGGGGCTGCTTGGTACCGCTATGTATTTGATTATGCAAACTTGGATTCTCCGAAACAGAAGAATGTGGTGAAGAAAGGTTTACGGAAATGGATCCGCTTTGAAGGAGTAGACTATTTCTGTGATGTGTGGGTAAACGGCTATTATTTAGGAAGCCATGAAGGATATTTCTCCAGCTTCCACTTCGAAATAACTCCTTATCTGAGAAAAGGAGACAACGTTCTTGCAGTAAAAGTAATTTCCCCACAGGATATTTGTTCCAAAGAGAGCCAAGTACACCAACTGAAGCAGTATATCAAAGGTGCTTTACAGCGATGGGACGTAAACGATCCTCTGGTAAATCCGGGAGGCATTTGGAACGATGTCTCTTTTTTTACGACCGGCCATGCTGCGATTGAGGATGTAAGGATCATGGCTTCGGTAACAGCAGGCGGGGCGATATATGAGAAAAATATATCTATAGTCAAACCCTTGGGAGCATCTGCTCCCGCCCGAATTCTGGTTTCAGCGTATATTAACACTCCGAGTGGATCTATGGCTGACGGTCGATACACACTTGATGTTGTTATCTCGCCGGAGAACTTTCACGGTGCTTCATTCAAGGAAAGAAAAGAAGTTGTGATACTACCGGGGCGAACACCGGTCCATGTTTCGACCGACCTCCCTGAGGCCGGACTCTGGTTTCCGTGGGACATAGGAGAACCGCGGTTGTATCGCGTAACCGTAACACTCACAACGGAAAACGGAGTGGAGGACAGCTTCGAGACTGTTACCGGAATAAGAGAGATACGGCAAAAAGAAGGATGGGAGACGTATGTCAACGGGTATAGATTGTTCCAACGCGGGGCGAATTACCTCTCCGATCAGCTCCTCTCCTCCATGGACCGACAAAGATATCGTAAAGATGTAGAGCTCGCCCACCAAGCCAATCTCAATACATTGCATCCTTTTTGTGTAGTAGAAAAGCAGATATTTTACGATCAGTGCGATAGACAAGGGGTCCTGGTGTATCAGGATTTCCCTATGTGGCTTGAGATGAGTAATACTTCAGATTTAGTGCGTCGTGCAGTCACACAGATGAAAGAGCTCATTTACCAGTATGGTCATCATCCGAGTATTATCACCTGGAACTGTGGGAGCCAACCAAGTAAAGCAAATTTCATGAAACTCAGCCACGCATTGGTACGTGCGGCCCGGGAAGAAGACCCGGGTAGAATCGCACATCAAGGAAATGCCCTCCTCGATTATGAAACGATTCAAGAACGGGTACCGCGGCACCCAATCGGGGATTTCCATTGGACCGAAGAAACGGCGAAGGAGTTCCGGAAACGGTATGGTTGGAAAATCGACACACACCAGTATTTTGGGTGGTATTACAAAAAAAAGCTTTCTGAGCTTAAAAAAGTACCCCGTTACTATCTGGAACTTATAACTGAGTATGGTGCGCAAGCTCTTCCCTCGAAAGAGATGTTGGAACGGTTTATTCCACCGGAAGATCTTTTTCCTCCTTATTGGCCATCCTATTCGGTCCGTTGTTTTCAAAAAGAGGAGCAGGTGTTTCATATAGGTGAACCGGAGTACTTAGAACGGTTTATCAAAGACTCGCAGGAGTACCAAGCTCTTTTTATTCAGTACCATACTGAATATTACCGTCTTCATAAGTATGCACCCTGCAACGGTGCCCATCTGTTCTGTTTCAATGACTGCTGGCCGGCAATTACCTGGGCAGTGGTCGACTACGACCGCAAGCCTAAGCCCGGCTATTTCTCACTGCAACGGTCCATGGCACCCTGTCAAACTCTATTGAAGCTGCCCGACACGTTTCAACCGGAAGAGACAGTTGCAGGAAAACCGATACCAATCCCGGTGTGGATCGTTAACGATTTGAAGAAAAATTATCATGACATTGTTTGCGAGGTCCGAATTCTTTGCGAGATGATCGAAAAATCCAATAAGGAATTATTTTGTAAGGAGTTCAGACAAACAATCCCTGAAGATTCGATTGTCGAAATCGGAGAGGTGTGTATTCCGCCATTTGCTGAGAAAGAAGTTTCGCCGGAAGACTGCACCGGTATTGTTTTGCAGACCTCCCTGATGACAAACGGGGTGAAAAAACCGATTGCGGAAAACCGTTATCGGTTTGAGCGGGATGAAGATGGAGTATGGAAACAGCGCTTTGCTGCCTCGTAGAGGCATACTGTCCCGGAAAGGGACAGATAGATTTTTTTTTAAAGGAGTTCGTTATGAACGGGAAAAAATGTATAGCTGCATTCTTCCTCATGTTCTGTTTGAGTATGGCCGTTGTTGTTGCTGAAGGACACCAGGAAGAGTCAAGAGTAACAGTAACCTGTGCTTTCGAAGCAGGAAGACAAGCAGATGCTGCAATGAGTATTGTTCCATCGTTCGAGGCACAATATCCGAACATTAAGGTTGAAATTGTATCACTTCCCTATCAAACCATGGGGGAGAAGGTGATGAGGGATGTCTCTTCAGGAACAGGAGCCTACGATGTGTTAAACCTCTACACTGGAAACAGCCAAATCATGATCAAGAATGATTGGCTGCTTCCTTTCGATGATTTCCTCGAAAGCACCAATGTGGATACGAGTGATTTTGTACAATCTACAATGGACATTGCAACCCTTTTAGGGCAGGCAAAGAAAGTTAATCCGAAAGGGGAGATATGGGGACTTCCTTACAGTTCAGATGTCATGATGCTCGTGTATAGGAAAGATTTGTATGAGCAGGCGGGAATATCTGTTCCGAAATCTCAGGATGAAATGCTCACCGTTGCTCGGAAAATTGATGGAATGGAACCGAACTTAAAGGGAATGATCCTCTGTGGACTTGATTCACCCGGAAGTCAAGCGTTCCATGACTATATCTGCATCAACCTCAACACCGGCGCTGGTCCTATTATAAATGCCGATGCTGAACCGAATGTCCTCAATGAAGGGAACCGAAAAGCATTAGAACTCTATAAAACCTACTTTGATGAAGAACTCGTACCTAAAGGTGCGCTCGAGTATAGTTATTCTGAAAAGAACAGTGCATTTGCCCAAGGTTTGGGGGCCAATATGTTTCAATGGATGCTTGCCTGTGTAAAATCGGTTGATGACCCTGCCAATTCAACAGTCGCAGGAAAAGTCGGCTATGAAGCAGTTCCGGGAGGGGTGGGAAGCGGAAGCGGCTGGATCCTTTCTGTTTCAAAATCGACCGATCATCCCCATGAAGCAATGACCTTCGTAAGCTATTTGACCAATTATGATTCGATCAAGAAAACCACTCTCGAATACGGACAAGGACCGGTCCGAAAGTCTGTCATTCAGAGTAGTGCATTCGAGAAGGAGTATCCATTTGCTCCCGGTCTTCTCGACGCTCTCGAAGGCGGCTATAATCAACGGCTTATCGTCCCGGGTCTTCCTATCTGGGAGAAGGTGCAGGCACGAGTCAATAAAGAGGTTATGACCGCGGTAACCGGAAAAGCCTCGATAGACAATACCCTTCAGTCTCTGCACGATTTTATCGAAGAAGAATTGGAAGCTGTCGGATATTAGACGCTTCCCCCTTCATAAGGTTCGGGGGGCTTTGGTCCCCCCGGCCGATTCTTTCTCCGGAGACCGGTTGTGATAACAAAGAATGATGTTCGTGTACTGAAACTCTACATTGTACCATCCGTTTTTTTAATCTTAGTCTTACTCTATTTCCCGCTTATCTATTCAGCATTGTTGAGTTTGTATAAGTACAGTACGGCGTACGTCTATTTAGGAAAACTGTTTACCGGGCTAAAAAACTATATCGATGCATTTCGTGATAATGAGTTCGTCCGTTCAATTTTCAATACGTTTCTCTACACTTTTTTCAGCATCGCTTTCGGAATGATTATCGGAATTGGAATTGCACTTCTTGTCAATAGAAAAATAAGAGGAATGCAGCTGTTCTGTGTACTACTTTTTATTCCCGGAGTGGTGAGTCCAATTGCATCAGGGGTAATCTGGAAGGTCATGCTCAACACCGATATGGGAGTCATCCCTTGGATGTTCGAGCGGGTCGGATTTGAAGATGTCTCTTTCCTGAGTAATCCCTTTCTCGCCTTCGTTAGTCTCGTTGTTGTTGGTGTGTGGGGGAGTATGCCGTGGGTCTTTATACTTACACTTGCCGGGCTTCAGGCCATTCCTGATGAGGTGATAGAAGCTGCAAAATTGGATGGGGCTTTAGGATTTCGCAGGTTTTTTGCGATCATTCTGCCCATGTTGAAACCGGTCCTGGTTGTCGTTGGTACTTTGCGCATCATGGATGCATTTCGGGTATTCGGTATCATCCACATCCTTACTTCCGGGGGACCGGGCGGTGCGACCGAAAGCGTAAGTACCTATACCTTTAGAGTTGCGTTCACCTATTATGAAACAGGGTATGCGTCGGCCTTGGCATTCATCATATTCATCATGATCTTTTGGATAAGTGCTCTTTATTTGTTTATCACAAAACCGTATAAGGAATAGAAAATGAGGAAGGGAATATGACGGAACGGCCGGTAAATCGAGTAATTATTTACATTCTTTTAACGATAATTACAGCATTGTCTCTTTTCCCCATCTACTGGATGATAATCACCTCCCTGAAAATCAATGTAGATATTTTTAGTCTAAAACCGAAGTTCTTGTTTAACGTTACCGGAGAACATTATCATTACATTTTTACAGTGGCCGACTTTCCTAAGTTTTTTATTAACAGTTTCCTCATCGGTATCCTTACAACGGTTTTCTCACTTCTCATATCCTTTCCCTGCGCCTACGGGTTGAGTAGGCTTGCGTTTAAATCGAAAGAAGCTGTCTCACTTCTCATACTCGCCGGCCGCATGCTTCCCCCTGTGGCCCTTGTCATACCGATCTACCTATTGATTCAGTTACTGGGTATGTTCAATTCCATTCGAGGGATTATACTCATCCATACCACTCTGACACTTCCGTTTTCGATTTGGATGTTGAGAAGTTACTTTATGGCTATTCCGGTGGAATTAGAAGAGGCTGCATTTATAGACGGGGCTGGACGTTTCAGGATCCTGTACAAAGTCATTGCCCCGCTCTCACTGCCCGGTATTTTTGCCACATCAATTTTCGCTTTTGTGCAGTCGTGGAACGAATACATATTTGCTCTTACGTTAAGCTCATCCCCGGCAGCACAGACTCTTCCGGTAGGTGCTGCCGGATTTATTACAGCTCGTGGTGTGGCCTGGGGAGAGCTCTCGGCAGCTGGCACCCTCATGCTGGTTCCCGTTATTATCTTCAGTATTTTCATGCAAAAATATCTCAAAGCGGGACTGTTTACCGGAGCGGTGAAATAATACTATAGAAGGAGTGTATGATGAATATCACACTCTCTGCAGATAAAAGTCTTATCGAAAAATCTCGTCAATATGCAAAGAAACATAACACCTCACTAAATAATCTCATTCGGGATTATCTTGAAAAAATTGTAGGGAAACAGGACAGAGAAGAGCTTGCAAAAGAGTTCGAAAAGCTTGCTACGGCGATGGGGGGTAAGTCTTCTCCTGATTTTCGATTCAATAGAAAAGAGATATATTCGAGATTTGAAGAAAGGTAATGGAGAAACTTTTCATCGATACGAATATTATTATCTACGCAAATAAAGCATTTGGATGGTTTCGAAATCGTCAATCAATCTCCTGAACAGGTTTTATGCTGGAATAGAGGTGAGGAATCCGTTCGGGCCCGCAACGATCATCGACTGAGTAAAAGTCTTCCTCGCTTGTTTAATAGTTTCAAAGATCGTATTATTGAGATGCTGCGCTACCACTCTTATAAAAAACGGAAAAAATAAAATGGACTATCCTCTCCAAAAAGGTTGAACGATGTAACGCTCTATCAGGATATCTATTCCGTGAATGTGTCGAGAACGGTTTTCAAAATTTTCCGGTTCGCGGCATCTGAATCCGATTCGGTAAGGTTAGGATGGTCGAGTTCAATAAGCCGAGCTATCCGGCCGGCATGTTTTTCCTGAAGACCGTAGGAGACAAGGAAAGCGGTAATTGCTTCAATCGGGGTGAGGTCCCGTTCTGCTTCGGTGCCCGGGGATAGGTGACCGTATGCTCGGTTTTTTCCTGCCGCAGAAGGAGCAAGTGGTTGTTTTTTTGCAGCCTTGTTTCCAGATTCAACGAGAATGTCAGTTGGAATGCCAGCTAGAATAGCCGCAGGTATGACGATGTGCCATTCGGCTGCCGCCCCTGTATCCTTTCCCTGAAAATTATTATGCGGTTGTTCCTTGAGAAGCTCTTCTGCTCCCTTCAAAATTTTTTTTATCCGTTTATAGCTGGTACCGGAACCTGCGGCGGAGTCCGGGGAAAGTTTGTCTTCGGCAAAGGCGAGCAGTTTCTCGCGGAGGCCTTCCGCTTTGTTTTTCATGTACTTGTTGTACGATTCTTCTCCCACACAGTCCTTTCCGAATTTGCACCAGTCAAGGCAGCTCGCCGTCCCGTCCCGGAGTACGGTCGTCCCGCAAGATGGGCAGGTCCCCCGCAGTTCGTCACTCCAAATTTCTACCTCATCTCCGCATTGAGGACACGTGAAAATCTCCGGTTTGGGTTGACGGATCATTTTCGCACCGGGACAGAATTGATCACTCATGATTCGTCCTCTTCTTTAAATATAATACAATTGGTCAGGAAATAAAAGGGCCGGGGGCTTTCTATAACCGAAAAAAAAAGCGCCGTGCTGCAGTGCGTATTTTAACACCGCAGGGGCGCTTTTTTCGGTTATCCGACCGGCGACGGTTATTCTACGATAATCGCTTCGACGGGACAGTCTT
>CAZQKT010000035.1:0-10677 GCA_964594055.1 uncultured Spirochaetales bacterium
GTAGCGGATGCTGCTGCCAGTAGGTCCAGCGTCGCGGTGGCTTGGACTTTCTCATCGCCGGATGAGAGGCCAAGCTCGGCTTTTGCGGATTTGGCGTAGCTGAACACCGGAAGATTCGGGGTGTCCGCTTCTAAGTTACTATCGCCAAATTCAAACGTGAGGTCAGCAGAAGCAGTAATAGCCGGCTGTGCTTCGAGTTCTGCCAACCTTTCCATTGCGGCGGTCGCTTCTTCGGCAGTAGGATAATCTTGGGCGAATGCCATAGCACCTGCTGCGAGAAGAACCACCAGTACAAGTGTGATTTTCTTCATTTGAAGTCCTCCTAAAGGATTTGTTTTGAAACCGCTGCAGGCCTACGGCCCGTTTTGCGATTCCTATTTATACAGACGGGGAAAGTATAGCAATCCCCCAATTGCCTGTCAAGTGAATTTATATCTCTGTTTTTTGTTGATTTTGTTGTCCCGCAAACGATTATGCTCATACTTTTCTTAAAGCTATCACAATTCCTGAAAAAAGGCAAATATTTTTCTCGTTAAAATTCAATCTTTGAACAATTAATTTGGAGCTTTTATCGCTTTCATCGGCATCCCTACACCTATACATTACCAGTGGCGACCGAATTTGAAAGATGAAGCTGATACTATGTTTGTTGAGCTTGCTTTAGCGAGTAGGAGTGAAGAAATACTTAGCGATTTCGATGAGGTCATGCGGAAAGTCCCTTCGAAAGAAGTGCCTGAATGGGATAAAAAAGAGTAGTTTTTTCAGTAGACTCCGGCATTAACAGGGGAAAAATGCTTGAAAACTCTTGCATCGTCGCAAAATCCGGAGGCAAAACTGTATTTTCTCTATCGGGGCCGTTTGAACCGCAGATAAGCACCCTTCTACCCAATCGTCAAAAGCAGGGCCGTTATCACTCCAACCTGCCCTACCCAGAAAATAAACATCCATTTGAGAAGATCGGCACGGGTGGAATGAAGTCCCGAATGTATTGACTCGTCGCCGCGGACCATATCTTCTCTCAGATCAGAAATCTCTTGTTTGAGCTCGGAACGAAGCGCCTCGTCACTGCGGACCATTTCTTCCCGTAGGCCGGAGATTTCTTTTTTAAGTTCTGCTTTCACCGATTCATCACCCCGGACCATCTCATTCCGCAACCCTGAAATCTCTCCTTTTATTTCCGACCGCAATCCGTATATTTCTTCTTTTACCTCAGACCGCAATCCGGAAATCTCTTCCACAAGCCTTGTTTCAACATGAGATTTCATCTCGCACATCTCGTTTCGTATTGCTGCAGCTTCTTCTATAAGCGTGGCTGCAAACTTACCTTCAGAAATCTCCATAATCGTCTGCCTGTTCTCCTCATCCCTGGCGTTTAATACCGAGACAAGTTCTTCTGCTTCTTTATTTCCAAGTTTTTCTCGCAATTTCTCTGGTAATAGATTTGCTTTTTGCAAAAAGCCTCGAAGTTTTTGGGTTACTAATAAACAATTTATTCTATTACAATAAATTACCAAAAACTTCACATGAAAGACATTTTTCCTCCTCATATATCTATAACCGCTTTAAAGTATATGCTGCTTCTGGGAATGAGTCAAATTTTCGTTTTTTTTCAAAAAATTGCCAAAAAAGAAGCAATTATGGCATTAAATCGAAAACATAAGCAGATTTATGGAAGCTATCAGTTTCTCCCACGGACAGGTATTAAACATTTCAGAGGCAGCAAGAGAGTCGCAGATCAGCAGAAAAACAGTCGAAGGGTATGGTTGCCTTGTTAGTGCTCAGGACCCTGAATAAATTTTGGATATGTTTTGTATGCATGAAAAAGGTCCGGAGATACTCTGTCTGCTGATCGTTAAAAAAAACTTGATATTTTATAGTAGAGTTATTAATTTTCAGGTTTTTTTGATAAAATTTCAAAATAATTTATACTTGTATGCAGTATTTCTTGACATTTTTTATGTGAAGGGATATCTTCTACTGAGAACTAATGGAATACATTAACAGACACATCCGTGAAAAACTCTACAAAATATTCTCTACATTTTCGGTTATGATCGTAACAGGGGCGAGACAAGTCGGGAAAACGACACTCCTGCGCCGGCACTTTTCGGAATGTGAATACATCGAATTCGACCCGATCGTAGACGTTGAAAATGCCAGGACCGATCCGGAACTCTTTCTGGACAATCATCACCCTCCGCTCATTTTAGATGAAATCCAATACGTGCCCCAGCTCATTCCCGTTATTAAAAGGAGAGTTTCAAAAGAAAAACATCCGGGGCAATATATTCTGACCGGGTCACAGCAATGGGAAGTACTAAAAAATATTTCGGAAAGCCTCGCGGGCAGGGCCATTATCATCGATATGCATGGTTTTGACATTAGTGAGTTTTCCGATTCCCAAGAGGACCGCATTCAGGAAAACTGGCTTGCGCGGTTTCTTAAAAACAGCAACGAGTTCCTTTCTTCCGACTACGAAATAGAACCACTACCTGTTACTTTAACAGAATTATTATACCGGGGGTTTTTACCGGAAGCAAAGTTTCTACCTCTGGACCTGATTAATGAATTTCATAACTCTTATATCCGAACGTACATAGAAAGAGACGTCCGGTTATTGGCAAATATCGAAGACCATGCCCAGTTTGCTCGGTTTTTTAAATTAACCGCCGCCCTATCCGGGCAGGAGGTAAATTATTCAAAACTGGGCAAAGACATCGGCGTTACACCGGCAACGGGGAAAAAATGGTTGTCTATTCTGAACGCCACGTACCAACACATTGAAATTCCCCCTTTCTCTTTAAACACCGTCAAGAAGATCAGCAGCAAACCGAAAGGGATCATAACCGACAGTGGACTCATGTGTCATTCTCTTGTTATCTCTACTCCCGAGGGCATTTTACATCATCCCGCATGGGGTCATATTTTCGAAACCATGGTACTAATGGATTTAATAAAAAAAATAAACGTTATGTCGTTTAAACCGGCGTTATATCATTGGAGAAGTCACAGCGGGGGAGAAATCGATCTTCTTCTCGAATTGAACGGAAAATACTATCCAATTGAAATTAAATCAAAATCGCGTCCTTCACGGAAAGATACAACCGGGGTTACCGCTTTCCGAAAAACATATCCCCAGCTTACTATAATGCCCGGACTGATAATCGCGCCAACCGATACGATAGTAAAAATAAGCGATACTGATTTTGCCGTTCCCTATGACCTTCGGTAAAAGGAGATTATCGTATGATAAAGATTCCAAAATCCCAATTGTTAATGCTAAACTAAAATTCCCTGAAAAAACCAAGAGGAAGTCCTGATTTTATCACGGGAAATTCCCGGGAAAAATCAGGGACAGTTAAGACACTGTCCCCTCAAAATCATATCCTTAATAGCATCAGAAATCTGTTCCAAGAGGGACGGTCGGTGGCGAAAATTTCGAGAGAACTGGAAATACCTAGCCTGAGAAGAACACCCGACCGTCCAGGCTCGATCCGTTTAAGACCACAATCGACTCGTGGCTGGAGGAGGATAAGAAGAGATGGTATAAGCAGCGGCACAGGCAGGTATTAAACATTTCAGAGGCAGCAAGAGAGTCGCAGATCAGCAGAAAAACAGTCGAAGGGTATGGTTGCCTTGTTAGTGCTCAGGACCCTGAATAAATTTTGGATATGTTTTGTATGAATGAAAAATGAGAAGGATTATGCTCATTGAAGTACACGGCGATAATTAGGGCTTGCTGAAAAAAGCAGGCTGCTGAGAGCAAAGCGCTTGACACTATTAGTGCTAGACGCTATCATTAAACATGATAAAAAGCTTCATGGATGGACTTACGGAGAGTATCCGGCAGCGAAAGCGGATTAAAGGCTTTCCCAGTAATCTATTTAAGATAGCCAGACGGAAGTTAGGATTACTTGAGGATGCTGTTGAGCTGAATGATCTCCGGATACCACCCGGGGACCATCTTGAAGCCTTAAAAGGTTTTCGCTGGGTTGATGGAAATGCCTTCGATGTAGAGATCACAAATTACCATTAAGCCCTATCAAAGAGGAGAATATCAATGAACCGAAAACGTATCGAGTTATCCACCCCTGGTGAAGTCCTGAAGGAAGAGTATCTTGATCCCATGGGTATAAGCCCATATGCGCTTGCTAAAGGGATTTACGTTGATCCTCCCAGGATAGCTGCGATTATTAAAGGCGATAGAAAGATAACCGCAGATACGGCCATGAGGCTGTCCCGGTTCTTCGGCACTACTGCGCAGTTCTGGCTGAACATGCAGAGCCGTTATGATTTGGAAGTTTTGATGGAAGAGAAAGAAAAGGAAATGAACAAGATCACTCCGTATCATAAGGCATCATGATTACCCTGTACACACGAACATCCCCTGCGTCACAACACCAGCCGTTT
The DNA here is from genome assembly GCA_964594055.1 of uncultured Spirochaetales bacterium. Taxonomy (GTDB): domain Bacteria; phylum Spirochaetota; class Spirochaetia; order SPDA01; family CAZJBZ01; genus CAZKZZ01. The sequence goes on from CAZQKT010000035.1 coordinate 4,411, forward strand.
AAACTGCACTATAAAAAACGGTAACGGGGACCCGGTACTTAAAATCATCCCCATCAAGGACGATGAGGAAGAGGAAATTACAGAACTGAGAAACACCGTCGTCACCTATGAATCTCCCTTTGAACCGGTAGTCCCGGCTGAAGGATGGGTAGTAATGGGGTGATCGTTTTAGACACGCATGTGCCGGTGTGGTGTCTCAATAATCCGGAAACGCTCTCTCCGGCCGTTCGGGAGCTTATCACCCATGCCCGGAGGGCGGGCATCGAATTTTCTAATTGATTCTCATATAAAATATCACTACACTTAAAACCACATGCAGGAATTGGAAAAAAAAGTCACAGGCGACTGGTTCGATATCAAAGAGAAGGCCGAAAACATATTCGATCTGCACGAACAGTTTACACTCTCCGTGCAGCAGCTTAGAAGCCTCATCCAGGAGATACGCCTCTCCGTGGAAGGAGGCGTCCTCGAGTACAAGCGGAAAGTAGTTAATCCCGTCTTCCCCTTTCTCGAAGCGCTCAAGTACGACTCCAAACACTTCGACGAGCTCGGCAAACACGCGGCCTCGCTTACCCCGCTTATCTATGGCATCCTTATCCAGCGGCTTATCGCCCGTGGTGCCGTCCCCATCAAAAAGAAACGAGTTGCCCTCGAAAATGAACGGGAGAAGGGGCTTAAGGCGATCATTACCGACATAAACGAGCGGATCCAGGACGACCCCTCCTTGAGCAACAACCCGGCGGTCAAGAACATCATGAACTACATGAATGTCTACAAACGGGAGCTTACCAAGATGAACGAACTCGCCCCCAACATTCCCCCGGAAAAAAAAGAGTCGTTCGCCGCCAACTTCAAGCACACCTTCGACGAGCTTACCGAAAGCATCCAGGACAACTACGCACGGGTGGTCCAGGAAGAACAGCAGAAAGTCCGCGACAAGATCGACGTAAATCCGCTCGAGCGCTACGATATCAAAGTACTGGCCAAACCGCTTTTAAATCAGGCCATGGAGATATCGAGGGTGCGCTCCACTCTCCGCTTTGCAGCCAAAGAAGGATTCAAGACCAGAGAGCTCCTCGCCAAGCTTACCGGCCAAAAAGAGCAGATTACCGCCCCGATCGAGGAGGAGTGGCGGCGGTATCTCGAGCTTACCGACGGAGACGAGGGCCGTGCGCTCATAGTAAGCAAGAGTTTCGGCGGCGAGATAATCCGGGTCCTCGAGAGGCAGACAACACGGCTTACAGAATATCCCGGCGGTCCCGCTCCTTCAGCTGATTGACGATCTGTTTTACTTTCTGCGAGCTTCCCTTTCGGCAGACCAGCACACACCCGTTTTTGACAACCACGATAACATCATCCACCCCGCAGATTGCCACAGGCAGGTCGGAATAGACGAAGTTTCCCGCAGCGTCGGATTGGAAAAGGTCCGCACGACCGGTGAGTCCGAGCCGGGCCACCTCGTCCCAACTTCCGATGTCGGTCCAGTTAAACGAGGCTTTTACCATCGCGGACTGTTTGCTTTTCTCCATTACCGCGTAATCGATGCTGATCTCAGGGGACTCATCGTAGAGTGCTTCGATCTCAGGGCCATCCATCTCTATCGATATCCCCTCATCTTTTTTTGCTTCCGGGGCAACGGTCACCTGTTCGAAAAGGGTTGCCACAGCGGGCTGATGTCTTTTAAGCTCCTCTAAAAACCGGCTGTTCTTAAAGGCGAACATCCCCGAGTTCCAGTAGAAATTACCGGCCGCCACAAAATCTTCGGCGGTTTTCCGGTCCGGCTTCTCCTTAAATGATACCACCCGATAACCGGGGCCCTCGTTATCACCGGTTTCAATATACCCGTACCCGGTCGAAGGGCCGTGAGGAGAGACCCCGAAGGTGACCAGAAACCCCTTCTCGGCGAGCTCCCCCGCTTTCTCCGCGTCCTCTACAAACGCTTCTACCGGTTCGATCAGATGGTCGGCAGTCAACACCAGTATGTTTGCATCATTTCTCCCCTTGAGCCGCTCTGCCGTTGCCGCTAAAGCGATTGCAGGGGCGGTGTTACAGGCAGCCGGTTCGGGAAGGATTGTTATCGCATCGAGGTCCCTGCACTCTGCAAGGACCTGCTCGAGCTGGCTTTTAAGGGTGATGATATACACTGCCTTTGCACCTTCTATGGCCAAGGCACGCTCTATCGTAAGCTGAAGAAGAGATTTTTCACCTCTCAGTTTCATAAGCTGTTTCGGGCTTTGCCGGGTGGAAGCGGGCCACAGCCTGGTACCGGAACCGCCTGCTAAGATGAAAACCGTATCAATCATAGAACTTCCTCCAATCCTCGTATTGACCCAACTGTTTTGAGTACGTACACTCTTACTATACTATATGAGGAGTTGTTCTATGGCAAAGGGTTTTTCATTATCAATCTACCCCTGGGTGTATCTCGCAAAATTTCAAAAGGATTCTCAGACCTGGACGGAGGGGTATCAGGAAAAACCCCACAAAACTCCTGATCAAGAGGCGGCCCTCAGCGAGGACGAACGGAATGAGCTTTTGGCCCGGCGGAACTCGTTTCCCGATCTTCCTCTGGTAAACTACACCTCTCAGTACGGTATGGGATGCTTCGAAGGACTCAAGGCGTTCCCCCACAAGGACGGGAGCATCTATCTGTTCCGTCCCGACCGGAACGCCACACGCATGGCCCGCTCTATGGCGGGACTCCACATGCCGGTATACCCTGAGAACAAGTTTTTAGAAGCGGTCAAATCGGTTGTTGTAAAAAACAAGGCGATGGGCTTTGTACCCGCATATGATCCGTCCTGGGAGAGTGATGATTTTGCAACCGGCTGGAGTGTGTACATCCGCCCCTTTGCCTATTCCGAACCTGCCATCGGACTGGGATTGAGCGAGGCCCCCTGGGTGGTGATCGCCTCTACCCCGGTAGGCTCCTATTTCCGCCCCGGCAATCATAAGGCAATTACTACCAACAAGGTGCGCGCCTTCCCCGGCGGCACCGGATGGATCAAATGCGCTTCGAATTATGTTATTCCCACACTCGCTAAGAAAGAAGCCGAGGGGATGGGATACATGGAAGCTGTATTTCTCGATGCGAAAGAGAAAAAGTACTTGGAAGAAGGCTCATCCTGCAACATCTTCGTGCTCTTAGACAACGATACTATAGTGACCCCGGATTTGGGGGACACGATCCTGCCCGGCATAAACCGGGACAGTGCGATCACCTTAGCACGGGATTTAGGTATACCTGTTGACGAGCGGCGGATTTCCATAGAAGAGACGATGGAAGCGGGCAAAGAGATGTTCGTAACCGGGACGGCGGCAGGGGTGGCCTATATAGAATCCGTCACCCACCGGGGGCAGACCAAGGTGTACAACGACGGAAAGATCGGGGAGGTAACCAAAAAGCTTCTCCACACTCTCAAAGGCATCCAGTACGGGACCATTGCCGACAGCCACGGCTGGCTCGTACCGGTGGATTGAAGCGTAAAGCAGTACCTTCTTAAAAGAACAGCTCGTCCATATCTTTGGGGATCTCGTCGTAGATCTGCAGCTCGTTGACTGCATCGGGGTAGAGGACAGAGCGGGTATTGAGATACGCAAGCTGGACGGACGGGGTCCGCTCCATCAACTCCGGGTCGCGGGAGAGAATGTCCGCGTATTCGGTCGACCGGGCGAGGTACCGCAGGCCCTCCGAGAACTTCTGTCCGTCTCCGCTCCGTCTGTTGAGCATAATAAGCGTGACCCCTACGTTGTTATACACTTTGGTCTGATACTCCAAGAGGGAGCGGTGTTCCTTTTGCTCTTCGGGCATCAGGAAGGGAATGTTTTCCACCTCTTTCTCGAGCACGTCGAGAAGGTGATTATAGTATCCCTGGGCCGCAAAGTACGCTCCCCGCTGATAGAGGGTATTCGCGGTAGCGTACATGAGGTTCTTGTTTTCCGAATACGGTTCCGCGGATTCGTAGAAATCCAAGAGTGCCTCTTCGTAGTCGTTTTGAATATAACGAATGAATCCTTTTTTGTAGCTTATCCCGGGATTACTGTAGAGATTCTGCTCGGCCTCGGTGTAGAGTACCGCCGCCGTATCGTAGTTGTTGCTGATATAGTAGTAGAGATCTCCCAAGTTCGCGTAGATTTCACCGAACTGTTTATCCACCCCGATGATTTTCCGCTCCCGCGCGTCCTCGTAGAGCTGTTTTGCCTTCTGAAACTCCTGTTCGGCATCGAGAAACATATCGTCCCTGTAGTGGAGCTTGCCGAGTTTGTTGTGAGAATCGATGAGCATGGCAAACTCCCGTTTCGAGTACGGTTTTGCCGTTCTCAGATAGTCGAGTGTCTTGATTAGGGCCGTTTTCTCTTCGTGATGTTCGTTGATTTTGTGAAAATAACGGGAGAGCTGATAGTGTATTTCGGGGACGGTCTTATCAACATCCATGGCCCGAAAGAGGATCTCATCGACCTCTTCGATTTTGTTGTTATCGAGAAGATACCCCCCCAGTTCGGCGTAAATGTGGGGATCGACTGTGAGCCGTTTGTTTTCCTGGAACTGGTTTTTGAGGTGTTCTACCTCTTTTAAGTTGTCCGTTCGGATAAAATACCGCAGCATCCGAAAGAGGACTTCAGACCGGCCGCCGTACTTTTCGAGGAGGACCGCGTAGGTCTCCCTGGCGTTTTCGTAGCGGGAGGGGACCTCATCGGCCCAGCGCATATAGTTGTCTCCCAACAGGAGCATCGCGTCATAGTCGTAGAGTTCCTCATCCAAATACCGCCGTAAGAGCTGCTCCGCTTTCGGATAATCGGAGAGCACCTCCGATTCGAGGGATGCGTACTCGAGAATACCTTTTTTATCCAAGGGGAACCGGGAAAGAAGCTGGTCGTACTTCTCCTCTGCAAGGTAGTACTGGTTTTTGTCCTCGAACGCTTCAGCGTATGTATAAAACCAGTTTTTAACCACCCATTTATCGGTGGCCCGGTCGAAATACCGATTTCCGGAGATGTAATTGTCTTCCTGCACTTCTTCATACCCCTGGGCATAGAGCATCCGGGCGTGGATCGGCCTGTACACGAATCGGTACCCGAGAAATCCGATCAGGGCGAGTGCTGCCGCCCCTGCCGTAACAACCTTCAGGACAGGAAGGATGGTATATCTAAATACGTAGCTGAAGGACTGTTTTTCTTCTTCGAACTCAGCGCCGGTTTTCTTTTCGTACTGTTTGGGGACTTCGATTTTTCTGCCGAGCTGCTTACCTACGAAAGCGGCGATGGCCTTTGCCTTCTCACCGGCTATGAGCATGTTGAGCAGTTTCTTGAGGTTCTCACCGGCAAGGCCCCGCTCTCCGATGAGCTCTTCTACTGCAATTTTGAGGTTTCGGGGCAGTTCTCCCAATGTCCGAACGACTGCCTCGAAATCTTCATCGGAGAGTTCGAAGTCTTCCGCCCCCATGGGAATGGCGGGGCCGGCGGAAACATCGGTTGCAGGATTGAGGTCCTCTTCGGAGACTTCCTCTCCCTCTCCGCCTTCTTCGAGTTCGAATCCGATATCACCCAAATCGAACTCATCGATATCTTCAGTGCCGGGGACTTCCTCTTCCTCATCGGGGCCGGCGGGCGCTTCGAAATCCATGTCCGGAATGCTGAACTGGTCCGGTTCTTCGACCGTCTCCTCTTCTAACTCCGACATGTCGAACTCTTCCATCTCGGGTTCAGGCTCAGCTTCTTCCTCTTCGGCCTCTTCGTCGAAAGGGAACCCTTCGGAGATGTCCATATCGCCCGCTTCTGCACCCGCTGAAGCATCCGCTTCAGCAGTTTCAGCCGTCTCTGCTTCCTCTTCGGCGGGTTCTTCTTCGCCGAACTCCGGTTCGCCGAACTCCGGTTCGCCGAACTCCGGCAAGTCGAAATCCTCTTCGAACCCTTCAGCCTCTTCGACTTCTCCGCCTTCTTCCGCCTCTTCACCTTCCTCGGCTTCTGCAGGCCCCGGCTCTAAGCCGCCCGGCCCTTCCCCTTCCGGCGCTCCGAACTCCTCACCGAGTTCCGTCAACTCGCTGTCAATGTCGGGCATCTCGAAATCTTCGCCCCCGAACTCTTCCGGTCCTTCGGTCTCTTCTGCACCCGCTTCTTCGCCCGCTGAAGCGCCCGCTTCACCGCCCTCTTCTTCCGGTTCGGCTTCTGCGGTTTCTTCGGTTTCTTCTTCCTCTTCGGCGAGTTCTTCTTCTCCGAACTCCGGTTCGCCGAACTCCGGCAAGTCGAAATCCTCTTCGAACCCTTCAG
>CAZQKT010000035.1:10777-28657 GCA_964594055.1 uncultured Spirochaetales bacterium
CCGGCTTCTTCGAAGCTTGGTTCTTCCTCCGGAGGCTCCAGTCCCTCGAAATCGGGTTCCGGTTCGCCGAGGTCATCGGCATCACCTAACAGCTCACTGAGATCGTCGGGGAGCCCCTCCTCCGGCCGGGGGATATCTTCGAGTTTTTCACCGCGCTGTTCCAATATTTCCCGTTCGTTGCCGAGATTGTTGAGGACAGACTTAAACTGTTCTATTTCTTGAATACTGGGCATCGAGCTGCCGTTACACTCCGTACTTCTTCTACTTTCTTGAATTTCGGTGTAAAATCACCGTTCATTAAGCGGGGTTTGGTTATAATCGTATCCATAATGTCAAGTTTTTTCAATTCGCTCCGATGATGATAAAGAAAAACAATATGAAACACTCCCGTACCGTTCTACTATTAATATATTGCTTTTTGGCCCTTGTTCCAATACAGGCGAAAGAAACGCATGATGTGGGGCTTCACCTTAAAATAACGGGAATGAAACAGGCAGAACCTCCCCACCTCTACAATCAGAAGCTTATTCTCTCCTACGAAGCGGACCATTTTGTACGGTTCGTCGGGGCGGCATTTGCCCACGAAGATTTTAAAGAAATACACACCTTCGTGCGAAACGATTACGATGTTTTCGTGCTCGCCCTCCCGGTAACAGGAGAGAGAAAAGAAGTCGTCTACCGGCTTATCGTCGACGGACTCTGGCAGCCGGACCCCCGAAACCCGCTGACTACAGCCGATAAACGGGGGGTAAGACTCTCTGTGTACCACGTCCCGGAGCTGCCGTCTAAACCGATTACAGGCCCCGAAGTCGGAGCAGAAGGCAGGGTGACCTTTTATTTTAAAGGACCCGAAAAACGGGCGGTGTACATCACCGGAAGCTTTAACAACTGGGACCCGTTCATGCACCGGCTGGAAGAACAGCAGGAAGGCCTGTATTCGATCACACTCAGGCTCACTCCGGGAGAATACTTCTACCATTTTATTTCCAACGGCAGAACCATGCTCGATCCGTTCAACACCCGAAGAGGGGCCGATTCCGAAGGAGTGGTCGTCTCTTATTTTACAGTCCCGGGTGATGGGGCCTCTCCCGACGGTGAAGTTTTGGCCAACGGAAATGAATAAACTAGTATATCTTCCCCGTCAACAGTAGAAGAAACCGCTAACGTATCAACGTGACGTTCCCCGAAACGGGCGATAACCGAGCTCTCCCCTTCCCAAAAAAGATCGAGAAACGAGCCAGTCAGGCACACAGTAGCTCCGAACGGGACGTCCGCCGAGGCGAGACGCTCCGGAAGGGCTGTCTTAAACCGGTCCTTCTCTTCCCGGTCAAAATCCGTCCCGTTCGCTTTGAGATCGAACCAGAGATACGCCCCGGCGTGTTTGTCTTCCCACACTTCGAAAAAGGTGTCCCTACACAGTGTAAGAACGACCTCTTCGCCTTCGACATAAAAAAAACCGGCTTCTTCGACCGTCCCCGCACTCAGCCCTACTACCTCGCGCTCGAACTCGGTCAGGAACACCTTGTCCTGGGTATAGATGACGGTACCGCGGGGCCCGTACACAACCGCCCGGTTTTTAAGAAGCTCACCGGTCCGGTCTGCTTTTTTTAAAGACGGCGGTTCGGCCGCAAAATAGGAACCTGCCACGATCGTAACGTCAAACTCGGCAGCAAGCCCGCCCCAGATCCGGTCCATCATCCGTTCGACCGTATCATCCTGCCGCTTGAACAGCCCGCTTATCGTCTCTATCTCCGGATGGGCCCTCTTGATCTTTTCGAACCCCTCTGTAAAGGAAGCAGCAGCTCGAATCTGCTCATAATACGGGTCTAAGGCCAAAAACACATTGGTATATTCGGGAAAGACGATGAGATCGGATTCGGTCTCCTCCATCACATCTTCGACAATTTCGGTGACCGCGGAGCACAGCATGGCCTCATCTGTTGCAACCTCGGGTTCTATCTCCAGCTGGACGACGGCGGCAGTCAAATAATCAGCATCATTTCGCACCGGCCGGTACCGGGGCGTGGTGCATGAAGCCGGTACGAGGGAGAACAGACAGACGGCCAACGGGACCGTTCGAACCTTGTGTTTTTGTAAAAAAGCTGATAGTACGGACAGTATGTTCACTTTCAACCTCGTCCCTCAAAAAAAGTCCGATACCCTGCTCACCCTCACCATGTCCTGGGGATTCAGGGTCCTTTTTATTACTATTACCGCAATCCTCGGTGCGGGGATGATAAGCCTCGCCGTGTATTCCTGGTTCTCCGTCCTGCTGTTCGTCGTATCTCTGTTAGCTTCTGTGTACAACGAAACCTGGCTCTTTGACAAGAGAACGGACAGTGCCGAGCACCGGTTCGGACTGCTCTTTCTCTTTAAACGGAAAAAAATTGCAATCTCCGAGATCGAAGAACTCGAAATAAAGCAGTTTGTCAAAGGAAGTATTGCTGTCGGCGGGGGGGAAAGCGAAGAAGACCGGCCGGAGCGGAAAAAAGGAATTCTCCTTCCTCCCTTTCTCTTCGTCGAACTGAATCTGGTCCTCGCCGACGGTGAGTCGGTCAATATAGAGACGGTCAAGACCCGCCACTTCGAGTTTTTTAAGAACAAAGCGGAAATCACGGCCGATTTTCTCGAAAAACCGCTCGAGCTCAGAGAAAAAAGTTAATGTGAGTCATACAGAAAACAGGCGGTCTGATGATCTGTTTCCACCTCTGTAAGCTGCGGAATCGTCTCTCTGCACTTGTCCATCCGGTTAGGACACCGGTCGCAGAAATAGCACCCTACCCGTTCGATATCGGGTGAGGGCACGTCCCCTTCGAGGATAATCCGTTTCCGCTCCCGCTCTACACCGGGGTCGGGAATGGGTACCGCAGAAAGCAGTGCTTTGGTATACGGATGGAGCGGGTTTTTATAGAGGTCCGCCGAATTGGCGATCTCTACGATTCTTCCGAGATACATGACCGCCACCCTCGTACTGATGTGCTCGATAACGGCGAGATCGTGGGCGATAAACAGAAAAGTAAGATTGAACTCACCTTGCAGGTCCTTGAGCAGATTGAGGATCTGGGACTGGATCGAGACATCGAGGGCACTGACCGGCTCATCGGCTAAAATGAGTTTGGGGTTCAAGGCGAGGGTCCTCGCCACCCCGATCCGCTGCCGCTGGCCCCCGGAGAACTCATGGGGATACCGGTTTACGAAGTAGTGGGACAGTCCCACCTTCTCCATCAGTTCTTCTACCCGCCGGCGGACCTCCTTTCTGGTCTTCTTGAGGATCCCCCTGCGAATGTAGATTTCCAGGGGCTCCGCGATAATGTCTCCCGCCGTCATCCGGGGGTTAAGGGATGCATACGGGTCCTGGAAGATCATCTGCAAGTCCATCCGGGCCTTGAGCATGTCGTGATCGCTTGCCTTGCAGAGGTCTTTTCCTTCGAAGAGCACTTCTCCGGAAGTAGGCGTATAAAGCTGGGCGACCGCCCGGGCAGTGGTCGATTTTCCGCAGCCGGACTCTCCGACCAGGCCGAGGGTCTCTCCCTGCCGTATCTGAAAGTCCACCCCGTCTACCGCACGGATCGCACCGACCTGTTTGCGGAAGATAATTCCCGATTCGATGGGAAAGTGCATTTTGAGGTTTTTTACCTCGAGCAGTACGTTGTCGCTCATCTAGTGCTCCTCCTTGTACAGCCAGCAGCGGGCCATCCGTCCGTCGGTACCAAACTCAGGAGGGTGCTTTTTCTTACAGATATCCATCACGTATTCACACCGGGGATGAAACGGGCACACATCGGGAAGACCGATCAGGTTCGGCGGCTGCCCTTCGATCGAATAAAGCCTCTTTTTCCCGGGCCGGTCCAGCCGGGGCACGGAACTGATAAGCCCTTTCGTATAGGGGTGCTTCGGGTCCCCGAAGATTTCATCGGCATCCCCCTTTTCCACGATCCGGCCGGCGTACATCACATTGATCCGGTCACAGGTCCCGGCAACGACACCGAGGTCGTGGGTAATCATGATCACGGCAGTCCCGAGCCTCTCAGAAAGCTCCTTGATGATTTCGAGGATCTGGGCTTGAATGGTAACATCGAGGGCGGAAGTCGGCTCGTCTGCGATGAGAATTTCGGGGTTGCAACTCAAGGCCATGCCGATCATCACCCGCTGTCGCATTCCCCCGGAAAACTGATGGGGATAGTCGTCGACCCGTTTACCGGGATTGGGGATGCCGACCATCTTGAGCATCTCGACCGCCTTCTTTCTGGCCTCGGACTTCTCCATCTTCTGGTGGAGGACAATCGTTTCGACCATTTGTTTGGAAATCTTTAAAAACGGATTGAGCGAGGTCATGGGGTCCTGAAAAATCATGGAGATCCGGTTTCCCCGGAGCCTGCGGATCTTGTCGTTGGACATCTTGAAAATGTCCTGTCCGTTTAACAGGGCGGACCCGCTCATGATTTTTCCCGGGGGGGATGGGATAAGCTTCAAGATGGAGAGGTTGGAAACTGACTTTCCGCACCCCGACTCGCCGACGATCCCTAAGGTCTCTCCCTTGTGCAGATCGAACGAAACCCCGTCCACCGCTTTGACGATCCCGTCATCGGTATTAAAATATGTTTTAAGGTCATCTACCTTCAGCACTACATCATTATTCATCATAACCTCGTTACAGTTTGTTTTTACTCTGCGGGTCCAAGGCGTCCCGGAGGCCGTCACCTAAAAAGTTCATGGAAAACAAAAAGATAACCATCGCAAGGGCGGGAAAGAAAAGCCGCCACGGGAAGAGGTTCATCCCCTCTACTCCTTCGCTTACCAATGAACCCCAGGAGGCAAACGGTGCCTGCACGCCTAATCCTAAAAAGGAGAGAAACGACTCCATCATTATGAAGGTGGGAATCCGCAGGGTGGTAAACACGATTATAATACCCAGGGTGTTCGGCACGAGATGCCGGAAGATAATCCGGCCCGGACTGGCCCCGATAGAACGGGCCGCTTCTACGAACTCGGAGTTTTTCAAAGAGATAATCTGTCCCCGCACGACCCTGGCCACAGTGAGCCAGCTTACAATGGCCAACGCGAAAAAAAGGTTGAATATGTTTCGCCCGAAGACAGCCATGAGGATGATCACGAGCATCATATAGGGAAGTCCGTACATCACATCGATGACTCTGGTGATGATGTAGTCGGTCTTCCCTCCTAAGTAGCCTGCAAGCGCTCCGATAAACACCCCGATCAACACTGAGGTGATGGTCCCGATAAGGCCGATGGCAATGGAGACCTGGCTGCCGTAGATGACCCGGGCTAAGAGGTCCCGGCCTAACGGATCGGTCCCCAAGATGTAGCGCCGCTTATGGGTTTTAATCGTTTTGCCGTCGACCTCCATAGTCTCGGTCTCGATCCGCTCTTCGAGCTCCTGCAGTTTCTGCTTCTCCTGCTCGTTGAGTTCCTCTCTCCCGCTCTTTTTTGCCAGGGCGAGCATCAGCTCCCGCTCTTTTTCCAAAAGCAGCTCTCCGGCGGTTTTCGTCAGGGAGGGGGGCAGATACTGGTGCTCGATTACCTGCCGCTTATACGAATAGATGGGCAGGATCGATGCTGAGAGTGCAACGAGAGAGTAGATAATGACCATAACCAAACCGAACATAGCCAGTTTGTTTTTCTTGAGCCGACGCCACGCGTCCTTCCAGAGGCTTACCCCTTTGATAGGCTGGTTGAGCTCGTTTACCTTCGGTTCTTTTAGTTTAGACTGCATTAGCTCACTCCTCTAGCTGTACGAGATGCGGGGATCGAGATATCCGTACAATATATCGATGATAAAGTTCATAAGGATAAGTATTACCGAATAGACAATCACCGTTCCCATAAGCAGGGTGTAGTCCCGGTTGAAGGCGGACTGGACGAAAAACTGTCCCAGGCCGGGGATTCGAAAAATCCGCTCTACTACAACTGATCCGGTTACGATCGCTGCAAAAGCGGGACCCAAATAGCTTACGACCGGAAGCAGAGCGCCTTTTAGTACGTGCTTGAACATGATGACCGAATCTTTCAGCCCCTTCGCGCGGGCAGTACGGATGTAGTCACTCCGCAGCACCTCTAAAATGGAAGCACGTGAAAGCCTCGCGATATAGGCGAAAAAGGGGAGGGTGAGGGTGATCAAAGGCATGATGATGGTCACCCAGCCGTACCGTCCGGTAATCCAGCCCGAGGTGGGCAGCCACCCCAGTTTCAAAGCGAAAAAATACATGAGGACCGGTCCCACCACGAAATTGGGCACCGTGATGCCGAACACGGCAATAGACATCGCCGTGTAGTCGGGCCAGCCGTTCTGTTTGAGGGCGGATATCATTCCTACCCCGATACCGAGGATGACCGCAAACAGCAGAGTAAGGCTTCCTAAAATGAGGGATTTGGGCAGGCTGTGTGCAATAAAATAGTTGACGTCATGGTCATGGTAAGCGAACGAAGGGCCGAGGTCTCCCCGGATGATATTGAACAGGTATCGGCCGTACTGGACAATCAGGGGATCGTCGAGATGATACTTCGCCTCGATATTTTTCATAATCTCCGGGGGCAGCCGCTTGTCTCTGTCGAACGGGCCTCCGGGGGCTACGCGGACTATGAAAAAACTCAAGGTAATAATGATAAAAAGGGTCGGGACAAGCCCGATCAGTCGGCGGATGATGAACTTGGTCATGGTTTGTTCCTCGAGAAGTTCTTGCTGGTCGAAAAAAAAGAGACGGCCCGCCCGCCGAAGCGGACGGACAGACCGTCGTTATACATGCTCAGCACCTATTTCTTATAGATGAACTTGGGATGGTGCCAATCCTGGGTACAGTTGTACCAGCCGCCCCATACGTCGAGGTCAATCATATTGATGTTGGTGTAGTAGTAGATGGGGAGAATACCCTGGTCTTCGGTGATAAAGATCTCTTCGGCCCTCTCGAGCTTGTTCATCCGTGCATCACCGGCAGGCATCCGCGCTGCTTCTTTGATAAGCCTATCGAACTCAGAGTTGGAATACTTTCCGTAGTTCTGTCCCGCTCCGGTCTGGAACAGTTCCAAGAAAGTGTTCGGATCGAGATAGTCTCCGATCCATCCCATTCTGAGGATTTGAAAATCCTGCTCTTTACCGCGGGCAAGGACCGTCTTCCACTCTGCATTTTCGATATCCAAAGAGATACCTAAGTTCTGTTCCCACTGCTGCTGTACGTATTCGGCGATCTTCTTGTGACCTTCCGAGGTGTTGTAGAGGATGGTGATATCGGGAAAACCTGTCCCGTTGGGGTATCCTGCTTCAGCTAAAAGCTGTTTGGCAGCCTCTACGTCGTAGCCGTTACCTTCCGGTTTATCGTATCCGGCCATATCGGGGACGACCGTATCGGTGGGAATTTGCCCACCTCGGGAAACCCGCTCGACTAAGGTCTGTTTGTCGATCGACATAGCCATGGCCTTGCGGAGTTTTACGTTGTCAAACGGCGGTTTGGTGTGGTTGAACTCGTAGAAGTAGGTTGCCAGTGCGGGGATGGTCTGATAGTCGTCGCGCAGTTTCATCGCATCGAGCTGGTCGGGAGGGAGCCCGCCGTTTAGCCAATCGCCCTCACCTGCTAAGTACATGTTGAGCCGGGTGGTGTTGTCGTCACTCGGGTCGTAGATGATTTTGTCGAGCTGTACGTTCTCCGCGTCCCAGTATTCGGGATTCTTGACCACCGTCAGAACTTCCTGCGGTTTCCACTCTTCTAAGGTAAACGCACCGTTTGTTACCATGTTTCCGGGCAGTACCCACTGTTCACCGTGCTCTTCGATCACATGCAGGGGAAGTACGGCAAAAATGGTGTGGGGGAGCATGCTGGTCACATACGGTACGGGACCGACCATGGTAACCTCGAAGGTGTAGTCGTTGACCGCGCGTATCTGGACCGCTTCGGGGCCTGCATCTCCTGAGTTGTACGCACTCGCGCCTTCTACGACCATGCCCATAAGCCACGCGTACGGCGATGCGGTTTTCGGATTGAGGGTCCGCAGCCACGAATCGACAAACGTCTGGGCTGTAATCGGAACACCGTCACTCCAGGTTGCTTCCCGAAGGTGAAAGGTGTACACAGTACCGTCCTCGCTAATGTCCCAGCTTTCGGCAATACCGGGAATACCGTCGTTGGTTTTCGGATCGTAGATCAGCAGACCGTCGAAAAGGGCGATAAGGATGTTGTGGGAAGTGGTGTCTTCACTCAACGATGGGTCCAGTGTGGGTGGTTCCGCACCGTTTATAACACGGAAGACAACCTCTTCTTCGGCTGCCTCTTCCTGTTCACCGGCGCCAAACAGCGAACCGGCTACGAGGAGAGCTAGTAAGATAATAAGTAGTTTTTTCACTCTCTTCCTCCTTTAAGGAATAGATAGTTTTGATGATGGCCCACTATACCGCGATTAGTATAGTTTGCCAACCTGAGATTTACACTGCACATTGACGCAGTGCAATTTTTGAATCTAATAGAAAACTTCTATTTTGCCAAGCCGTTTCTCATCAATTCTTAACATATACTGAACTAATTTTTTCTATTGAAGAGGAGCGGAAGCGCCGAGAGGGCCCGGCGGAGAAATTGCGGAAAAGGGATGGATATCGAGCATATTCTCATGCCACCCCCCCCACTTTTCGAGGTCGATCATATTGTACACGGTGTAGTGGAACAGGGGGATGACAATCGCCTCCTCGAGGAGGCGATCTTCCGCCCGGGCAAGGAGTTCATTCCTCCTGTATCCGGGAGATGTGCTTTCCGCCTCTTCGAGGAGCCGGTCGTATTCAAGATCGGAGAACCCGGTAACGTTTTCAGCTGCATCACTTCGAAACATATCGAGGAACACGGCGGGGTCGAGCAGCTCTGCGGTCTGACTATAGACGGCAAGGTCGAATGCTCCTGTCTCGAGCCTACGCACATACGTTTCCCAGCCGACCTCTTCTATAGTGATTTCGCCTCCTGTTTTTCTCCTCCATTGCCGGGCCAACCCTGAAGCAAAGGACGACCAAAAAGGGTCTTCGAATAGAAGGAGCGAGAGGGGCCCTTGAAAGGAGGGGACCGGCCCCTCTGTATAATCATCCTCCCGGTCCGAAGTGACTTTCTCGAGCAAACCGGGAGGAAGCAGAGCAGTAGCGGGAGTTACCCGGGTAAAGCCCGTATCCGCTATGAGTTCCTCAGGGTCGATAGTGCCGGCTACAAAGAGCCTTCTCTCGCGGCGGTCCAACGGTCTGCGATCGAAGTTACAGAGAAGAGACCCGGTCCCGTAAAAAACCGATTGGTGAAAAGCCTCCATCCCTTTTATCTCCTCGAGCTGTTCAGGGGCCGCGATCCTGTTCCAATCCACCTTTCCCTGTACGAACAGCCGATAGGCCTCTTCGGGATCGTTTTCGAAGAGGAGCACCACCTTTTCGAACCCGATTGCCTTGTAATCCCAATACCCGTTGTTTGCCCGGAGGACCAACCGCTTTCCACCGTTGTTGTATTCCGGCAGATATGGACCGCTGCAGGCAATGGTTTCGCTGTCCGTCCACCGTTTTCCGTACCGCTCGACAAGATGCATGGGGACCACCGCAAAGGCCGGATGCCAGAGAATATCCTCGATATACGGAACGGGCGCTCTCACTGTTATCTGCAGCCGGTGTGTATCAACGGCCCGGACCCCTGTATCATCAATTATGCTGCGCAGTAGCCAGGCATGGGGAGAGCCGGACCGGGGATCGAGGACGCGGGACCAGGAGCGGACCACGGTAACTGCCGTAATCGGTTCCCCGTCGCTCCAGCGGGCCTTTCTCAGGGTAAACGTGTAGGTCGTCCCTGCTTCATCGGTCGTCCAATCGAGGACGAGCCCCGGTGTTCCTTTTCCTGTTTTACCATCGAAGCGGAAAAGTCCTTCGAAAAGGGCCCCCGCTATATGATACTCGCCTCTCGTTACCGCAAAGTGCGGGTCGAGCTCTGCAGGCCCGCCCCCGACGTTGACCACGAACGCTCGCTGCCTCTCCTCCGGTCTCTCTTCCGTGCTCCCCCCGGCAAAAAGGGGAACAGCAGCAACGACAAAGAGGAGGAGAAAAAACGAATTGATCATTTTGTGCACAAGAAGGTTAGGACACTTCATACCAGTGATGCATATCCAGTTCAAACGTTTGACTAATGACTGAGAAACCCTGGGTGACAAGGTAATCCTGCAGGCCCGCCGAGTTGGCAGGGAGGCTGATAAACACCCGTTTCACTGCCCGTTCGTTGGCCCTTTTTAGATATTCGTGGAGGAGCGCTTTGGACAGTCCCAGCCCTCTGTACGCCTCCGTAATGTAGAGCTGTTTGATTGTCGAGTACACCTCGAAGGCGTATGGACCTACTCCGGGTCCCGCCTCCTCCGGGGGTCCGGCTGTTCCCGCCGGTTCATCAACGCCCCAAATGAATCCCGCCACTTCCCCTGCAGGGTTCTCCGCATGAAAGACGAATGAGCTGTCACGATCACTTACGTCCTGGCCTTCCCGTGCTGATCGGAACAGATGCTCCGTATAATCGGAGGGGAGATGGGGATACACTTCCTGAAATCCTCTCCGGTCCATCCCCCGGAGTAGTTCGATCATATTCGCATCGGCGGTATCGGTCGATTTTATGTCAAAATCGGTGAGTACGAGTTCATCGACATCAGTCTCGTCCTCCGGCTCTAAAGACATTCTCTCGAACCCCTTCATCTCACACAACTCGTTATACCAGTCTATGACTACCGTTTTCATCTCCCGCTCTTTAAAGGAAAACCAAAGCCGTTCGATATCACTGCGCTCCCTGAGCACATTCTTGAAGTTTCGAAACACCCCCTTGCCCCGAGAGAGAGCGTCGCGGAGTGATTCCCGAACGATCGGATTGCGAAGGGTGTGGACAAACCGTTCCATGAGCTGATACCCAAGCAGAGAATTCCACTCGGGAAGCTCGATGTAACGATCGCGGTCTATCGGTTTTTCGAGCTCTTTTTCAGGCACCAGTTCACCCCGTTCGCTGTCGAAAAGGACCCGTTCGGCCTGGTTTTCCATTCCGAAGATAATCTGGTCGATCAATTCATGGCTCAGTTCATAATCCATCTCAGTGTGCTACCTCCATCCTTTGACAACATCGGCGACATTCTCCATTTGGACCATCCAGGTCTCCCCGCTTCTCCTGTCGCGAAACTCGACCTGTCCGGACTGCAGGTTGTGAGAGGAAACGACAATCCGTATGGGAATTCCCAGCAGATCGGCGTCCTGAAATTTGACACCGGGCGATTCTCCCCGGTCATCCATCAACACATCCTCGGGAAGCCGGTTATGGAGCTCTTCGACCGTGCGCCGTACTGCTATCGATTTTCCGATGCCCATAAGAAACGCCTTGTACGGAGCAAGATGGGAAGGCCAGATTATCCCCCGGTCATCCCGGTTCGATTCCACGATCGCCGCCATCAGCCTCCCCAATCCGATCCCGTACGAACCCATGTTAGGATAGGTCGACACATCATTATCATCCTTGAATGAGAGGTCCATCGACCGGGTGTAGAACTCTCCGAGTTTGAAGATGTTTCCCAATTCAACAACACGTACTTCCTTCAAGGGGTTACCGCACTGTTTACACCGGTTCTCCTCTTTTATGTGCGCGATATCACCGATATACTCGGTTTCATAATCGCGTCCGTAATTGACGTTGGTGTAGTGGACCCCCTCTTCATTACCGCCGTAGACGAGATTGACCGAGTTGGCGACCATATCATCGATTACGATTTTTATGTTCACTTGTGTCCCCACCGGTGAGAGATATCCGGGAATGAGCCCCACATCGACCAGCTCCTGCTTCGTGGCCTTCGTGATGATCTGGTCATGCAATGCACGGGTAAGTTTTTCGGTGCTTACCTCGTAGTCTCCCCGCACAACGGCCATCACAAACTCATTTCTCGTTCTGTATACCATCGCTTTGGCCAGCTGCGATTTGGGCAGCTCGAGATACTCGGCGAGACGGACCATGTTGGTGCAGTCCGGAGTATACACTTTTGCCATCGATTTCGGGTTCCCGCTCGTTGTCTCTTTTATCCCTACAGCAACCTCACGATTGGCCCGGTAACCGCAATTCTCGCAGCAGACGACTACATCATCCCCGAACGGAGCTTCCATGAGAAACTCATATGATTTATCTCCCCCGATAAAACCGACCCCTGCTTCCGCGGTAATAACTTCGATATTGCACCGTTTAAAGATACGCTCATACGCTGCATAGATTTTCGGGAAAAAGTTATTGAGATCGGAGTATGTCCGGTGGAAAGAATACCCGTCCTTCATGATAAACTCGCGCGTGCGGATCAAACCGTAGCGGGTACGCGCCTCGTCCCTGAATTTGGTCTGAAACTCGTAAATGAACACGGGAAGGTCCCGATACGAATTGATACTGGCCCTCACCAGTTCTACAGCCGCCTCTTCATGGGTGGGGGAGAGAACTAAGTCCTTCCCAATTCTGTCCTTAAAACGGACCAACTCTTTGTGGATAAGGTCCGCTCTGCCCCCTTTTTCCCAGATTTTATAGGGGTTTATGATGGGGATTTGTACTTCCTGTCCCCCCAGGCCGTCCATCTCCTCCTTGATAAGCTGTTTGATATTGTCCAATACCCGAACACCTAAGGGTAGAAACGAGTAGAGCCCCCTGCCTAAGGGCCTGATAAATCCTCCCTTGAGCAGAAGGGTGTGGCTTGCGGAGCGCACATTCTGATGGATCTTCCGAAATGTTTTTCCGAACAGTTTTGAATACCGCATGTTCCTCTATTGTACTGACTGCATCACGGACCGGTCAACTCCTTCCCTTTCCTTAGAAAAACACCTTTTTTAAGGAAAGTCAGAGCTCTTTTCGATACACTTTACTTGACACCGAGGGATAATCTTTTCATATTCTTACTGACCACGTACCGACTATTATTATAGAGGAGAAGTTATATGAGTATTATCGAATATGTAGAGGGGAGAGAGATTCTGGACTCCCGGGGGAACCCGACCGTAGAAGTGGATGTTGTCCTCGAAGACGGCTCCATGGGCCGTGCCGCGGTCCCATCAGGCGCTTCAACCGGTGTCCATGAGGCAGTAGAACTGCGTGACGATGATAAAAAGCGGTTTCTCGGGAAGGGTGTGCTCAAGGCGAAAGAAAATGTGAACAATATCATCGCCTCGGAGCTGGTTGGCCTCGACGCACTGGACCAGGTGGATATAGACCGGACCATGATCGAGCTGGACGGGACCGAAAATAAATCGAAATTGGGTGCAAACGCCATTTTAGGTGTTTCTATGGCAACAGCACGGGCAGCGGCCGAGTTTTTAGGAGTGCCGTTATTCAAATACCTCGGTTCGTTTCATGCATCGACTATGCCGGTCCCTATGGCCAACATTTTAAACGGCGGGGCGCATGCAGACAACTCGGTCGATTTTCAGGAGTTCATGATCATGCCGGTGGGGGCAACCACCTGCAGGGGCGGGATCAGAATGATTACCGAAGTGTTCCACAACCTCAAATCGGTACTAAAAGAGAAAGGATACAGCACGGCAGTCGGCGATGAGGGGGGTTTTGCACCCAACCTCAAATCGAACGAAGAGGCAATCGAGCTTATTCTTACCAGCATCGAAAAAGCGGGATATACGATCGGTGATGATGTCCGTATCGCTTTGGACCCGGCAGCTTCCGAGTTTTACGACGGAGAGAAGAAAAAATACGTGTTCAAGAAATCGGACGGCAGAGAGCTGAGTTCCGAAGAGATGGCCTCGTACTGGGATTCCTGGGTAGACGAGTATCCGATTATCTCAATCGAAGACGGCATGGATGAAGACGACTGGGAAGGCTGGAAAGCACTGACCGAGAAAGTAAAAAACAAGATCCAGCTCGTCGGAGACGACCTGTTCGTGACCAATACCAACCGCCTCTCCCGGGGAATCGAAGAAGGGATTGCAAACTCGATCCTCATCAAGGTAAACCAGATCGGGACCCTCACCGAGACGTTCGAAGCTGTGGAAATGGCCAAACGGGCCGGATACACCGCCGTCGTCTCGCACCGAAGCGGTGAGACCGAGGACAGTTTTATCGCGGACTTAGTTGTTGCACTCGAGACCGGCCAGATCAAAACCGGGTCACTCTCCCGTTCGGACCGGCTTGCGAAATACAATCAGCTTATGAGAATCGAAGATATGCTCGAAGGTATTGCCGAATATCCGGGGATGAAAGCATTTTACTCAATCGGAAAGTAGTTGGAACGTAGATAGAAAGTCAGAACTCCACGGTAAATGAAGAGTAGACCCCTTTATAGGGCAGTTTTTTTACGTCTGCATGTGTGACATGAGCGCCTGGAGGTCCTTTTTTGAGCCAGCCGACAAACTGTTTGACGTCAGCCTCTTCTCCTTCGCACTCGACCTGCACCGATCCGTCGTACTCGTTGCGTACCCATCCGGTGATGCCTCTCCGTTTTGCTTCCCGCTGGGTCGAATAGCGAAAACCAACACCCTGCACTCGTCCTGAGACCCTCACCCGGGCCGCTATCATGTTTCCTATATCTCGTTCCATACTAATCTCTTCGTAGAATTTAAAAAAGTCCGAGCTCTTCGGCAAGCAGTGATTCCAATTCCGAGTAATCAAACGGTTTGGAGATGACTTTAAACGGTATTTTGAACTCCGGTTTTAAAAAACCGCTGGTGATGACGATTTGTTTATCGTTGCAGAACCGATGCAGGAATTTGATCCAGTAATCTCCTCCGAGCACATTCATCCTGTAGTCGGTAATGATAAATTTTATGTCATGATCGAGGATCTGCTTGATCGCCCCCACCCCGTCCGAGGCCACAACAACGCTGTACCCCTTTTTCTTGAGGTAGTCCCGCAGCGTTAACCGGATAGAGTCCTCATCCTCAACAATAAGGATGATGTTTTCGTCCTTTGTTCCCATGTTTCGACTATTTTGATTCCCGTTCTTGAATAAACCCGGCGATTTCTTCAAAATCGAGCGGTTTTGCATAAAAGGCATCCGCACCTGCTTTGAGGACCGCTACTTTTATACGGGAATCGTTTAAACCGGTAATGGAAATGACCACCGGGTTTTCCAAAGTATCATCCGCTTTGATTTTTTGACACAGTTTGTGACCGTCCACTCCGGGAAGGTCGACATCGAGAATGATAAACTTCGGCTTGTGTTCAGAGATCAGTTTTCCTGCTTCGAACCCGTCAAATGCCTGTAGAATAAAGTGGTCCGGAAATTTCTTTTCGAAGTAATTTTTCATCATGTTGTTGATATCGACATCATCATCAACAACCAAGATAGATTTTCCTGCATGTTCCTGATCTGCAACTTCTTTTAGTTCATCGGGAATTTTCATCCCCCGGGACTGCAGGAACTCGAGCAGGTTTTCGGCATAAATTCTGTACTGCCCTCCCGGTGTAGTGAATGCTTTCAAGTAGTTATTCTTGATCCAGTTTATTGCAGTCTGATTAACAACACCGCAGATATTCGCCACTTCCAAAGCAGAATAGATCCTAACCTTTTTGTTTTTTTTCGCCATCACTGTTCTCCTGGTTGATTTCATTATATAAAAAACATCTAATAGGTCAAGGTTAATTGTAAGAAAATTTTCTATTTTTGAGAAAAGCGCTCTAATTGGGTACGTATCTCGGCGTGGGAGAACCCTTTTCTCATCAAACTGCTGTAAATCGTATCTACATTGTTCTTATGACGCCGTTTCAGCTTATAAAATGCACGCTCTAAGGCTGCGGTCTCGGTTTCCGCCGTTACGAGACGGGCAACAGTGTCCTCGGCCGTATGTCGGTCCACCCCCCGGCGGAGAAGCCCTGCTACGAGGGCCGGTCTTCCCTCCGGATTTCTGCGAAGCCGGACCGTTACCCACTGCTCGGCATACCGGCGGTTTTCCAGATAGTGCCGTTCTTCGAGCCACGCGATAACTTCAGTGACCACATCCGGATGGAAGTCCCGTTTCAAAAGCTTTTGCCGCATCATCCCTTCCGATTGCTCCGCCCTGCTCAAAAGGTCCATTCCTTTTTGCCGCGCTTTCTCGAGCTCCGCTTGATAGTGCAGCGTTTGATACAGCTCATCGGAGACAGCATCACCTTCCCGTATGCCGAGCTCTTCGACAAACTGAGAGGAGATAAAAAAAGAGGAACCGTCGCTGAGCATCAGTTGTGTACGATGCCCTCCGGTCCCTCTTTTATGCAGTGTCTGTATTTCCATACTACCGTTTGGAGAACTGAAACTTCCTTCTTGCACCCCGCTGGCCGTACTTTTTTCTTTCTACCATTCGCGCGTCTCTTGTCAAGAAACCGTTTGCCCGAAGAGACGGTTTATTCGCCTCATCCTGCTGTACCAACGCCCGGGCAAGTGCCAATATGCAGGCCCCTGCCTGACTCGACGTTCCCCCGCCGATTACAGTGATGAGGATATCAAACTTTTCGGTACTGTCGGTGACCTGAAGCGGTCGATTGACCTGCATGACATACTCTTCGTTCTTGAAGTAGTCTATCATTGATTTTCCGTTTATCGTCACTTTTCCGCTTCCGTTCCGTAAGAAAACACGGGCAGTCGCCGTTTTTCTTCTTCCTGTACCTATTGCGATATTCTGTGCCGTTTTATTTTTTGTTGCTGCTTCTTTAGCCACTTACAAACTCCTCTTGCAATCGTTTAAACTTCCAACGGTTCCGGTTTTTGGGCCTCATGGGGATGATTCGGTCCTGCGTATACTTTTACATTCTTAAACAGCTTTCTTCCCAGAGGATTTTTCGGAAGCATTCCTTTGATAGCGTGCTCTAAGGGAAAAGTCGGTTGCTGCGTAATCAGCTGTTCATACGTTTTCTGGGTCAATCCGCCGGGGTAGCCGGAATGGCGTGAGTAAAGCTTCTGCTGCGCTTTCTTTCCGGTAACCACTACCTTGTCCGCATTGACGACTACAACATAATCCCCCATTTCCAAATGAGGGGAAAACTCCGGTTTATGTTTGCCACGCAGTATGGTAGCTATTTTTTCCGCAATCCTTCCTAATGTCTTTCCTTCGGCATCAATAAGATACCATGTTCGCCCCACTTTCTCGGGGCTCAGATATATTGTCTTCATAATTAATAACCCTTATTCTGTTTCAACACTCTTAGAGGCAGAGCGCTATCATTTCATACTTTTGCGGTAGTGTCAAGTCGATGAGGCGAGAATCTGTCCGAATCCGGGGCGCCCACAGGAGTGCCCACTACAGTGCGGGCCCCGTAGAAAAACTCAGCTTTTTTCGCTTGTTTCGTCCTCGCCGCTGCTCTCAGGTGAGCCTTCACTTTCTTCTTTCGCTTCTTCCTCTTCTTCTTTCTTTGCTTCGATTTTGTCCTTGATATCCGCTACGCCGATAAAAATAGCAATGATCCCAATGAATATGGCCAAAATTGGTATTCCGCCCCGCAGCACTGCTAGAACATCCTGCCACCAGTCCAGGCCCCAGGCCAACGGCAGACCGGCAAAAAGTGCAAACAGTATGAGAATCAGACCTATAAGAAGTGCAACCATGTTTTCGCCTCCAGTATCGTTTTATAACTTCCGTGTGATAACATTATTGATTTTTGCCGTTTAGTCAAGCATGACTTTCCTTAAAAATTGGTATTTTTTTCAGGAAGGTCATGCTACCTGCTCTTATCGGTATCGCCTTCCGGCTCTTCAGGACCAATATCATCGGTAACTTCTTCTATCTCCTCTAACTCTTCAAGCTCTTCGACCTCGGTATCATCGGAGAGTTCCTCGACTTCTTCCAACTCAGCCTCACCGAATTCGGGCTCTTCGACCTCATCTTCCTCCGGTGCAGCAGCTTCCCGGCTCTCTTCCGCGGGTCCTTCTACGGTCTTTTCCGGCTTTGCGGCC